>NZ_JBEZJY010000079.1:0-28870 GCF_040651415.1 Streptomyces sp. NPDC048484
GGGCTGGAATTCCAGCCCGTCCGGCGATTGAGGACGAGGCCGTTCAGGCCGATGCGGGGGTCTGGGGGCGCAGCCCCCAGGTACGGGACGGGAAGGGGCGGCGGGGGCGAACTATCGTCTCGGGCCCGCCACCGCGTACGCCGCCGTGCCCACGGCCGTGAGGATCACGGCCGTCCAGGTGGCCGTCGGCGTTCCGGGTGGCAGCAGCATCCACGTTGCCACCTCCGTCGGCGTACTCGTCGCGGGCGGGGCGAAGAACGAGAACGAGAGCCAGGCGAACGGCAGCGTCCACGCGTACGGGCCGCCCGCGAGCGCCGCACCCAGGGCGACCAGTCCCATCAGGCCCGCGCTGTCCCGGACGACGAACGCGGTGGTGGCCATGGGCGCGCCCGCCGTCCGCACCGCGAGCAGCACCGCGGCGACGACCGCGCCGGCGAGCAGCACGTGCGCCGCTCTGCGCGGCACCCAGCGGATCGCGGCCGTCCGGTCCAGCGCGAGGTCCTGCCCGCTGAGCCCGACCGAGGCGGCCATCGCCCCGGCAGCGAGGACGAGTACGGGCAGCCGCGGATCAGCGGGCTCCCCGCCCCCGCCTCCGTCCCGGGCGAGTGCCCATACCGTCACCGCGCTGATCACCAGCGCGGCGAGCGACGCGGGTACCTGACGCGAGCGGGCGTACAGCGTCAGCCATCTCACCGGGAACTGCCTCGACGAGAGCTGTCTCGCCGGGAGCTGTCTCGCCAGGAGCCGTCTCAACGGGACGCACCGCCCGTCAGCGCGTCGAGCGGTTCGCCCTCGCAGGACAGCGCGGCGGCGCGCATCGCGCTGATGCGGGCGAGCTGTTCGTCCCGCGGCAGGGCTCTGAGTTTCTTCCACACGGGGCGGGCCTCGGCCGTCTGTTCGGCCGCGGGGTAGCCGGTACCGTCGAGCGGTTCGAGGTCGCCGGTGACAAAGCCCACCGCGACGCTCGGCGAGGCGGCGTCGGCGACGGTGCCGCTCCAGCCGACGGGGGTGCACCCCGGCACCAGGCTCTGCGCGATCAGGGCCCGGGTCAGCTGCTTCTCGCCCTTCGCGGCAGCGATCAAGTCGTCGTCGAAGTCGAAGAGCACGGTCTCGCGGGACCACCGCGGCATGGAGCCCTCCGGCGGTACGGCGGTGTTCTCCCGGACCGAGTCCGGTGCCTGACCGCCCAGGGCGGCGTGCAACAGGCGCAGGGCCTTCCTGCCGGGACCCGCGAGGCCGGCGAGCCGCGTCTGCTGTGTCTTCGTCACGCACACCGGGCCGTCACACACCAGTTCCGCGGCGGCCTTGTCGACGACGTACATCCGGCTCGGGTCGGACGGCAGCACGAGCAGGGCGATCACCGCACCCGCCAGGACGGGCGTCAGAGCGGCCAGCCGGGTGCGCGGGGTCGCGGCGACCAGCAGCGCGAAGCCGGTCGCGGCCATACCGAGCACCCAGACCGTCTGCCCGAGGTGCACGGAGGCGGACAGGGTGACGAGTACGTCGCGCACCTCCTCCACCGACGGTGACAGCAGCGAGACCCTGTTCGGCCCCGTGCCCGGGATCCCGCCCGCCATGACCGTCTCCGTCCGGCCCAGCGACATGAGCATGACGGCCGTGAACGCGAAGGCGGCCATGGCCAGCGCGGGCGGGGTGAGCACGGACGGCAGGGCCCGCCCGGCCCCCATGCCCAGTACGGCCCCCGCCACGAGGAAGAGCGCCCCCACCAGCGAGATGGGCAGCCAGCCCAGGTGCGTGTAGTCGGTGTTGCCGAACACCTGGACCGCGCCCACGAGGAGGAGGAGCGCGAAGGCCGAGACCAGCGTGAACGCCGTCGTGCCCGCCAGCGCGGCCGCGCGCTGCCAGGCCGGCCGCGGTGTGCTCGTCAGCAGCTCGTACATCTTCGAGCGGTGGTCACGCAGGCCCTGAAGCGCCCCGAGCCCCACGGTCACCGGCCACAGGTAGAACAGCAGGGAGCGGGTCCACATGGCCATGGACGTCCACTGGGCCGTCCATGCCGTGTCGCCCCTCGACCACGCGGAGTCCAGCAGGTACAGGAACGCCAGAGCCGTCACCAGGACCACGGCACCGGCCCACGGGGCGACGGAGCGCCGAAGCTCGATACGCAGGACGCGGATGTTCACCAGGTGCCCCTCTCCTGCTCGGGGCTCTGCAGCAGCGCCGAGTAGCCGCGCTCCAGGGGACTGTCGCCCACGTGTTCGGGGCTGCCCGCCGCCGCCAGTTCGTCCGGGGTGCCCTGGAAGACCAGCCGGCCTTCGGCGAAGAGCACCACGTCGGTGCAGGCTACGGCGACGTCCTCGACCAGATGGGTCGAGACGAGTACACAGCTGTCCGTACCCAGCTCCTGCAACAGCTCGCGGAACCGCAGCCGCTGCGACGGGTCCAGGCCGACCGTCGGTTCGTCGAGGAGCAGGACCGTCGGGTCGTTGACGAGGGCCTGCGCGATGCCGGCCCTGCGCACCATGCCGCCCGACAGGGTCTTCATCCTGTCGTCGGCGCGGTCCGCCAGGCCCACCCGTTCCACGGCACGCTGCACCGCCGCGGGGATCTCCGCCTTCGGGACCTCCTTCAGCCACGCCATGTACTCGACGAACTCGCGCACCGTGAAGCGCTTGTAGTAGCCGAACTCCTGTGGCAGATAGCCGATCCGGCGGCGCAGCGCTCGGTGCTCGCCCAGGCCGCCCGCGGACTCGCCGAGCATCTCCAGGGTGCCCTCGGTGGGGCGCAGCACGGTGGCCAGCGTCCGGATGAGGGTGGTCTTGCCCGCCCCGTTGGGGCCGAGCAGGCCGTGTACGCCGGTGCCGAGCCGCAGGTCGAGGCCGTCGACGGCCATCCGTTTCCTGCCGACTCTGACCTTCAGCCCGGTGGCCTGGATCTCCCAGGCGTAGGCCGTCGGCGCGATGTCGGCCGCGTTGACCGCGGACGTCATGTGGTGTTCCTTTCCGTTGGATTTGCCGTTGCTCATCGATGGGTTTTCAGTACGGAGTACGCGCCTCTGCGGGCGATCACGACCGCGACCCCGAGGGTGAGGACCAGCCCCCACGCGGGCAGACCGCCCGTGTGCAGGGCGACGGCGGTACGGCTGGTGGCCAGGGTCGGCGCCAGGACCAGGGCGGCCCACACGGCGGCCAGCGCGAGGGCTGCGCGGGTCACGCCCACGATGCCGCCGAGCGCCAGCGTCGCCGCGGTGAAGGCCAGGCAGGGCAGCAGCCACTGAGCCACCATCACCCCGGTCGCCCAGCCGCCCACCAGCAGCGCGGGGACGACCACGCCGAGCACGGACGCGGTGCGGCGCAGCACCAGCTGGAGCCCGGCCCTGGGCACCGAAGCCGTCAGTTCGTACGCCGGGTCCAGACCGCGGGCCCAGGACGCCGCGACGCCGAGCACGGGCAGGACCGGCGCGAACAGCAGCACCAGCGACACCTCGCCGGAGCCGGAGCCGGAGCCGGAGCCGGTGCCGGTGCCGGTGCCGCTGCCGGTGTTGAGCAGGTCGAGCAGCAGGGCCAGCAGCGTCACGCCCACGATCATGGCCAGCCACGGCACCATCGCGGGCGTCATCCACCGCGACAGCTGTGACAGCCGCGCCGACCGGAGCCGTCCGTGCGGCATCGTGGCGGTGACCGCCAGCCGGGGTTCGAGGCCGGACCACACGGTGTCGACCAGCGACACCACGGCGGGCACCTCGGCGGCGACCACGGCGGACAGCCGGTCACGGCACACCCGGCACGCCTCCAGGTGCGCCTCCACGGCCCACACCTCGTCGGCGGCGAGGCCGGTGCCGCCGCGCGCGTATCCCTCGATGATCCGCTTCGACGCGTGTTCCATCTTCACGCCAGCGCCCTCCGCATCGCGATCCGGGCCCGGCGGGCACGGGTCTTGACCGTGCCCTCGGGCAGCCCGAGCAGGACCGCGGTCTCCCGGACGGACAGCCCGTCGAGCACCATGGCCTGCAGTACCTGTCTCAACTCCGGTGCGAGGTACCGCAGTGCGTCCCCGACGTCGCCGCCGACGGTCGCCGCGAGCGCCTCCTCCTCGGCGGCGGGCGCCACGTCGGGCACGGCGGCGGCCGGCGGCGGCTCCGCGTGATGGGCCCTGCGGCGGAACGCGTCGACCAGGCGGCGCGCCGCTATCGTCCACAGCCAGCCGACGGCCGTTCCGCCGACCGCGGACCCGGCGAACGCGCCCGCCGCGCGCCACACGGCCAGGTAGGTCTCCTGCATGACCTCCGCGACGATCTGTTCGTCCACACAGCGGCGGCGCAGCCGCACCGCCAGCCACGGCGACGTACGCCGGTACAACTCGTCGAACGCGGCACGGTCGCCTTTCGCCACCAGCCGGACGAGACGCTCCTCGTCCACCTCGTGCACCTCGCGAGGCGCTGCCCTGAGTGATCTCACACCGGCTAGACGCCTGGACCGAGCCGCGGGTTTTCCTCCCGGCGTGATCCCCGTCACATACTGGCGAGACGTGTCGTCTTGTCAGCCTGGTAGGTTCGACGCATGGCCCCCGACTCCACCCGCCGCAGCGAGAAGTCCCGCCGCGCGATCTACGACGCCGCCCTCGCCCTCGTGACCGAGATCGGTTACCCCAGGACCACCATCGAGGGAATCGCCGCGCGTGCGGGCGTCGGCAAGCAGACGATCTACCGGTGGTGGTCGTCGAAGGCGGACGTCCTGCTGGAGGCGTTCATCGATCTGAGCGCCCAGGCGGCGGAGGCGGCCGAGCGGCCGGAGGTCATCGGGGAGCAGGCGACGTACGAGATCCCCGACACCGGCGACCTGGAAGCCGATCTCAAGCTGGTGCTGAGATCCACCGTCGACGAACTGCTCGACCCCAAGTTCGAGGCCCCGTCACGGGCCCTGGCGGCTGAGGGCGTCGTCAACGAACAGGTCGGCCGTGAGTTCGTCGGCAAGCTCCTCGAACCCCAGCTCCAGCTGTACGTGAAGCGTCTGCGCGCCGCCCAGGAGCAGGGCGCCGTGCGCACCGACGTCGACCCGCGCGTCGCCCTGGAGCTCTTCGTCTCACCGCTCGCCCAGCGCTGGCTCCAGTACACGGGCCCCATCACGTACGAGTACACGGACAAGCTCGTCGAGTACGCCCTCTACGGCCTCGCCCCCCGCTGACCTGCCCCTCGCCAAGATCTTCCTCGACCTTCTAGTGCCGCCTTCCCGCCCGGCCCAGCCGTCCCGGCGCGTCCGTGATGATCCCGTCGCAGCCGAGCGCGAGAGCGCGGTCGCGCTGCGCGGGGGTCACCACCGTGTGCGCCCACACGCGCGGGATGCCGGACCTGACGGCCCGTACGAGATCGCGGTCGCGGGCCCTGTGGTCCACGTCCAGGACGTTCACGAACGGCCGCCACCCCTCGGGCCGGTCCGTACGCATCTGACGGGCCGATCGCCACAACTGCGACAGCAGCCCCATGCGGTGGGTGCGCAGGGCCGTCGCGGGACGGTTGGAGTTGACCAGCACCGAGCGGGTCAGGCCACGCTCCCTGATCATGGCGGCGAGGCTCCCCAGGCTCCGCGGGTCCTTGGCCTCCACCGTCAGCACCACCCGCCCGCCGAACCGGTCCAGCACCTCGGCGAGTGTCGGCGGCCGCTCCGGGGGCCAGCTGCCCGGCAGCGCAGCCCTGGGGCGCAGCCGGATCCCCTGCCAGTCCCGCCGGTCGAGCGCGTGCACAGGGCCGCCCGTGTAGGTGGTGCGGTTCAGGGCCGCGTCGTGCATGACCACCAGCGTCCCGTCGCGGAGCATCCGGGTGTCCAGGTCGAGCACCTGGGCCGTCCCGCGCTTCCACGCGGCGACAAGGCCCGACATGCTGTTCTCCGGAACCTCCCGGGCGCCGCCGCGGTGCGCCGTGTAGACGACGCGGGGCAGCGCGGACACCGTCAGTGGGCCGGTGCCCCACTCCAGCGGGGTGACCGCCCCGCCCTGTCCCACGAGGGCCAGTGACGTGAGACCGGCGATGTACGTCAGCGCAGTCCGTGTGACCATGCCGACACCGTAGGCGGGCATATCGCCACAAAGTAGGCAATGACACTCGATGACTGCCCCGGGTGGGCATCGCCCCACCTACCCCGGATGTGGGCTCCGGGCCCCCGGAGCGCAGGATGGTGGGACCATGAGGCATGCTGTCCGCACGATAGCCAGGCGAGGGGATCTATGAGCGCAGAGATGGGCCGCAGCTCCGGCGGGCAGGGCAGGATCTCCCAGTGGTTGCGCGGCCGGCGCCCACGACCGGACGCCGCGGACGCCTCCGCGAGCCGTGAGGAACTGCTGCTCGCCGCCGCGGGAGCCGGGCTGCCGCTCGCGCCCGCCGCCCATCCCTCCGCCTACCGGTGTTCCTGTGACCGTGTCGGGTGTCCCACCCCCGCGCGCCACCCCGTGTCCTTCGCCTGGCAGACACAGTCCACGACCGACCCGGCACAGATCGAGCGGTGGGCCCGGCATCAGCCGCTGGCCAACTTCATCACCGCGACCGGCATGGTGCACGACGTGCTGGACGTACCGCTGGAGGCCGGACAGGAGGCGCTGGCCCGGTTGCTCGCCTCCGATGTCGAGGTCGGGCCCGTCGCCCTGTCCGGGAACGACCGGATGCTCTTCTTCACCGCCACGCGCGGTACGCCCGAGGACGAGGACGAGTGGTGGCCGTGCGAGCTGGACTGCCATCCCGAGACGATGGACGAGCATCCGGGGCTGCGGTGGCACTGCCGGGGCTCGTACGTGCTGGTGCCGCCCGCGCGGCTGGCCGGGGAGCTGACGGTGGAGTGGGTGCGGGGGCCTGAGCATCCGCTGCCGGATCCGTTGTCGTTGCTCGAAGTGCTGACCGATGAATGCGCGCGGTACGCGGGGGAAGAGCGGGAGCAGGTCGCGGCTTGGCCGTTGCGGGGGTGAAGGTGACTCCGCCGGGGCGGGGGTCTACTCGCCCTTCGCTCCTGTCAGGCCCTGGATTCGGCTGAGGAAAGCCACCTTCTGATCCGTCGCCGATTTCGGGGGGTCCAGGACCGCCTGGTTCGAGATGGACTCCAGGGTGAGGGACTGCTTGGGATCGCCGGTCATCAGGGCCTTCACGTCGGCGTTGGTGACGTTGATGGGGACTCCCGGCGCCGCTGTCTGCTTTTGGAAGTGGCGGGTGGTGAAGAAGACGAGGGCGCCGCCGTCCGCGGTGCGCAGGCCCACCGGTGCGTAGTCGCCGGAGGCCAGCGGCTCGTCGATGTACTGCTGGGCGAGGCCGGGACGTGCCTCACTCTTCGCCCGCTCGGAGCGCCACTTGGTGGTGTGGGCGCCGGCGGCGAAGGTGCTGCCGCCGTCCTTGAGGTAGGTCGCGTACGTCTGGGGGAGCTTTCCGGGGGCGACCGCCAGGTCCGCCGTGTCCGCCGTGACCGGCTGGGCGAAACCGTCCGCGTCCTTCTTGAACTCCGGTATCTCCTCGGCGGAGGCGATCGTCAGATACGAGACCCGCCACACCTCGTTCACGTCGCCGCGAGTGAACACCATCAGCCAACGGTCCTCACCGCGGCCCTTGTTGGCCTTGGACTCGGTGACGAACCAGCGCGGCCAGCCCGCCTTCTCGGGGATGGTGAACTCGGTGTCGGTCAGCTTCAGGGGCACGTAGTTCGGATTGCCGCCGGGCTGGTTCTTGCTGCCGGCCTTCAGCTTCGCCCCGTCGATGTCGCCCAGGGCGCCCGTGACCCGGTCCGCGTCCAGGGACGGGTCGTTGGCGCCGTTCGCCTCGTTGTAGGCGGTGGTGAAGTCGTCCAGGGCGCGCGTGGCCTCGGACTTCGTGGCCCCGGGGAGGATCTCGCGTTCCCCGTGCACCACCATGCACCCGCTCGCCGTCACCGACAGCACGGTCACCGAGGCCGCTGTCAGCGCGCTCCGGCCAAACCCGCGAGGCCTACGAGGGCCGCGATCCCTGCTCATCGAGTCCCTGCACCTTCCGCTCCCCGATTCCCGGAGGCGAACCCTACCGGGACCGGGAGGAGTACGCCGCCTCGGCCCGGTCCCAGGCTCTCAGACATCCTCGCGCACCGGGGCGGGCGACCTGGTCCCGGCCCGGCCGGCCCGCGAGGGCGCCAGGAAGAACGCGAGCGTCGGCACCAGGTACGCGAACCACACGACGACCTGGACGACGGTCGGGTCGGGCTGGAAGTTGAGGACACCCTTCAGGAGCGTGCCGTACCAGCTGTCCGGGGGGACGGTCTCGCTGATGTCGAAGGCCTTGTTCGTCAGACCCGGCAGGAAGTCGGCCTCCTGAAGGTCGTGCACGCCGTACGCGAGGACGCCCGCGGCCACGACCACCAGCATGCCGCCGGTCCAGGTGAAGAACCTGGCGAGGTTGATACGGACCGCGCCCCGGTAGAAGAGGTAGCCGAGCACGATCGCCGTCAGGATGCCGAGCAGGACGCCGATCAGCGGGCCCTGGGTGCCGTCGTTCGACGCGCGCACGGACGCCCAGACGAACAGGGCCGTCTCCAGGCCCTCCCGGCCGACGGCCAGAAAGGCGGTGGCGACCAGTGCGCCCGTGCCCATCGCCAGCGCCGCGTCCAGCCTGCCGTGCAGCTCGGACTTCAGGTGCCGGGCGGTGCGCCGCATCCAGAAGACCATCCATGTCACCAGGCCGACCGCGATGATCGACAGCGAGCCGCCGAGCGCCTCCTGCGCCTCGAACGTCAGCTCCTGGGAGCCGAATTCGAGCGCGAACCCGAAGCCGAGGGCGAGGGCCACCGCGGCGCCGATGCCGATCCAGATGGGCTTCAGGGCTTCCCGGCGGTCCGTCTTCACCAGGTAGGCGATGAGGATGCAGACGACGAGACTCGCTTCGAGGCCCTCGCGCAGGCCGATCAGATAGTTGCCGAACACGGTCTACGCCCCCTTGGGATCTGCTGAGAACAGCGTCCGGCCCCACCAGTCGTCCCGGTCGCGGACACCGGGCGGGATCGCGAAGACCGCGGAACCCACGTGCTGGATGTACTCGTTGAGCGAGTCGGCCGCCAGGCTCCGCTGCACCGGGACGAAGCCCTTGCGTACGTCCCGCTGGTACGCGAGGAAGAACAGGCCCGCGTCCAGGCGGCCGAGCCCGTCCGTGCCGTCCGTGAAGGAGTAGCCGCGGCGCAGGAGCGTCGCCCCCGCGTTGGTGTCGGGGTGCGCGAGCCGGACGTGCGCGTCGGGCTTCATCGCCTTCAGGAACGGCTTGTCCCGTTCCTTCGCCCTGCCGACAGGGGCGCCTTCGCCCTTGTCACGGCCGAAGATGTCCTCCTGCTCCTGGAGGGAGGTCCGGTCCCAGGTCTCGATGTTCATGCGGATGCGCCGGGCCACGAGGTAGGACCCGCCGGTCATCCAGGCCGCGTCCTTGTCGACGTCCGTCTCCTCGACCCACACGAACTTCTTCAGCCGGTCGGTCTCGGTCCCCGCGATGTTGCGGGTGCCGTCCTTGAACCCCATGAGGTTGCGCGGGGTCTGGGCGTCCGGAGTCGTCGACGAGGTCTTGCCGAAGCCCAGCTGGGACCAGCGGATGACGACCTTGCCGAAGCCGATCCTGGCGAGGTTGCGGATCGCGTGCACGGCGACCTGGGGGTCGTCCGCGCAGGCCTGGACGCACAGGTCGCCACCGCTGCGGTTCTTGTCGAGGTTGTCGCCGGCGAACTTCGGCAGGTCGACGAGGGCTTCGGGCCGCCGGTCCGCGAGGCCGAACCTCTCGAACAGCGAGGGGCCGAAACCGATGGTCAGGGTCAGCCGGGACGGTTTGAGGCCGAGCGCCTCCCCGGTGTCGTCCGGCGGGGCCTCGGCCAGACCGCCGTACGCGCCCTCGCCCACCACCTGCCCGGCGGTCAGCCGCCGGGCCGCCTCGGTCCAGTCCTTCAGCAACTGGACGAACGCGGCCCGGTCCGTCGTCTTCACGTCGAACGCGGCGAAGTGCAGCCGGTCCTGGACCGGGGTGGCGATGCCCGCCTGGTGGGTGCCGTGGAAGGCGACCGCGGCACCCGACCCGGCGGCGGTCGGTTCGGCGTCGTCGCCCGTCCGGGCCATCGCCACCGCCCCACCGGCCGCGGCGGCACCCAGCGCGAGCCCGGCACCGCCCCAGCCGATCAGCGAACGCCGCGAAGGCTGCGAAGCGGGTGAAGAGGGTGAGGGCTGCGAAGAGGGTGAAGGCTGCGAAGGAGGAGCCGGCGTGGGTTCCTCTGAAGGGGTGTCCGTTGAGGGAGTGTTCGTCATGGCCGTCCCCTACTTCACGACGGCGGCGGCGAGCTTCGACAGCGGCTCCGCGAGCGCGTTCACCGCGTCCGACAGCTCCTTGCGGTCCGCCTTGCCGACCTTGTCGTACGAGGTGAACTCGTAGGAGCTCTTGTCCTCGCGGTACTTGTCCAGCAGCGTGTCGAGCGCCGCGAACTGGGTGTCGAGCTCCTTCGTCAGCGCCGCGTCGTTCTCCGAGGCGACCGGCTTCAGCAGCTCGTACGACTCCTGGGCGCCCTCGACGTTCGCCTTGAAGTCGACCAGGTCGGTGTGCGAGTAGCGCTCCTCCTCGCCGGTGACCTTGCCGGTGGCGACCTCGTCGAGGAGTTCCTTGGCGCCGTTGGCCATCGAGGTCGGGGTGATCTCCGCCTTGCCGACCCGCTTCTGCCAGTCGGTGAGGTCCTTGATCAGCTGGTCGGCGAGTTCGGAGTCCCGGTCGGTGAGCTTCTTGTCCTTCCACAGCGAGCGCTCCAGGCGGTGCCACCCGGTCCAGTCCTTCTCCAGATCCTGACCCTCCTCCAGACCGTCCTCGCGCAGGTCGACCTTCGGGTCGATGTCACCGAACGACTCGGCGACAGGCTCGGTCCGCTCCCAGCCGATGCGCGAGCCGGCGTAGGCCTTCTTCGCGGCCGCGATGTCACCGGCCTTGACGGCGTCGGTGAAGACCCTGACCTTGGGCAGTGTCTCGTCGGCCTGCTCCTGCGCGTACTGCCGGTAGGAGGCGACCGCCGAGTCCAGCCGCGGATCACGCTTGGCGACCTTGCCACCGCCGGTGACCGTGACGTCCTGCCGGATGCCCTTGCCCTTCATGCCGGGCTTGCAGGCGATCCGGTAGTCGCCCGCCTTCACCTCGGCGGTGACCTTCTGCTTGGTGCCGGGGCCGATGTTCTCGCGCTCGGTGACGATCCGGTCGTCGGGGAAGAGGAGATAGACCTCGGTGACCTTGGAGCCCTTGTTGGTCACGTCGATCTGGACGTGCCCGGCCGGGAGTTCCTTCTTCGACACCTCGCACTTGGTGTCCGTGGCCGTCACCTCGACGACGTGGTCGGCGCTCGACGCGTCGCTCTTCTCGGTGCAACCCGTGACAGCGGCCAGCGCCGCCGCGGTCGCGGCGGCGGTGACGACGGAGAGTCGGACGGCTCGCATGCAGGCTCCAGGAGTTCACAGGGAAGGCATCGGTAAGACATCAGCAAGGCATCGGCAAGGCACAGGGGCTCGGTGAGGCTGACCTAACTTATCTGAGGCTTACCTGACTGAAAGCCGACCGTCCAGTGATTCAGCTCTCATGGCTGCCGCATGGGCACGGTCCGGTCACGGAGGCTCAATCCGGGCCCTACGAAACAGTCAAAGACGGGTCAAGAACTCCCGACAGGGGCCACCATGACCCCACCGGTGCGCGGGTGGGGGGAACACCTCCACCGGCTGTTTGCAGACGTCCGAAAGCAGTCGGTCGGTGAAGGCCTCCGCCGGAGCGCCGTCGGCCACCGCGCGCCCGGCGCAAAGGATCACGACCCGGTGCGCGTACGCGGCCGCGAGACCCGGATCGTGCAACACCACGACCACCGCGTCCCCCTGGCGCGCCCTTTCCCGGCAGACCCGGAGCACCAACTCCTGGTGCCTCAGGTCCAGCGCGGCCGTCGGCTCGTCGAGCAGCAGCCGCGGCCGCCGGCTCCGGGCGGGGCGGCGGTTGACCGCGTGCGTGTGCGCGTGCGGTGCCGCCATGATGTTTGAATGCCCGCGTGACTGATTACGACGTGGTGCGGGTCTTCTGCGGGCCCCGCGGCGAGCACGGCAACGAACTCGGGGTCGTACGGGAGGGTTCCGTACTTCCGGAGCGCAGCGAGCGGCAGGCGCTCGCGGCCAAACTCGGTTTCAGTGAGACGGTGTTCGTGGACGACCCCGAGCGCGGGATCATCGACATCTACACCCCCAGTGTGCGGCTGCCCTTCGCCGGACACCCGTGCGTGGGCGCGGCCTGGCTGCTGGACGTACCCGAACTCGTCACACCCGCAGGTGTGGTGGGGACCCGGCTCGACGGCGAGTTCACCTGGATCGAGGCCCGCCCGGAGTGGCCGGAGCCGCGCACGCTGCGCCGGTACGCCACCGCCGCCGAGGTCGACGCACTGCCCGTGCCGGAGCCGGGGGAGTGGATTTACGCCTGGGCGTGGGAGGACGAGGCGGCGGGCCGCGTCCGCGCCCGGGGCTTCCCCGGTCGGGGAGACGGCATGGAGGAGGACGAGGCTACGGGCGCCGCGGCCCTGCAGCTGACGGCACAACTGGGCCGCGCCCTGAACATCGTCCAGGGCGCGGGTTCCCAACTCCTCACCGCACCACAGCCGGAGGGCTGGGTGGAGGTGGGAGGAAGAGTGTTCCTGCAACGCTGAGACCCGTTCGGCACTCTCACGCGGGCCCGCTCACGCGGCTCTCACACGGGCCTGCCCACGCGGCTCTCACACGGGCCCGCTCACGCGCTGATGCGGAACTCTTCCCCCAGCGCCTGGAACAGCCCGGTGTTCAACGCGAACGCCCGCCTGCACTCGGCGATGATCCGCTGCTTCTCCAGGTCGTCCGCCAGAACACCGTCGAGCAACTCGCGGTACCCCCGCTTGAACGCCGCCGGGTTGCCGATGTCCTCGAAGACATAGAACCGGACCCCGTCACCCTTGCGCGTGAATCCCCAGGTCTTCTCCGCCTTGCCGCGGATGATCTGTCCGCCGGAGAGATCGCCGAGATAGCGCGTGTAGTGGTGCGCTATGTATCCGCCGGGCCAGGTGCGGGCGCACTCGGCGACCCGCGCCGCGTACTCCCGCGTCGCGGGCAGGGCGGTGACGCCGTTGCGCCAGTCCGCACCCCGTAGATGCGCGAGGTCCCGCTCCAGGGAAGCGAGCCGCATCAGCTCGGGCTGGATGAAGGGGCCCGCCACCGGATCGTCGGAAAGGTCGCGCGCGCCCGACTCCAGCGCCTCGTACACGAACCACAGCTGTTCGGTGTAGCGCGCGTACGCGTCCACGCCGAGCCTGCCGCCGAGCAGATCGCTCATGAACGTCGAGGTCTCCGCCTCCATGTGCTGTTCGTGTGACGCGGTGCGGATGAGCGTCGAGAACGGTGTACTCGACGTACTCGACGAGTTCATGAGGGCCTCCGGAGGCGAAGGGGGAGGAACGAGAGCCACACCAATCTTCTATGGTTAGGCTTACCTAAGTCAATGGTTTCCGACACGCTGTCGGTAAGACCGTACCCCGAATCCCCATCGCTCCCACCTCCGCCCCATGAAAGAACCGCCCGCTCTGAACGAGCGGGCGGCGAGAGGGGCAGCGAGGGGGGGGCGGGCGGCTACGGCAGGGTGAGGACCTCGGCCCCGCTGTCCGTGACGACCAGGGTGTGCTCGAACTGCGCGGTCCGCAGCCGGTCCTTCGTGACGACCGTCCACCCGTCGTCCCACATGTCGTACTCGTGTGTCCCCAGCGTCAGCATCGGCTCGATCGTGAACGTCATCCCCGGCTGGATCACGGTCGTGGCGTGCGGGTTGTCGTAGTGCGGGACGATCAGCCCCGAGTGGAACGACGAGTTGATGCCGTGCCCGGTGAAGTCCCGGACGACCCCGTATCCGAAGCGCTTCGCGTACGACTCGATGACCCGGCCGATGATGTTGATCTGACGGCCGGGCTTGACCGACTTGATGGCACGTTCGAGCGACTCACGGGTCCGCTCGACCAGCAGCCGCGACTCCTCGTCCACGGCGCCGACGAGATACGTGGCGTTGTTGTCGCCGTGCACGCCCCCGATGTACGCCGTCACGTCGAGGTTGATGATGTCGCCGTCCCGCAGGACCGTGGAGTCCGGGATGCCGTGACAGATCACCTCGTTCACGGAGGTGCACAGGGACTTCGGGAAGCCGCGGTAGCCGAGCGTGGACGGGTAGGCGCCGTGGTCGCACATGTACGCGTGCGCGACCCGGTCCAGTTCGTCCGTGGTGACGCCGGGCGCGATGAGCTTCGCGGCCTCGGCCATGGCTTGCGCGGCGATCCGGCCGGCGACCCGCATCGCCTCGATCGTCTCGGGCGTCTGCACCTCCGGCCCGGTGTACGGGGTCGGCGCGGGCTTGCCGACGTACTCGGGGCGGCGGATGTTTCCGGGCACGGAACGGATGGGGGACAGCTCCCCTGGGACGAGCAGCGACTGGCCAGACATGCCAGCGAGTCTAACCAGCGGAGATGGGGGAACATGTCGGTGGCGAGAGGAGCTGGTCATGGCCCTGTTCAAGAAGCGCACGGTCGGCAAACCGGGCGAGTGGTACTACTGCCTGGAGCACAAGAAGGTCGAGGAGGGCCCCGAGTGCCCCGCGAAGGACCGCTTCGGTCCCTACGCGTCCCGCACGGAGGCCCAGCACGCGATGGACACCGCCCGCGAACGCAACCTCGAATGGGAGACGGATCCTCGCTGGCACGACGGCGCTCCGCGGGGCGCGGACGAAGACTGAACCTCTTCTCCCCACCTACCCGCCCAAAAACGGGGGCGCTTGACCCGGTTCCCCGCACCCCAACCCCCAGGGCGCGGGGAGCTGCGCGACCAGCCCCCACCGGGCCGCACCCGCTCAACGGTCCCCAGCCACCCCCTCCCGCGCAGAATTCTCGTGCGCGTCGACGACGACCCGGTGGGGCTCCTCTACGACGACACGGTGAGGCTCCTCCACGAGACGGGCGACTTCGGCGCGTACGAGACGATCACCTTCCGGCGGATCCCCGTGAGGGCCCTCACCTGAGCGGCGCGGACCGGAATCACGCACGTAAAGTCGGCCCATGACCTCTACTGACAGTGCACAGAACGCCCAGAAGGCCCCCGCCAAGGATCCCTGGGACCTTCCCGACGTCTCCGGGCTCGTCGTCGGCGTGCTCGGCGGCACCGGTCCGCAGGGCAAGGGTCTGGCCTACCGGCTGGCCCGGGCAGGCCAGCCGGTGATCATCGGTTCGCGGGCTGCGGAGCGCGCACAGGCCGCCGCCGACGAGCTCGGACACGGTGTCGAGGGCGCCGACAACGCCGAGACCGCCCGCCGCAGCGACATCGTGATCGTCGCCGTGCCGTGGGACGGGCACGGCAAGACCCTGGAGTCGCTGCGGGAGGAACTGGCCGGCAAGCTCGTCGTCGACTGCGTCAACCCGCTCGGCTTCGACAAGAAGGGCGCGTACGCGCTGAAGCCCGAGGAGGGCAGCGCCGCCGAACAAGCCGCCGCCCTGCTCCCGGACTCCCGCGTCACCGCCGCCTTCCACCACCTGTCGGCCGTGCTGCTCCAGGACCCGGAGATCGAGGAGATCGACACCGACGTCATGGTGCTCGGCGAGGAGCGGGCGGACGTCGAGATCGTCCAGGCGCTGGCCGGACGTATCCCGGGCATGCGGGGCATCTTCTCCGGGCGGCTGCGCAACGCCCACCAGGTCGAGTCGCTGGTGGCGAACCTGATCTCGGTGAACCGGCGCTACAAGGCCCACGCGGGACTGCGGCTCACCGACCTGTAGCCGACGACCTGTAGCCGACGACCTGTAGCTGACGACCTGCAACCGACCTGTCGCGACCGGTAGGAGTGCGTACGGGCGTGCTCCCGGCGTGGGGGACACTGGAGCCGAGCAGTGTCCCTCTCCGGAACTCAGGAGCCGATCCCATGTCCCGACTCGCCCTCTACGCCCTCGTCGTCTGTGTCCTCGCCGTCGCGGCGGCCGTCGTCTCCTTCGCCCAGGGCAGCTGGCTGGGGATCGTGTGGGTGCTGCTCGCGGGTCTGTCCTCCAACACGACCTGGTACTACCTGCGCCGGGACCGGGCACGGCGCAGGGCGTCCTCCGTCACGGGCTGACCGGGATCACGGGTCGACCGGGATCAGGGGCTGATCGGGATCACGGGCCGACCGAGCGGCCCGTCACTGGCCGATCGAGCAGTACTGGTCGGTCTCCGTCCAGAACCGGTAGAGGTTCTGCCCGCAGTACGTGCGGATCTCGTCGATGCCCAGGGTTCGCAGCAGCGCGTCGATCGCGTCGAAGAACTGGCCGTTCACCTCCGGGATCCACAGGATCGCGAAGACGAAGAGCAGCCCGAACGGAGCGAACGGCTCCACCTGGCGACGGATCTTGTGAGACAGCCAGGGCTCGATCACGCCGTAGCCGTCCAGGCCCGGGATCGGCAGGAAGTTCAGCAGCGCGGCCGTGACCTGGAGCAGCGCCAGGAACGCGAGGGCGAACTGGAAGTCGGCCGGTACGCCGTCCAGCGCGTCCAGCCAGAACGGGGCCGTGCAGACCATCGCGAACAGCACGTTCGTCAGCGGGCCCGCCGCCGAGATCAGGCTGTGCCGCCAGCGGCCCTGGATCCGGCCCCGCTCGATGAACACCGCGCCACCGGGCAGGCCGATGCCGCCCATGATGACGAAGATCACGGGTAGCACGATGCTGAGCAGCGCGTGCGTGTACTTCAGCGGGTTCAGGGTCAGATAGCCCTTCGCGCCGATCGAGATGTCGCCGCTGTGCAGGGCCGTGCGCGCGTGCGCGTACTCGTGCAGACAGAGCGAGACGATCCACGCAGCCGTCACGAACAGGAAGACGGCGATGCCCGGCTGCTCGGCGAAGCCCGTCCAGGTGGCCCAGCCGGTCACCGCCGCGACGGCCACGATCCCGATGAACACGGGGCTGATCCGGCGGTCACTGTGCCGGCTGGTGGCGGTGGTCATGGGGTGTGGCTCCCTGGAAAGCTCGAACGGGCTGGGCGTGGCGGGTAGACCGTACCGGTGCTGTGGGGGCAACGTCCTACGGAGGGCCGGAGGTTCCTGCGGCCCTCCGTCTCGTCCCCAGTCGCCTCCCCGGCCACCTCCCCGGTTCATTCCGGTTCATGCCGGTTCACGCCGGTCCAAAATCCGGGGCGGGCCCGGGACGACAACAGGGACAATGGTCTGCGTGCGCTATCGCATCCTCGGCACCACCCAGGCACTCCGTACCGACGGCACCCTCGTACCGGTCGGCGGGGCGCGGCTGCGCGCCCTGCTGACCGTGTTCGCCCTGCGCTCCGGCCGGACCGTGTCCGCGGCCGCGCTGGTCGACGAGGTATGGGGCGCCGACCCTCCGGCCGACGCCACGGGTGCGCTGCAGGCTCTGGTGGGCCGGCTGCGCAGGGCCCTCGGGGCGGACGCGATCGGCTCCGCCGAGGGTGGCTACCGGCTGCGCGCGGCGGCCGACGATGTCGACCTGCACCGCTTCGAACGGCTCACGGGTGAGGGCTTCCACGCGCTGGCCGACGGCGACCCGGGCAAGGCGGCCGTCATCCTCGACGACGCCCTCGCCCTCTGGCGGGGCCCCGCCCTCGCCGATCTGCCGGACCGTGCGGCCGAGTCGTCCCGCTGGGAGTCCCGCCGCCTCGACGCCCGGCGCGCCCGCCTCACCGCCGCCCTCGCCCTCGGCCACGCCGAACAGTCCCTGCCCGACCTCACCGGCCTCTGCGACGCACATCCCCTGGACGAACCCCTCCAGGTGCTGCGCCTGCGTGCCCTGCGCGACGCGGGTCGCGCCGCGGAGGCCCTGGCCGGCTACGAGGCCGTACGCCGGCTGCTGGCCGACCGGCTCGGCACCGACCCGGGACCGGAACTGCGGTCCCTGCACGGGGAGTTGCTGAGCGGCGCCCCCGCAGGGCACGGCCCCGAGTCCGCCCCGTACGACGGCGGCCCCGGAGCGGCACCGCCCCGCCGCCACGCCGAGGCCGCCCAGCGCGAGCGCCCCGTGCCGCTCGGCAACCTCAGGGCCCGGCTCACCTCCTTCGTCGGCCGGGACACCGACCTGGCGACCATCCGCGGGGACCTCGCGCAGGCGCGGCTCGTCACCCTGCTCGGGCCGGGCGGCGCCGGGAAGACACGGCTGTCGCAGGAGGCGGCGGAGAGCGTCGCCGAAGGCCTGCCCGACGGGGTGTGGCTGGCCGAACTCGCGCCCGTCGACGACCCGGAGGCCGTCCCCGAGGCCGTCCTCACCGCGGTCGGGGCACGGGAGACCGTGCTGCGCGGCGCGGGGGCCGAGGAGCTGCGGGTGGTCACGGAGCGGCCCGACGACCCCCTCGTGCGGCTCACCGAGCACTGCGGAAAACGCCGCATGCTGATCGTCCTCGACAACTGCGAACACGTCGTCGACGCCGCGGCCCGGCTCGTCGAGCAACTGCTCGAACGCTGTCCCGGACTGACCGTCCTGGCCACGAGCCGTGAACCCCTCGGGGTGCCGGGGGAGTTGCTGAGGCCGGTCGAACCGCTGCCCGAGCCGTACGCGCTGAAGCTGCTCGCCGACCGGGGCGCCGCCGCCCGGCCCGGCTTCCGGATCGAGGACGACCCGGAGGCCACCGCCGAGATCTGCCGACGCCTCGACGGGCTGCCGCTCGCCATCGAACTCGCCGCGGCCCGGCTGCGGATGCTCACTCCGCGCCAGATCGCCGACCGCCTCGACAACCGCTTCCGCCTGCTCACCTCGGGCAGCCGCACGGTCCTGCCGCGCCAGCAGACGCTGCGTGCCGTCGTCGACTGGTCCTGGGACCTGCTGGACGGGGACGAACGCGACGTCCTGCGGCGGCTGTCCGTCTTCGCCGGCGGCTGCGACCTCGCCGCCGCCGAGGCGGTCTGCGGACCCGCCGCACTGGAGGCAGTCGGGTCACTCGTCGACAAGTCCCTTGTGGTGGCCACCCCTTCGGGCAAGGGCGAGGGCGAGATGCGATACCGGCTCCTGGAGACCGTCGCCGAGTACGCCGGGCAGCGGCTCGACGTGAGCGGCGAGCGTTCCGCGACCGAGCGCGCCCACCTCACGTACTACCGCGAACTCGCCCGCACCACCGACCTGCTGCTGCGCGGCCCCGGCCAGCGCGCGGCCATCGAACTGCTCCAGCTCGAAGGCGAGAACACGCGCGCCGCGCTGCAGCACGCCGTCGCCGAACGCGACGAGCAGGAGGCTCTCTGCCTCGTCCTCTCGCTCGCCTGGTACTGGCAGATCCGCGACCTGCGCATAGTCGCCCGCAACTGGGCCCGGGAGGTCATAGCGCTGGGCCCCGACCCGTTCGCGCCGGGCGCCGAGCCGGCCGTCCCGCTGTACGAGTCCTGCACCGCGACCCCGCCGCCGCTGCGCCCGGAGGTTCTCGCCGAGGCACGGCGCGGTGTTCATCTCCTCCATCTCGCCCACATGGACCTGGAGTTGCAGTCTTGGCAGACACCGGAGGGCGAGGCCAAACTGCGCGTCATCGCCGAGACCTACGAGCCCGGCTACCCGCAGGTCTGCCGCAACCCCGGCTACCTCTGGTTCTATGCCGTGCTGCTGACCGGCGACATTGACCGGCTGCGCCGGGTCATCGACGCGAGTGTCGAGACCTGCCGTGAGCTCGGCTACGGCTGGGAGCTGGCCGTCGCGCTCCAGATGCGCGCCAACATCCTCGCCAACCGCGCCGACTGGGCGGGCGACGCGACCCGCGACGCCAACGAGTCGCTGGAGCTCTTCGTCCGCCTTGAGGACGCCTGGGGTGCCGCCGAGGCCCTCTCCGCGCGGGGCGAGGCCCATGAGCGCCAGGGCGAGTACCAGCTCGCGGCGGCGGACTACGAGACGGCCATCACCCACGCCGAACGGCTGGGCGCCCACGCCCAGACGGCCGTCCTCACCACCCGCTTCGGCAGCGTGCTCATCGACTCCGGCGAGGCCGAGCGGGGCGAGCGGCTGCTGCGCGAAGTCCTGGACATGGACGACGGCACGCACAACGAAGCCAGGCCCGGAGCCAGGCTCTTCCTCGCGATGTGGCTCGGCCGTACCGACCGGATCGCCGAGGCCCGGGTACAGGTCGCGTTGCTGCGCGGCGACTTCGCCGCCGTCAGGTTCGCGGTCTTCGAGGGGTTCGTCCTGGGCGTGGAGGCCTGCCTGGACTCGATGGAAGGCCTGTTCGACGAGGCGGTGGTGAAGGCGCGGGGAGCCCTGGAGCGGGCGAAGGACCCGCTGACGCAGATGATCGCGCCGCACATGTTCTCCGTGCATCTGATCACCGCCGCCGTCGCGCTGGCCGGGGTCGACGGTGGTCGGCGCACCCGGGACGCCGCCCTGTGCCTCGGCGCCGCCGACGGGTTGCGCCCGCCCGGGCACGTCCAGGCCGTCGCCGAGCGCGAGATGCGGGAACGGGCGGAGGCGGCGGTGCGCGAGGTCCTCGACGACCCGGCGTACGAGGCCGCGTACGCGGAAGGCGGCGGCCTCTCCTTCGAGGAGGCCGCCGCCCTGGTCTGACGCGAGGTGGTCTGACGCGAGGTGGTCTGACGCGAGGTGGTCCGGCGCGGTCAGTTCTTGGTCCGGTACTTGTGGATCGCGACCGGGGCCATCACCACGGTGATGACGAGCGACCAGATCAGCGTGATCATGACGTCGTGGGCGACCGGCTGGCCGCCGTTCATCAGACCCCGGGCCGCGTCCGCGAGGGACGACAGCGGGTTGTAGTCGGTGAACGTCTGGAGCCAGCCCGGCATGGTGGACGTCGGCGAGAAGATCGACGACCCGAACTGCAGAGGCATCAGCACAAGGAACCCCATTCCCTGGATGGCCTGGGCGTTCTTCATCACCACGCCCATGGTCAGGAAGATCCACATGAGGGAGGAGCCGAAGACCAGGGACAGACCGATGGCGGCGAGCAGACCGGGGACGTTCGCCACGGACAGGCCGAGGAGGAAACCGACCGCGAGCAGGATCGCCGTGGCGAGCAGCAGACGGGCGATCTCCACGCCGATCTTGGCTATCAGGACCGAGGCACGGGAGATCGGCAGGGACCGGAAGCGGTCCATCACACCCGTCTGGAAGTCCTGGTTGAAACCGGTACCCACGCCCATGGCGATGTTCATGCCCATCATCGCCATGAGGCCAGGGACGACGTAGTTGACGTACTCGTCCTGGTTGCCCTTGCCGGCGATCGCGCCGCCGAAGACGAACACGAAGAGCAGCGTGAACACGATCGGCATCAGGATGACGTCGAACATCGACTCCGGGTCCTGGCGGATCCACAGGATGTTGCGGCGGACCAGGGCGCTGATGTGCCGCAGATGGGCGCGCAGGCCGACGTGCGGATCGTCGTCGATGTCGAGCGGGGCGGGGGCGTCGATGACGGTGGCGCTCATACGGCGGCCTCCTCGTAGGAGCGGTCGGCCGGGGCGTCCTTCGGGTCGCTCGGGTCGCTCGGGTCGCTCGGATCGGTCGGATCGGTCGGATCGGTGGCCCGGTGGCCGGTGAGGGAAAGGAACACCTCGTCCAGGCTGGGCAGTTCGGTGCCGAGGTCGGCGAGGGTGATCCCGCGGGCGGTGAGCGCGCCGACCACCGCGGTCAGCTGCTCGTCGCTGAGGATCGGGACGAGGACCGTGCCGGTGGTGATGTCCACCGTGGCGCTGCCCGGGCCCGTGAGACCGAACTCGTCGAGCGCGGTGGCCGTGGGGCGCAGCTCCAGCGGGTCGGCCGGGCGGATGCGCAGGGTGCGGCCGCCGACCTTCGCCTTCAGCTCGTCGATGCCGCCGTTCGCGATGACCTTGCCGCGGTCGATGACCGTGAGCTCGTTCGCGAGCTGTTCGGCCTCCTCCATGTACTGGGTGGTGAGCAGGACGGTGACACCGTCACGGACCATCCGCTTGACCTCGGTCCACACTTCGACCCGGGTACGGGGATCCAGGCCGGTCGTCGGCTCGTCGAGGAAGAGGACGCTCGGGCTGCCGATCATGGACGCGGCGAGGTCGAGGCGGCGGCGCATTCCCCCGGAGTACGTGCTCGCCGGTCGCTTGGCCGCGTCGGTGAGCGAGAAGCGTTCCAGGAGTTCGTCCGCACGGGTACGGGCGTCCTTGCGGGGCAGGTCGAGGAGCCTGCCGATCAGGTAGAGGTTCTCGCGCCCGGAGAGCTTCTCGTCCACGGAGGCGTACTGACCGGTGAGGCCAATCACCCGGCGGAGCCGGCGGGGCTGGCGCACGACGTCGAGGCCGGCGACCGTCGCCCGGCCGGAGTCCGGGATGAGAAGGGTGGAAAGGATGCGTACGAGGGTCGTCTTGCCCGCGCCGTTCGGGCCGAGCACACCGCGGACCGTGCCCTCGCGCACGTCCAGGTCCACGCCGTCCAGCGCTTTGGTCTCGCCGTAGTGCTTGACCAGCCCCCGCACGGTGACGGCGTCGGGGCGGCCGGGGCCACTGCCTCCCGGCCGGGGATCTTTGTCGATTCGCGTCATGCCGACCAAGGTGCCACCCCCCGCCGACAAACCACCGACAACCGACCGACAGCCGACCGACAGGGCTCATCAGCCCCTCCGGCGTTTGAGGAGCGGGGCCTGGAGCGGAGCCCCAGGTACGGGACGGGTAGGGGCGGCGGGGGCGAAAAAACGGCAGCCCGCCGACGGGGGAAATCGGCGGGCTGCCTCGGTGCCGCAGTGGACTGAGTGGACCAGGCGCACCAGGCGGACCAGGCGCACCAAGCGGACCAGCGGCCTAGTGGACGGAGTGCTCCTCCAGCGGGAACGTTCCTCCGACGACATCATCGGCGAACGCCTTCGCGGCCTCGCCCATGACCGACCGAAGGTCGGCGTACTGCTTCACGAAGCGC
The DNA here is from genome assembly GCF_040651415.1 of Streptomyces sp. NPDC048484. Classification (NCBI taxonomy): domain Bacteria; kingdom Bacillati; phylum Actinomycetota; class Actinomycetes; order Kitasatosporales; family Streptomycetaceae; genus Streptomyces; species Streptomyces sp. NPDC048484. Next base: position 22,845 of record NZ_JBEZJY010000079.1, read on the forward strand.
GGCATCTTGCCCCCCGTGAGCCCGAGCATGTCGGTCCACACGAGAACCTGCGCGTCCGTGTCGGGCCCGGCGCCGATACCGACCGTCGGAATGTGCAGCGCCCGCGTGACCTCGGCGGCCAGCTCGGCCGGCACGAGCTCCAGCACGACCGCGAACGCCCCCGCGTCCTGCACGGCCTTCGCGTCGCGCAGCAGCTGCTGGGCGGCCTCCTCGCCGCGCCCCTGGACGCGGTAACCCATGGAGTTCACGGACTGCGGGGTGAGACCCACGTGCGCCATCACCGGGATGCCGGACTCCACGAGCAGCTCGATCTGCCCGTGCGAGCGCTCGCCGCCCTCCAGCTTGACGGCCCCGACCCCGGCCTCCTTCACCAGCCGGGTGGCCGACCGCAGGGCCTGTACCGGCCCCTCCTGGTACGACCCGAACGGCAGGTCGCCCACGATGAGGGCACGCGAGGTGCCCCGTACGACGGCGGCCGACAGCATGGTCATCTCGTCGAGGGTGACCGGCACGGTGGTCTCGTACCCCAGGTGACAGTTGCCCGCCGAGTCGCCGACGAGCATCACCGGGATGCCGGCCTCGTCGAAGACGGACGCGGTCATCGCGTCGTACGCGGTGAGCATCGGCCACTTCTCGCCGCGCTCCTTGGCGACCGTGATGTCGCGGACGGTGATACGGCGTGTGCCCTTGCCTCCGTACAGCGCGTTGTTGCTGCTGGCGGTGGTCTTCCGGGCAGCCGAGGACTGCGTCATTGCAACGGCTCCTTCTGTCATCTCGAGGCGCCCTGACGGCGTCCCCGGATCACCCCCATGGTGGCACCTCGTGCCGCCGAACGGCTAGGGGGGCTTCTGACAGGCCCCGCCTCCGCCTCCGTCTAGGTCTTCGTCTTCGTCTCCGTCTCCGTCTTCACGTTCACCCCTGCCTTCACCGACGTTTTCGCCGGGACCAAGCGGGTCTCCAGAGCTCGTAAGGTCTCGGTAAAGAACTCCAATACGAGACGGTCTCGTATCGAATTTCCCCTAGCCTCGAAAACATGACAACTCCTGCCGACCAAGCCCCCCGTATACCGGAAGCCGTGCACCGGCGACGCTGGGCGATCCTCGGCGTCCTGATGCTGAGCCTGCTGATCGTGGTCCTCGACAACTCGATCCTGAACGTCGCGATCAAGACCATCTCGACACCCGCCCCGACCGGCCTGGGAGCCACCCAGAGCGAGCTGGAATGGGCCATCAACGCCTACACCCTCGTCTTCGCGGGCCTGCTGTTCTCCGCGGGCCTGCTCGGCGACCGGCTCGGGCGGAAGAAGGTCCTGCTCGGCGGTCTCCTCGTCTTCGGCATCGGCTCGGCGCTCGCCTCCTCCTCCGGCTCCCCGGTCGAACTCATCTCCTTCCGCGCGGTGATGGGCCTCGGCGCCGCCTTTGTGATGCCGGCCACCCTCGCCGTCCTGATGAACGTCTTCGAGCGCGACGAGCAGCCGAAGGCGATCGGCATCTGGGCGGGCGGAGTCGGCCTCGCCATCGCCATCGGCCCGATCACCGGAGGGATCCTCCTCGACCACTTCTGGTGGGGGTCCGTCTTCCTGATCAACGTGCCCATCGTGATCGTGGCAGTCGGCCTGATGGTCTGGCTCGTCCCCGACTCCCGCGACCCGAAGCCCGGCCGGATCGACCCGGTGGGCGTGGTGCTGTCCGTCGTCGGGCTCGTTCTGCTGGTGTACGGCATCATCAGGGGCGGCCAGCTCGCCGACTTCACGGACGCCAAGGTCCTCGCGACCATCGGCGCCGGACTCGCCGTACTCGTCGGCTTCGTCGTGCACGAGAAGCGCAGCGACCACCCGTCCATCGACATCGACTACTTCAGGAACAAGGTCTTCTCCGCGGCCATCTCCGCCATAGCGCTCGTGTTCTTCGCGCTGATGGGTGTGACCTTCTTCGCCGTCTTCTACACCCAGAGCGTGCGCGGCTACTCGCCCCTGCAGACCGGCCTGCTGATGCTGCCGCTGGCCGTCGCGCAGCTCATCTTCGCGCCGCGCGCCCGACTCGTGGTGGACCGCCTCGGCTACCGGGTCACCACGACCGGCGGCATGCTCACCATCGCCGCCATGCTGGCCGCGTTCACCGTGCTGGACGCCGACACACCGATCTGGATCCTGGAGGTCATCTTCTTCCTGATGGGCGCCGGGATGGCGCACATCATGACGCCGGCCAGCGTCGTGATCATGCAGGCCCTGCCCCGCGAGAAGGCGGGTTCCGCCTCCGCGCTCAGCAACACGTTCCGCCAGGTCGGCGGCGCCCTGGGGATCGCCGTACTCGGCTCGGTCCTCTCCGCCGCGTACCGCTCGGGCATCGAGGACAAGCTGCCCCCGGCCGCCCGGCACGAAGCGGGCGAGTCCATCGAGGCGACGCTCGGCTTCGCGGCGAAGCTCGGTCCGAAGGGGGACGCCCTCGTCGGTCCGGCCAACGACGCCTTCCTGCACGCGATGCACGTCACAGCCCTGTGCGGCGCGGGTGTCGCCCTCGTGGGCGCGCTGGTCGTGGGCCTGTTCCTGCCGGGCCGCACGCCGGCCCCGGCCGACAAGGAGACGGAACCGGTGGGCGCCGAGCACTGAACCCCCTGACGACCAGGGACAATCGGCCCTATACGAGAGAGCGGAGTGAACACGTGGGCGTCGCGGAGCAGGAGGCGGGCACGGCCGGACGGGGCGGGCCCGCCAGGGGCCGCCCCCGAAGCGAGGCGGTGGAGCGCTCGATCATCGAGGGCGTCATGCGGCTGCTGGAGGAGGGCGTTCCGCTCGCGGAGATCTCCATAGAGCGGGTCGCGCGCATCGCCGGTGTGGGAAAGGCCACCATCTACCGGCGCTGGAGCGGCCGCGAGGAGCTCTTCTGCGACGTGATGCGCACCGCCGAACCGCCGGACCCGGAGCTGCCCGGCACGTCCATGCGCGACGACCTCGTCATCGTGCTCGAGTCGCTCCGGCAGCGCGGGCTGGCCAACCGTTCGTCGGTGATCATGCACAGCGTCTACGCGCAGATGAAGAGCAGTCCCAAGCTGTGGGAGGCGTACCACGCGGCCGTCATCGAACCGCGCCGCCTGATGACGCTCGACGTACTGCGCCGCGGCCAGGAGAACGGCGGGATCCGCGCGGACATCGATGTCGAACTGGCCAATGACATCTTCGTGGGCCCCATGCTCCTCCGCGCCGTCATCCGCCCGGACGCGGGACTGGAGGAGGGACTGCCCGAACGAATCGTCGATACCGTCCTGGCGGGGCTGGGGCCCGTCGCCCCCTGAGAGCCTGACCGGGTGTCAAATCGGGAGTCAAATCGGGCGTCGAATCGGGTGTCAGAGGGCCTCGTACTCCCGGGGGAATGTGAGCGTCTCGTCACAGACCACCCAGCCCGGCCCGCCGTCGGAACTCGTCACGTGGCCTCGTTCGTCCTCGTGCCCGTACGGCCGACATGTGGCGGCGGGAACGATCGCGATCATCCCCTAGGGTCTTAGAGGCGTGGGATGAGGCGAACGGCAGTTGGTGAGGCGACGGTATGGCGCAGGCGTACAAGACGGAGACGGGCAGCGGCGGCCAGGAGCCAGACCGCAGAGAAACCCGGCTTCGGCGCCTGCTGACCACTCTCCGTACCGACCGGGGCATCTGGCGCCGGGGGATCGTCACCGCCGCGTTCGCCCTCGTGCTCGCCCTGGTGATGGCGTTGCACGCGCGGATCCCGAACTCCATCGGCAACCTCGGCAGTCTCCTGGAGACGTTCCTGCCCTGGCTGGGCCCCCTCGTTCCGGTGCTGCTCGTCATCGCGCTGGTCCGCAGGTCCGCGACCGCGCTGATCGCCGTGCTGCTGCCCGCGTGCGTCTGGGTGAATCTCTTCGGCGGGCTGCTCGTCGAACGGACGGGCGCCGGCGGGGACCTCACCGTCGCCACGCACAACGTCAACGCGGAGAACCCGGACCCGGCCGGCACGGCCCGCGACGTGGCGGCCTCCGGCGCCGACGTGGTGGCACTGGAGGAGCTGACGGGCTCGGCGGTCCCGGTCTACGAGGACGCCCTTGCCTCGACGTACAAGTACCACTCTGTGCAGGGCACGGTCGGCCTGTGGAGCAAGTACCCGCTGAGCGAGGTCCACCCTGTCGGCATCAAGCTCGGCTGGACCCGTGCGATGCGGGCGACGGTCACCGCGCCCGAGGGAAAGCTCGCGGTGTACGTGGCACACCTCCCCTCCGTGCGGGTGAAACTGGAGGCCGGGTTCACCGCGCGGCAGCGGGACAAGAGCGCCGACGCGCTCGGCGAAGCCATCTCCCGCGAGAAGCTGCCGGATGTCGCCCTCCTCGGCGACCTGAACGGCACGATGAACGACCGCGCGCTGGGCGCCGTCACCGCTCAGATGCGCTCCACCCAGGGCGCGGCGGGCAGCGGCTTCGGGTTCAGCTGGCCGGCGTCGTTCCCGATGGCCCGCATCGACCAGATCCTGGTCAAGGGTGTCGAGCCGGTCACCTCGTGGACCCTCCCGGAGACGAGCAGTGACCATCTCCCGATCGCCGCTCGCGTGAAGCTTTCGGCAAGCACCTCGTAACGTCGGGGAATACTGGGGCCGCGAGGCTTTGTTCCGTAACTGAACATACGCTGCACGGAACACCGCTCTCCCCTTTGAAAGGTCCCTCCCTCATGCCCCTGGCCCTGCTCGCCCTCGCCGTGGGCGCCTTCGGCATCGGCACCACCGAGTTCGTGATGATGGGGCTGCTGCCCGACGTCGCGGACGACCTGAACATCTCGATCCCCACCGCGGGCCACCTCGTCTCGGCGTACGCGATCGGTGTCGTCGTCGGCGCCCCGCTGCTCGCGGCGGTGACCGCGCGCATGGCCCGCCGCAAGGTCCTGATCGGGCTGATGGTGCTGTTCGTCGCGGGCAACACGCTCTCGGCGTTCGCCCCCGACCACCACTCACTGCTCGCCGCCCGCTTCCTGAGCGGCCTGCCCCACGGCGCCTTCTTCGGTGTGGGCGCCGTCGTCGCCACCGGCATGGTCTCCGCCGAGCGCAAGGCCCGGGCGGTCTCGCTGATGTTCCTCGGCCTGACCGTCGCGAACATCGCCGGCGTCCCCGTCGCGACCCTCATGGGCCAGCATCTCGGCTGGCGTGCCACGTTCCTCGGGGTCAGCGTGATCGGCCTCGCGGCCATCGGGTCCCTGGCCCTGCTCCTGCCCCGGGACACCGCGCACGGCTCCGCCGCCGGACTGCGCGGCGAACTGGCGGCGCTCAAGTCGCTCCCGGTCTGGCTGGCGCTCGGCACGACCGTCGCCGGCTTCGGCGCGCTCTTCTCGGCGTACAGCTACATCACGCCGATGCTGACGGACTCCGCCGGGTACGCCGATTCCAGCGTGACCCTGCTGCTCGCGCTGTTCGGCGTGGGCGCGACGGCGGGCAACCTGCTCGGCGGCCGGCTGGCCGACCGCTCGATGCGCGCCACACTGTTCGGCGGACTGCTCTCACTGGTGGCCGTCCTGGCCCTCTTCCCGGTCCTGATGGGCTCGGCGTGGAGCGCGGCCGTCGCCGTGGTGCTGCTCGGCGCGGCGGCGTTCGTCACCAGCTCCCCGCTCCTGCTGATGGTCATGGAGAAGGCGTCCTCGGCCCCGTCCCTGGCCTCCTCCGCCAACCAGGCGGCCTTCAACCTCGCGAACGCCGGCGGTGCCTGGATCGGCGGCCTCGCCCTCGCGGCCGGCTTCGGCGTCACGTCCCCGGCCCTCGCGGGCGCGGCGCTCGCCGTACTCGGCCTGGCCGTAGCGGCGATGGCCTACGGCGTGGACCGCCGCCGGACCCCGCTCCACACCGGCCGGGTCGTGGCCACCCACACCCCCCGACAAGCGGAGACACCGGCCCACCACTGACCTGCCGGCCTGCGGTGTGCTTGATGCGGGCGCCTGGCTGGCGGTGGGTTGTCGGTTTGGTGCGGCCCGGTGGGGGCTTGGCGCGCAGTTCCCCGCGCCCCTGAAGGGCCTGCCTGGCGGCGGGGTGCCCTGAAGG
>NZ_JBEZJY010000080.1:0-25618 GCF_040651415.1 Streptomyces sp. NPDC048484
GCTGGAACAACTCCCACAACTCGTCCGGCACCAACCGCTCAACAATCCCCACCATGACGGAGATTCTACCGAGTCATCCAAATGAGATGACTTCTTAGAGGGCGGTACGTGAGTTGATGTCCGTTTCACTGTTTCGGGAGGGGTAAGCCTGCTGGCTGCGGTGTCGTCGGGTGGCTACGGCCGTGGCTGGGTGAACAAGCCCTGCTCGGTCTCGACCAGGATTCCGCGTTCGGTCAGCCGCTTGAGCTTCAGGCGGGTGTTGTTGATGTTGTTCGGCGCGATCTCGGTGTCCATCGCCTCGCACACCTGCCGCGCCCGCAGCGGCGTGTCGGCCGCGGCGAACACCGCCATGATCTGCTGGTAGGCCGGATGGTCCGGCAGCTTCGGGGCCGGCGGCGCGGGCGGCTGCCGATCGGGCAGCTCCAGCAGCGTCTTGCGGGTGACCCGGACCTCCTCGGCCGCCCGGCCGAGCTCGTCCTGACCGCAGGACAGGACGCAGACCAGACAGCCCGCAGTTCGTCCCCGTGTTGCAGAAGGTGCGGGTCCGTCTGCCTCTCGGCCGTCCTCGGACCCGGCCCGACGCTGTCGCCGCGGACAAGGCCTACTCGTCCCGCGCTAATCGCTCTTACCTGCGGAAACGCGGCATCAAGGCAGTCATCCCGGAGAAGAAGGACCAGTACGCCAACCGGAAGAAGAAGGGCCGCCGGGGTGGCCGCCCCACACGCCACGACGGCGATCTTTACAAGGAGCGGAACACCGTCGAGCGGCTCATCAACAAGTTGAAGGCATGGCAGGGCATCGCGACTTGATACGACAAGACGCCCGAGAGCTACCTCGCTGGCCTCCACCTCCGTGCCTCGATGATCTGGATCAACGACCTCCTGAAGGCAACTGGCTGATCCCAACATCACACAGGTCCTAGCCGAGTGCCGACGTAGGGTGAGTCATGACCGTAACGCGTTTGTCTCCTGACGGCATCGATGAGGCCGCCCGTCTCATCGACCCCGCCTTCCTCCACACTCCCCAGTTCTCGGATCCCTCGCTCTCCCGCGCACTTGGCCGGGACACCGTGGTCAAGGTGGAGACACTCAACCCGCTCCGATCCTTCAAGGGCCGCGGAGTGGACCTCTTTCTGCGGCAAGCGGCGGTCGCGCGGCATGTCGTCTGCGCCTCGGCTGGCAACTTCGGGCAGGCCATGGCATATGTCGGCCGGACCCGGGGCATCCCGGTGACGGTGTTCGCCGCCCATGACGCCAACCCCAACAAGGTGGCGAGGATAAGGGAACTGGGCGCCGAAGTCGTTCTGTCGGGCGCAGACTTCGACGCCGCCAAGGACACGGCCCGGGCGTACGCCGACACCCGCACGGAGTACGTCTTCGTGGAGGACGGCGACGAGCCGCTCATCGCGGAGGGAGCCGGCACCATCGCCGCGGAACTGGCCCCGCTCGATCTCGACGCGATCGTGGTCCCAGTCGGCAACGGCGCACTCATCAGCGGCATCGGGTACTGGACGAAGGCCCGCTCACCTCGTACCCGGATCATCGGGGTGTGTGCGGCGGGCGCCCCCGCCATGGCGACGAGTTGGCGTACCGGCGTGCCCAAGACCACGGGACCGGTGCGCACCATGGCGGACGGCATCGCCGTACGGGTGCCGGTGCCCGCGGCGGTGGCCTGGATGCGCGAGGTCGTCGACGAGGTCCTCCTCGTCGAGGAGCAGGACATCCGGCGGGCGTTGCGGTTGGCGCGGGACACCCTGGGCCTGATCCTGGAACCCTCGGGCGCGGTCGGCATCGCCGCCGCACTGCGCCACGACCTCGGTGTCGCATCCCTCGCCACGATCCTCACCGGTGGAAATTTCTCCCCCGGCCTCCTACGAGAGCTCGCGCCGGACCCGGCACGCACGGACGACACGGCTTGCCCGGCGGGGGCGGCCCGCTAGTGTTGCTGGCCATGACGTTGGTGGCGTTCGCGTGGAGGCGTGAGGCGGGTGGGCGGTTTCCGGCGGCGGTGTGAGGCCGGTGGTAGTTGTAGTGAACGTTCCAGACCGCGATCGCCCGAAGCCGCTCCTTCACAGAGGTCCACTGCCGGGCGTAGAGCAGTTCTTCGGCGAGGATGCGCTGGTAGCGCTCGACCTTGCCATTATGCCGAGGCGTGTAGGGCCTGGTCCGCTGATGCCGAGAGACCCACGAGGTCAAGGAGCGTGCGAAGACGACGGCGCGGTAGTTCGCACCGTTGTCGGTGACCACGCGAACAACCCGGTGGATGCCGTGGGCGGCGAAGAACGCGCGGACGCGACTGAGGAACCCCACGGTGGTGGCGGCCTTCTCGTCGGGGAGGTGCTCGGTGTAGGCCAGGCGGGAGAAACCGTCGACGGCGGAGTGCAGGTAGACCTACCCGCCCTTGGTCCCGGCAGTCTTCGCGCGTTGGGCTGCCTTGGCCTGCTCGGAGCCGCGTCCGTGGGCCCGCCACCCGCCGCCGTCGGGGATACGTCCTACCTTCTTGACGTCCAAGTGGACCATGTGGCCCGGGTAGCGGGCCACGATCTGTTTCGGCGGGCGCCGGTTGGCCGAGCCGTCGGGATCGAGGAACCGTGCCCAGACGCGCCAGCCACCGGCCCACAGTACGTTCGCTGATCCGCACGCCCTGGTCCGCGAGTTCGAGTGCGATCCTGCGCGCGGACCACTTGTTGTCCCGCCGCAGCTGCTCGATCCGTTCGACGACGTCTGGCGAAGTCTGGGTCGGTGAGGAGCGCGGGACACTCGGATGGTCCCCCAGCCCGGCTTCACCGTACTGGTCGTAGCGGTTCTTCCACTTGGACAGGCAGGAGCGGGAGACGCCGGCCTCGGCAGCGACGTGAGCGATCGGACGAATGCGGCAGCGTTCGACGAGCCGTCGGCGTCCCTCGATGGTCAAAGGGGCGTTCGCATGCGTCACTGGAGCACCTCCGTGCTCCGGCCAGCCGCGATCACTGTGCGAAGGGGGAACGCGATGAGCAGCGCAACAGCGACCAGGAGTCCGCTCGACCACAGCGGCCCGGTATTTCCGACTGCGGTACTGAGGGTGGCCGCGGCGATGAGGGGTCCGACAGCGGCGCCGACGTTGAGTGCCGCAGTCGCGTACGAGCCGGCCATGGTGGGGGCTCCTGCGGCCTCGTAGAGGACCTGTGTAATCAGGGTGCTGCCCAGCGCGAAGGACAGCGCGCCCTGTACGAACACGAGGGCGAGCAGAGCAACCGGCTTGTCGGCCAGCACGGCCAGGGCCGGCCAGCCGATCAGCAGCAGCGGACCGGCGACTGCGATGACCGGTCCGGGGTGCTGGTCGGACAGCCGGCCTGCGACGGTGACCCCGGCAAAGGAACCGACGCCGAAGAGCACCAGGACGACAGAGATCCACAACTCACTCAGCCCGGCGGTGCCGGTCACGACGGGGGCCAGGAAGGTGAAGCTGGCGAAGGTTGCCGCGTTCACCAGCGCGCCGAGCAGCATCACCACGATCAACCTCGGCTTCACGAGCTGGGCGAGCTCCCCTCGCAAGGCCGGCCCGCCCGTCGCTTCTTCCTTCACACATCCCGCTGGGATCCCCTTCAGAATGCCGAGAGCCGCAGGCACACAGAGAGCGGCAACAGCCCAGAATGTGGCCCGCCAGCCGAGCAACGCGCCGAGTACCGACCCACCAGGGACGCCGGCGATCGTGGCCACCGTCGTGCCTGACAGCAGCACGGCCAGAGCACGTCCCTTCTTGTCGGGCGAGACGAGCGTGGCGGCAGTTGTCAGAGCGACGGCAAGGAACCCTGCGTTTGCCAGCGCGGCGACTACCCGGGTAGCGAACAGGACCGGGAAGCTCGTGGTGATGGCGCCCACGGCGTGAGCTGCCGCGAAAGTGACGATGAACCCGAGAAGACTGAAGCGCCTGGACCAGTTGCGGGCAAGCGCGGCCACAAGGGGGGCGCCAACGATCATGCCGATGGCGAAGGCGGAGGTAAGCACACCTGCTGTCCCGACGGTGACATCGAGGTCTGACGCGATGTCCGGCAAGAGGCCGGCGAGCATGAACTCAGAGGTGCCCATGGCGAGGACGGCCATGGCAAGCAGATACAGCGGGAGAGGCATCGAGTGGCTCCGAGGTGAGGAGAAGCACGAGAAGGTCATCCCGTCACCGCGGCCAGCCCCCAAGGGCTCTCGTCTCACCACAGAATGCGGCGCGACGACAGGGCTATGAGCTCAGTGGTGCAGGGGGCTGACGGCGTGACCGAAAGCCCCCACCGTGTCTGACTCAGGACTCGACATGGCCCGCACGCTACCCGACTGATGTCAGCCGAGGCACCTCGGTTTCACCGGCATTGGACTGTGTAACCAACGTCATGTCCCGCAACAACTAGGGGGCGCGCCCCTGATCACCGATTGCTCCGCCGGGGTGCGACTTGGGTTCGCTGATCAGTCCGAGCCGTCGTGGCCGTGGCGGCTCAGAAGGCGTTGGAAGAAATCGGTGAGCGTCGCCTTCCCGGCTGCGTGGTCGCGCAGCTCGTGACCGCCGATGAGGTAGACCTCGTAGCCTTGCAGGGTGAGTTGGCGGTCCTCCACCACCATTGGGGCGTAGCGCGCGGGATCAGCCAGCCATACGGAGCCAGGTTGCTGCATCGTCGCCGTGTCGACCCGCCGAGCGTAGTGCTGGATGCCGTCGACCTCGATGACCGCCCGGGCGCGCTGATTCATCAGTAGCAGAAAATCCATCCGCTGGCGGGTAAGGCGGCTGACACCGTCCAGCTCGGTCAGGCTGTACGGGTCGTAGTGGAGGTAGACCTGGGGGACGAGCGCCGGGAGGTCGAAGCCGAGCTCGGTGCGGGTGTCGAACACCAGGAGTTCGGCACCGTTGTCGCTCAGCGACCGACGGAGCCGCTCCCGCAGTGAGACGCGGGCGCTCATCGGGTCATCCGCGTGCTCGGGGTGCTGACGAACCCACCATGCCACCAGATCTGACCAGCTCAACCCGCGGTCTTCCAGGGGCTGGTCGTACACCAGGCAGTACTGCTCGTTCTTCACAATGCGGATCGTGTTGCTGATGGAGTCCGGCAGCACGATCTGCGGCTTGGGGCCATCGACAGCGAAGATGAGGTTCTTCATTTCCCCGTCGACGCCGCGAGCGTCTAGGGCGCGTATCGGGTCGTGATCAATCTGCGGGATTCGCTCTCGTAGCGGGGTCCGATCCGGTAGTCGTTGTGCATGACGCGAGTGCAACTGACAGACGCGGAGTGGGAGTTCATCGAGCCGTATCTGCCGATCGGCGAGTACGGCCCGTATCCCGGGCGGCTGCGGCAGCAGTTCGAGGGCGTGATCTGGCGCTTCAGGACGGCGGGGCAGTGGCGGGAGATGCCGCGGGAGTCCGGTGCCTGGTCGACCGTCCACAACCGTTTCCGGCAGTGGCGGGACGCCGGCGTCTTCGAGGCGCTGCTGGAGGGTCTGATCGCGGAAGCCGCGAAGTGGGGTGAGGTGGACCTGTCCCTGGTCAGCGTGGACTCCACCACCGCGCGCGCTCACCACGATGCTGCCGGGATGCACCTGGGCCCCGACGTCATCACCGCCTTGGAGAAGGCCGCTGCCGAGGAGGAGAAGGCCCGGCAAAAGAGGGCGGCCCGGAAGGACAAGACGGGCGGGACGCCGAAAACGACCCGGAGCGGGAAGAGCGGCGACGCATCCGGCGCCGGCGCACACTCCGGTTGAAAGCCGCTCTGCTCGGACGCTCGCGGGGCGGGCAGACCAGCAAGGTTCACCTCGCCGCCGACCGCAAGTGCCGCCCTCTGGTGGTTGTCCTGACCGCGGGACAGGCCGCGGACAGCCCGCAGTTCATCCCCGTGCTCACAAAATTACGGGTCCGCGGGCCCGTCGGCCGGCCCCGCACCCGGCCCGACGCGGTCGCCGGGGACAAGGCCTACTCATCCCGCGCCAACCGCGCCTACCTGCGCAGACGGAACATCAAGGCAGTCATCCCGGAGAAGAAGGACCAGGCGGCCAACCGGAAGAACAAGGGCGGCAGGGGCGGCCGGCCCGTCAGCCACGACGCCGACCTCTACAGGGAGCGCAACACCGCCGAACGCGCGATCAACAGACTGAAGGCCTGGCGCGGCATCGCCACCCGATACGACAAAACGCCGGAAAGTTACCTCGCTGGCCTCCACCTGCGCGCCTCGATGACCTGGATCAAAGACCTCACCCGGACCACCCATTGATCACGACCCGATACGCGCCCTAACGGCTTCAGGCATACGGCGCAGTCGTACCGCACGACGGTCCTACCTTTCACGAATGGGAGCGGGCCCCTCGGGGGGAGGTGTAGGCCCGCATCGGGATGTCCCGTTCCGCTGTAGTGGTCTGCAGGTTTTCTGTATGTCTCATTGAGGGGACACCTCCGCTGTCTCACGATCTTGTCCCTTTGAGGCTGCAGGTCAGCGTCGTCCGATTCGATCCCCGCCAGATACGACTCCAGCGCGGGAAACCCATCGACTCGAGCCGCGTATCCCCCAGTACGTGGGAGGTGGTGGGGTCCGAAGGGCCGGGCCATACCTGCGGTGACCGAGACGGCGTGGCAACGCCAATCAGGAAGCGGGGACGGGATCCAGTCGGTAGGCGTCCCCGTGGGCGACCACGCGGCCGGCGGTGGGCGGTGCGAAGTGGGTGCCGAGGAGGAGGGTGTCCGTGCCGGCGAGGGAGCCGAGCAGCTCGCGGCGGGTGGCCTCGGACTGCCGCGGGTCGATGTCGACGCAGGCGCCGATGACGGGGTGGGCGAGCTGGACGGGGTGGTGGACGCAGTCGCCGGAGATCAGCGCCGTCTCCTCCTGGCTGGTCAGTTCCACCGCGACGTGGCCGGGGGTGTGGCCGGGTGTCGGGATCAAGCGCAGGCCGTGGGAGATCTCGGCCCCCTTGTGCGGGACGTCGACCGTGCTCAGCAGACCCGCCTGTTCGACCGGGATCACGGAGTCACGGAACATCTGTTCGCGTGCCTCCTCCATGTCGTACGTGGCCCAGAACTCCCGCTCGGCGCGGGAGGTGAGGTAGCGGGCGTTGGGGAAGGTGGGGACCCATTCGCCGTTCACCTGCCGTGTGTTCCAGCCGACGTGATCGGCGTGCAGGTGGGTGAGGATCACCAGGTCGACGGAGTCCGGGGGGAAACCGGCGGCGGTGAGGTGCTCCAGGAAGTCGGTCCGCAGGTTGTGCCAGGCCGGGTTGGCCCGCTCCTTGCCGTTGCCGATGCCGGTGTCGACGAGAACGCGCAGCCCGTTCACGACGAACGCGAAGCTGTGGCTGTCGATGTGCAGAATCCCGTCCTGGCCGGCGAAGTGGGGGTGCAGCCAGTCCTGGGCGGTCACCACCTCAGGGGTGGCGTCGGGCAGCAGCCAGGGTCCGGTCGCGGGCGGCAGGGCGACTTCGTCGATGCGGTGGACGGTGACGCCGCCCACAGTCCAGGAGGGGATGGGGGCGGTGGCGGGGGAGGTGTGCATTGTGTGTCGTTTCCCTTGATCTCTTCAGCGGAAGCGGTCGGTTGTTCTCTTCAGTGGGAGCGGTCGGCTTCGGGGCGGGCCGCTACGCGTCGTGACGCGGTGAGTGTCGCCAGGGCCGCCAGGGCGAGGAGAGCGGCGGTGATGGCGTAGGCGTGTGAGGTGGCCCCCAGCCCGTAGTGCTGGGTGGCGGCGCCCGCGGCGACGGCGGGCAGGCTCATGGAGAGGTAGCTGAGGATGTAGTAGGCGGCCAGTGTCGCGGCGCGGTCCCGCTCGTCGAGCGAGGCGAGGAGCATACGCAGCGCCCCCTGGGAAACGGCGCCGAAGGCGATGCCGGCCAGCACCGCGCCGCCGTAGACGGCGGGCAGCCCGGCGCCGTGCAGACCGCTCAGGGTCAGGGCCGCGGCGGGCAGGACGGACAGGCAGCCGCCGATCGCCGTGGCGCGGGGCGGCCTGCACCGCAGCGCCCATACGGTGAGCGCGGCGGTGGCACTGAGGGTGAAGAAGACCATGCCACGGGCTGCTTGCGGGGCGTCGGGGGCCACCAGGCGTACGAGGGCCGGGCCGAGGGAGGAGTAGAAGCCGCCCAGCGCCCAGACGGTGCCGACAGCGGCGCCCGCGGCCAGCAGGGTGCGGCGGACCGGGGGCGGGACGCCGGCCCGCGGGCGCAGCGACCGCAGCGCTCCCGCGCGGCGGTGGGCCGTCTCCGTGGTGAAGGTGGCCGCGATCGCCTGGGCGAGGAACAACGCCGCCAGCAGTACGAAGACGGTGACGGTGGGGGCGGGGGCGAAACGGACGAGCAGGGTGGAGACGAGCACGCCGGTGGCCATGCCGGCGACCGGGGTGACGCTGTTGGCCAGGGCGGATCGGCCCGGGCGCCGGGGGTTCTCCAGGTCGAGGAGCGCCGCGCCCGCGGCGCTGGTGGCCGCTCCGGTGGCCGCTCCTTGCAGGACCCGGGCGATGGTCAGGGAGCCCGCGCCGTCCGCTGAGGCCAGGAGGATCATGGAGGCGGCCGCCATGAGCAGGGCGCCTGCCAGGACGGGGCGTCGCCCCAGGTGGTCGGAGAGCGCTCCGGTGGTGAGCAGGGCCAGCAACAGGGCCAGGGCGTACGCGCTGAAGACCACGGTGACGGCGAGCGCGGAGAGGCCCCACTGGTCCTGGTAGAGAGGGTAGAGCGGGGTCGGAGCGCTGGACGCGGCCAGGAGGGCCGCGAGTATCGACACGTCGAGGGCGAAAGAAGCCGTGCGCCTCTTCGTACGGGCGCGGGCGGCCCGATGGGCGACGTGCGTGGGTGCGTCGGACGCCGCGGGTGCGTCGGCCAGCGCTTGTACGTCGGAGATGACGCCGGGCATAGGACTCCTTCCGTAAATGCAATGTATTTGCTTTAACTCGACCGTAGGGCCTACAGTCGAGTTAAAGCAAACCGTTAGCTTTTGCTACGGGGCGCTTCGTCGCCACGCCCCTGATCAGGAGAAACCCGTGCCCTCCGCTGAACTCACGCCGCCCGACGCCGCCCGCTGGGCCGCCCGTGCCGGACTTCCGCTGCCCGATGACCGCCACGCCGCGGTGGCCGCCACCGCCGACCACATCCACTCCGTCGTCTCGGTCCTGCGTGAGTTGGACTTCGGGGACACCCCGCCCGCCGGCGCCTACCGCGCCGGAAAGGAGAAGCACGATGCAGCCGTATGAGCTGACCCTCGCCGACGCCGCGCAGCAGATCCGGGCCCGCCGGCTGTCCCCCGTCGAGCTGGTGGACTCGGTCCTCGAACGCATCGACCAGGTGGACCAGCACGTCGAGGCGTACGTCGCGGTCACCGCTGAGCAGGCCCGCGGCGCGGCGCGGGAGGCCGAGCGGGAAGCGGCCCGCGGCGTGTTCCGGGGGCCGCTGCACGGCGTCCCGGCCGGGCTCAAGGACCTGATCGACGTCGCCGGTTCGCCCACCAGCGCCAGTTCCCGGGTCCGGGCCGGCCACCGCGCCGCCGCCGACAGCACGGTCGCCGCCCGGCTGCGGGCCGCAGGCTCCGTCCTGGTCGGCAAGACCCACACCCACGAGTTCGCCTACGGCCTGACCACCCCGCAGACCGGCAACGCCTGGGACCGCGGCCGGGTCGCGGGAGGCTCCAGCGGCGGGTCCGCCGTCGCGGTGGCGGCCGGGGCGGCGACCTTCGCCCTCGGCACCGACACCGGCGGGTCGATCCGGGTTCCCGCCGCGCTGAACGGGGTCGTCGGCCTCAAGCCGACCTACGGGCTGGTGCCGCGCCACGGCGTCACGTCACTGTCCTGGTCGCTGGACCACGTCGGCCCGGTCACCCGCACCGTCGAGGACGCGGCCCTGGTCCTGAACGTCCTCGCCGGGCACGACCCGCGTGACCCCGCCTCGCTGGACACCTCCGCCGTCGACCACCGGCCGGAACGGGAGCCGGACCTGGCGGGCGTGCGCGTCGGGGTACCGCGCAACTACTACTTCGACCATGTCGACGCGGAGGTGGAGACCGCCGTCCGCCGGGGCATCGCGCAGCTGGAGACGCTCGGCGTCCATCTCGTCGAGATCGACATCCCGATGACCCGGTACATCCAGGCCACGCAGTGGGGGCTGATGGTTCCGGAGGCCACCGCCTACCACGAGGGCACGCTGCGCACGGTCCCCGAGCTGTACCAGGCGGACGTCCGCATCCTCCTGGAGGCCGGTGAGCTGATGGGCGCGGGCGACTATCTGCGTGCCCAGCGCTCCCGGACGCTGATGCGGGAGGAATGGGCTCGCGTTCTGGAGAAGGTCGACGTGATCGCCGCCCCGGCGGTCCCGATGACCGCGGTGAAGGCCGGTCAGGAGAGCGTCACCTGGTCCGACGGCTCGACCGAGGCCGTCTCCGACGCCTACGTGCGTCTGTCCTCCCCGGCCAACATCACCGGAGTGCCCGCTCTGTCCGTCCCGGTGGGCCACGACACGGCGGGCATGCCGATCGGCATGCAGCTGCTCGGGCGGCCCTTCGGCGAGCGGCAACTGCTGCGGGTGGGCCACGCCTACGAGCGGACGCAGTCCGCCCGATCACTCGCGCCGGCCGCCTGAGAGCGGCGTGCGGGCCGGACGGTTCCGGACCGGCCCATATGCCGTTCGGCTCCGGTCGGGATCAGGACCGGATGCCCGGAGCGAGGAGACCGGCGAGGGAGCCCTGGCGCGGCCGTCGAGCCGACACACTCCGCCTAAACGCAATAACCGTGCTTTAAGGTGGAGTCATGAGTCGTAAGCCGATGATGCGCCCCGGCGGGCGCAGTGCACGGGTCCAGGCTTCGGTGCACGCCGCCGTCCGCGACATCCTGTCGGAGCGGGGCCGCGACGCGGTGACCGTCCCGCTGGTCGCCCAGCGCGCCGGAGTCACCCCCTCGACGATCTACCGCCGCTGGGGCGACCTTCAGGAGCTGCTGTCGGACGTCGCGGTGGAGCGCCTGCGGCCCGACACCGCGCCGGAGAGCCATGGCGACCTGCTGTCCGACCTGACGGCCTGGGCCGAACAGTTCCTCGACGAGATGTCGTCCCCCTCCGGCCGCGCCTACATCCGTGACGCTCTGCTCGGCGACCCGGACGGCAGCAACGCCGGTCGGTGCTCGGCCTACGCGGCCGAACAGATCGACGTCGTGCTCGCCCGCGCGATCGGCCGCGAGGAGAACACTCCCGACGTCGAGACGGCGATGGACCGCGTGGTCGCCCCCATGATGTACCGCATCCTCTTCCGCCCGGCCGGACTCGACGCCGCGTACGCCCGTCGGCTCGTGACCGAACTCCTCGACGCGGGCGAAGAACACCCCCTCCCATGATCCAGATTCCTCGCGGCCCGCGCAGGAGGAACCGCCCAGATTCACCGTTGCCCATGCCCGCGGGCTATCGCAGCTCGGGCGAGGCAAGGGCCTTCGGCTTGTGGCGTGGTCCGTGGAGATCACCGAACTGGTCGGTATACGGCGCCGCGGCGGCCACGACCTTCTTGCCAAGGCGGGTGAGCTGCATGGGGTGTTTGACTCCGCAGGGGAAAGGAGCTCGCTGTCCAGGTCCTGTTCCAGCTTGTGGATCTGCAGGGTCACCGTGCCCGGATCGAGGCCCGCGTCGCGGGCGAACGTCGTCAGGGTGGGACGCCATCATGCGGAACCCGACCTTCGTGAGCTGATCACGGCCCGCAGGGCCGAACTCGAGGTGCAGGTAGAGACGTTGAGCCAGCAACTCCAAGAGGTGCGCGACGAGCTGGAGGAACTCGCCGTCGCCGAGCGGGTCGCACGTCGGCTGGCCGAGCAGCTGCACGCCGAAACGGAGCGGGAAGCGACGCCGCCCGCGGCTGCCGGGCAGGTCGCGGGCCGTGCGGTGCTGCTGGTGCCGCGGCGCGAGCGCGGCATGAGCGAGGCGATGCTGCCCGCGGACTACCAGCGGATCATGGATGTGTTGCGGCGGGCGGAGTCGCCGGTCATGGTCAAGCAGGTCTGCGCCGAGCTGGGGATGTCCTCCGAGCCGGGCCCGTGCGGAGGCGCTGCGCGCGAAGCTGAACCGGCTGGCCGAGCGGGGCTGGCTGCGCAAGCTGGCCGACGGGAAGTTCACCACCACGCTGTGAGCGTGTTCCCGCCACCACGGTCTACGGTCGGGGCTGTAACGTGCGTGCCCCCGACGGCAGTTGATGTCGTATGCGAAACAAACCCAGCCCCGCCGGGGGCACTGAGACGGTTGTCCACCAGTCCAGCCTGCAGCTGTCCACGGCCACCCTGACCTTCCTCGGCGACCTGCTGCGCGGTCATCTGAAGAAGACCGCTCGCGGTGGCGCAAGCTGCCGCCCGGACGGATCGCCACGATCGTCCTCGCCGTCCTGCGCCATGACCAGCGGCTTGCCGACATGGCGGGCGGCAACGACGTCTCCGCCACGACGGTGCGCCGCTGGGTGATGGAGGTGATCGAACTGCTTGCCGCGCGGGTCCCACGCTTGGAGCGGGCGCTGAAGAAAGTCACCCGAAAGGGCGGCCACGTTGTCCTGATCGACGGCACCCTGATCCGCACCCGCACCCGCACCCGCCGCCGCTACGGGAAGGACAACTGCCGCAACTACAGCGGCAAACGCAAGGCCCACGGCCTGCTCTTCCTCGCGCTCACCGACGACAGGGGCCGCCTGCTGTGGCTGTCCGCCGCTCGTCCGGGACGCTCCTCGGAGATCACCACCGCCCGCTACAACAAACTCGTCGAGCGCCTGCGGGCCCATGAGTTGGGTGCCATCGGCGACCTCGGCTTCACCGGCCTGGACGACGACCCGGGCAACCCGGTGGTCATCACCGGCTGCAAGGCCGCCCGCACCAAGCCGCTCACCTCGGCGAAGAAGCAGGTCAACCAGCTGATCGCGTCCGTCCGCGCGGTCTGCGAGCACGCGTTCGCGCACCTGAAGAACTGGCGCATCATCACCAAGCTTCGTCTGTCGGCGCGTTATGCGACCACGCTGCTGCGGGCGCTGCTCGTGTTGACCAACACCGAAGTCGCACGCTGACAGACGATCTCGGGAGCAGGCAACCGCCCGCGACAAGCACGAGTACGAGATCGCTGACTCACACCAACCCCGATGACCTGCAGGTTCGAAGTTGGAGGAGGCTCAGTGCGTGCTGCCGCTACCTCAACGGCCACCTCGACCAGCTCCGCTACGACATCGCCCTGGCTGCGGGCTGGCCGATCGCCACCGGCGCCGTCGAGGGCGCCTGCCAGCATCTGATCGGTGACCGCCTCGACATCACCGGGGCCCCTGGGGACTCACCGGCGCCGAAGCAGTGCTGAAGAATTCGAGGCCGTCATGACCACACCGGCCCTACAGGCCGCGTGACCGAACCTGTCACCCAAACCTGCAGCAGACCCAAGAGCATGCGATCCGCCGTTGCATGAAGACCGCGTGATGCGGCAGCCGCGCATCGCATACTTTGACTGTACTCTCGCCTTACAGCCAAAGCATTTTCCACTTCTGCCGACGCTGGCGCGTCACTTCACGGGCACTTTTATTCCGAAAAGTTTTTCCGCATTTCGGAACGCAATCTTTCCCTTGTCTTCGCGTGGCATATCGACTCCGCGGAACCAGTCGGTCTGCTCCTTTATGTCCGCGAACGGGTAGTCGGTTGCGAACATTACTCGATCCACGCTTATGTACTTCAGTAAGAGATCGAGCAGTTCGGTCTGGGGGAATGCGCTGGTTGTGACCCAGAAGTTGTCCTGGAAGTATTGCCCGATGGGCTTCTCGAGCGAGTCTTCGGTCGGCTCGCCCATGTCATTGACGATCCGCTCGTAGTAGAAGGGAAGACCTTCGCCCATGTGGCCGATGATGATTTTCAGTTTGGGGAATCTGTCGAAAACCTCGTACGCGATCATCCGAATGCATTGGGTCAGCACCTCCTGGTGCCAGCCATATCCAGACCCACTGAAAATGTAGTCTTGGTACTCTTCCGTGTATTTAGACCGTGTGGTGCTGTAGTAGATCTTGAAGACATCGTCAGCTGGATAGCCGGGATGCAGGTAGATCGGCACATCGAGAGCAACGGCACGTGCCAGCACAGGCTCGAAATCGGGATGATCGAGATACTTCTTCGCGATGTGTCCGTTGGTCAGTGCGCCCAAGAAGCCATCTTCCCGAACCGAGCGTTCCAGTTCGTCCGCCGCCGCCTCCGGGCTCTGCAAGGGCAAGGTGGCGAAAGCCTTGAAGCGGCCCGGATATTTGGCGATTGGCCCGTCTATAAGTTGCCGGTTAAGACGATAGGCGAGGTCGATGCCCCTTTGCCCAGGGATATTTTGTACGGAGGGCGTATGAGCAGAGAGGATTTGAACGTTGAGTCCCCCCGCATCCATATCGCCGATGCGGCGTTGGCCTAGATCCGAAAGGCCAATTTCCTCAAGGAACGCTATGTGATCCTGATTGATGGAGTTCAGCTTCAACAACGTGGGAGTCGAAAATGTCTCCTCCGTGCCGATGAAGGGCAGGTCCCGGTCTCGCAATGCAATGTCCGGAGTCTTGTTCCCGTCCGCTGCCGAAACGGCGGCATACGCGGACAAGCCGGCACCAGCGCCAAGTGCCGTGGCAGCGGCTAGAAAGCCGCGACGTCCCATAGACTTCATGCCAGTCTCTCTTCAGGTGTTTGTGTGGTGTGGTATCCGTACGGCATCCGTCTGCGAGATGCTTCAGTTCGCCCCTTCGTTGTTACCAGGCGCGCCCAGGTGTCCACCCACGCCGCGTCCCCCCTTCGACCTCGGCGCCGGCCGCGCCGGTCCCGCCGGTCCCGCCGAAACACTGCCAGCCGGGACCACGGGTCTTCGCGTCCTGCTTGCGCACCACGGCAGCGCCGACCGGCGGCACCGCGTGCCCGACGGCGTCCGGTGCGAATTGGGTCCCGGTCAGGAACCAGGGCTTGATCAAGTTCCGTGGGCGTCCGGATTGTTGGTGATGCCCAGGATGGGGAGTGCTCGTTGGGGTTCGTCGCGGATCGCCCGGGTGGTCTTGGCGATGTTGTCGGCTCCGAGGGTTTTCAGCACGCCGATGGCGAGGTTGCGGAGGGTTGCCATGGCCCGTGGTGCGGTCCCGGCGTGGACGGTGGAGGCGTCCTCGGCGAAGGTGACATCCCTGATGTGGTGCGAGGAGTTTTCCACTCCCCAGTGCCCGCGAATCGCGGCGGCCAGGTCGGCGGGCCCGGCTTGGTGGGCGTCGAGGCTGGTGACGGCGTAGACACTCTCACGGGTCTCACGCCGGCCGGTCTGCTTGCGGCGGCGGTGGACGCGGATGGCCAGGCGGGCGTGGGGAAAGGCGATGCCGCCGAGTTCGTCGGCGATCCCGCAGGTCTTGATCGAGCGGGACTCGCGGCGTCCGTGTCCGGCCCCGGAGGCGGTGTGCTGGACTGCGATGGTCTGCCAGGGCAGGGCGGCGAGCTGGGCGTGGGCGGTGGGCTGGTTGGTCTTGATCACAGCGATGTAGTGGGCCTTCTTGGTCTCGACCAGCCAGGAGATGTTCGCCTTGACCGTGTGCAGGGCGTCGAAGGTGACGACGGTGCCGGTCAGGTCCAGCGGTGCCAGCAGTGGACGGAAGTGTGTGGTTTCGTTCGTCTTGGCGCCGACCTCCACCTGGGCGAGGGTCACGACGGTGCCGTGGGTGACCGCGGAGAGCAGATGCCGGCGCGTCGCGGTGAGACAGGCTGATCCCTTGAGTGCCTTGCCGTCGACAGCGATCACGCGCGGCCGTCCGGACGCGGAGGGCGACGTCGCCTGGGCGGGCTCGGTGGCGGCGCGGTGCCGGTCGGCCAGGTAGGCGCCTACCGCCCGGTCCAGGGCGTCACCGTCAACTGCCCCCAGCACACGGCCGATCGTGGTCGGCGACGGAGTGCGCCGCCATCTGAGCAGGTGGCGGCGGATCCCGATCGCTGTCAGGAGCGCGTTCGAGGCACGCTGGCCCCACTCGGCGAGTTCGTCGATGCTCCTGGCTCCCGAGACGACCGCGCAGGCGCACACCAGCAGGATCGCTGTCAGCGGGTACCACCGGCCCCGCCGTGCGCGCGGGTCGGGCACCGAGCCGAAGTAGGGGCGCAGGTCGGCGATCCGGTCGGTGTCCAGCGGGCCCAGTTTCACCAGGACGGCAGGGATGGGAGAGGATGCAGCAGCAGGCACGGGCCACCTCGTGATCATCGGGCTTAGACACCACAATGATCACGAAGCCCGTGCCTGCCTTGTTATGCGCCCCAACCGGCCACAACCTGACCAGCCGTACGACCCCGGCACTTGCAACCGCCCTGCCCTATTGGGTGCCTGTCCGGAAACTTCGTGGCCCCTCAGTCTCCCAGGGGCCCTACCGCTCGGGCACGTCCCGCTACGGCGAGCCAGTCCTCGCGCGCCACCAGATCGCGTCGAAGCACTGCCGCCGGTCCCGCGGTTTCCGCCCCATCTTCGGCAGCGGCGGCAACACCGCCTCCAGCCGCACCCACTGTTCGTCCATCGAGTTCGCGGATGAACTCGGCGAGGGCTGCGAAGACGTGGAAGACCAGGCGGCCGCCGGGTGTGGTGGTGTCGAGGTTCTCGTGTAGCGAGCTGAACCCGATGCCGCGCCTGCGTAGTCCGCTGACGATGGAGAGCAGGTCGGCGCGGCTGCGGCTGAGGCGGGGAGAGTCCCAGGACGACGAGGGTGTCGCCTTCGCGGAGGTAGTCCAGGCAGGCCCACAGCTCGGGGCGTTCGGCGTTCTTGACCATCTGATCCGTGGACCGAGATCAACACTCGACATGCGGATCGAACCGTCGTTTTGCGTCGGGCGGGGGGGTGCCTCTATGTCTTTCGTCAAGGCACCCCTGTCGGGTTTGGGCTGGTTCAGGGTTGCTGGGGTTATGCGGCGAGTTCGACGTCTTTGGGGGTGCGGGGTTCGTAGAAGGTGCCGTCGCGGAGCATGGCGAACAGGACGCTGATGCGTTGGCGGGCGAGGCGGAGGAGGGCCTGGGTGTGGGTTTTGCCGCGGGCTCGTTGCTTGTCGTAGTAGGTGCGGGAGGCCGGATCGGCGTTCATGCAGGCGAAGGCGGAGAGGAACATGGCGCGTTTGAGCTGCCGGTTGCCGCCTCGGGGTGCGTGTTCGCCGTGGATCGAGGTCCCGGACTGCCTGGTGGTGGGGGCGGGGCCGGCGTAGGAGGCGAGGTGGGCGGCGGTGGGGAAGCTGGTGCCGTCGCCGACGGTGGTCAGCAGGACGGCGGCGGTCCTGACACCGACGCCGGGCATCGAGGTCAGGACCTGGGAAAGAGGGTGGGCCTCCAGCAGGGCGTTG
This sequence comes from Streptomyces sp. NPDC048484, assembly GCF_040651415.1. Classification (NCBI taxonomy): domain Bacteria; kingdom Bacillati; phylum Actinomycetota; class Actinomycetes; order Kitasatosporales; family Streptomycetaceae; genus Streptomyces; species Streptomyces sp. NPDC048484. The sequence goes on from NZ_JBEZJY010000080.1 coordinate 17,273, forward strand.
ATCTGGGCTTCCATCGCCCTGCGCTGGGTGTGCACGGCGGTCAGGGAAGCGGCCAGGGAGGGGACGGCGATGTCGAGGGTGCCGGTGCCCGGGACGACGACGGTCTGCTCGTCGAGGGCGTCGAAGACCTCGTCGATCAGTCGGGCGGCCATGCGCGGGGCCTTCGGGCGGATCAGTTCCACGAGTCTGCGGCGGCCGGCCTTGCGCAGGGCGGCCGGGGAGCCGTAGCGCTCCAGGAGCCAGGTGACGGCCTGGTGGTCGAGACGCGGTCCCAGGACGCGTTCCAGGGAGGGGTGGAACTGGGTGAGCAGGCCGCGTATCCGGTTGCTGGTGCGGGTCGCCTCGGCCGCCAGGTCCTGGTCGAAGCCGGTCAGCACGGTCAGCTCGGCGGTGATCTCGTCGGTGAGTTCCAGCGAGCGCAGGGTGTGCGGCATCGTCCGCGCGGCATCGGCGATGACGGCCGCGTCCTTGGCGTCGGTCTTGGCCTCGCCGGGGTAGAGGTCGGCGATCCGTCGCATGGCCAGGCCGGGCAGGTAGGCGACGCGGCAGCCGGCGTCGCGGGCGACGGTCAGCGGCAGGGCGCCGATGGAGGCGGGCTGGTCCACGATGACCAGCACAGTGCCGAACTTCGCGGTCAGCTTGTCGAAGACGGCCCGCAGTTTCGGTTCGCTGTTGGGCAGCGGCTTGTCGAAGACCTTCTTTCCGGGCGGGGTGAGCCCGTGGCCGTGGTGAGCGGACTTGCCGACGTCCAGGCCGAGGAACACGCCCACGTCTTCGATCTCGAACATCGTGCCCTTTCAGGGGTGTTGACGGTGCCGGCCTCGGCTCGGGTGTCGTGCTCGCGCATCCACGTCATGCAGACCTGCCGCCCGCGAACTGTCCGGCATTGCGCCGGACCGGACGGTGGCCGGGCCTCTGATCAGCGTCTCCGACGGCACCTCCCGGGCCCGGTGACACCACCCCCCAGGTCATTCCTTCGACAGGGGGACACAGTCATGCCGAGCCCGGAGGCCAGCGGCTCCATTGCGGAACCGCGGAAAACATAACGGGGGCGCCGTTGCCGACGCTCCCCACCGACTCAGCTGGAGATGTCTTCCAGGATGGTTTGGCGGGTTTCGGGAAGGAACAGGATGGCCACGACCGATCCGGCCACGAAGAGCACGGCGCTGGCGGCGAACACGACGCTGGGGCCCTGGGTGGCGGTGACCAGAGGCACGACGATGGGTCCGAAGATGGATCCGAGGCGTCCGGCGGACGTGGAGCTGCCTATTCCGATGGCGCGGGTACGGGTGGGGAACAGCTCCGGGGTGTAGGCGAAGAGCGAGGAGAACATCCCGAAGAACAAGAACTGCATCACCGACCCGGAGATGATCAGCTCGGTGGTACCGGAGGCGTTGCCGTAGACGAACGCTGCTGCGGCCGAGGACAGGGAGAAGCCGACGAGGCAGAACTTGCGCCCGATCCGTTCGATGAGCCAGGCAGCGGTAAGGAACCCGGGGATGCCCCACAGGGCCATGAGGACGATGTAGCCGACGGACTCGACCATGTCGTAGCCGGCGTCGGTGAGGAGCTTGCCGATCCAGGTGGTGAGGCCGTAGTAGCCGCCGAGCAGGCAGAACCACATCGTCCAGCTGGCCAGGGTCCGCTTGCGGTAGCCGTCGGTGAACAGCGCCCGCAGCCCGGTCTGCTGCCCGGTCGTGTCGCGGTCGTCGATCGGTCCGGGGTCGGGCAGGGGACGACCGAAAGCGGCTTCGGTCTTGCGTTCGACGTGCTCGAGGGTGGCGATAGCCTCGGCGTGGCGGCCGCGGGAGACCTGCCAGCGGGGGGATTCGGGCAGGTTACGGCGCACGATGAGCGCGACGACGGCGAGCAGGGCCTGGGCGAGGAAGAAGCCGCGCCAGCCCAGGGTCGTTGACAGCAGCACGAACGATCCGATGCCGGCGAGGATGAATCCGATGGGCCAGGTGCCCTCCATCAGCGCGACGTAGCGGCCGCGCCTGGCCGACGGCATGAACTCCGACAGCAGGGCGGCGGCGACGGGGAATTCCGCGCCCATGCCGATGCCCAGCAGCAGTCGGAACGAGGCGAGGCTGGCGAAGTCCCAGGACAGCGCGAGCAACACGCTGGCCGAGCCCCAGATGATGATGCTGTACTTGAATACCTTGAGCCGGCCGAACCGGTCGGCCAGGACGCCGGCGCCGAGGGCGCCGATGAACATGCCGGCGAAGGTGGCACTGCCCACGAGGCCGGCCTGCAGCTTGGTCAGCCCGAACTCGGCGCTGATCGGGGCGAGCAGGTGTGTCAGGGCGCCGAGGTCGATCGAGTCGAACAGCCACGCGGTGGCGATGATCAGGAACAGGCTGCGCTGGTAGCTGGTCCAGGGCAGTCGTTCGAGCCGGGCGGCGACTTCACCGGTGCTGATGCGGTCGCTGGGTGGGGTCTGCAGGGATGAGGAGTCCAAGGCGGGCTGCCCTTCGGATCGATGAACGTCACCTGTCTGGGCGGTGACGCATCGAATAGTCGAAGCACGGCTCGTCACTTGTCAAGGGGGTGACGGTTTCAATCGCGTAAAGGACTCTGCCGCATGGGCGACGTCAAGCGGGGCCGGCGTTGGCCGTGAGACGGCTCAGGAGGCGGCCGCAGTGTCGGTGCGGCGTTTGCGCGCCCGGTAGGCGGCAGCCTTGACGCGGTTGCCGCACTCGTCCATGCCACACCAGGCACGGCGGGCTCCGCGGGAATGATCGAGATAGATGCGGGTGCAGGCGGGGCGGCCGCATTCCTTCATGTGAGCCTCGTGGTCGGCGAGGACGGTGACGGCGTCGCGGGCCAGTTCGGCCAGGACAGCGTGAATGTTGCCGGCCCGACGGATTCCAGTGTCGCTGAGCTGCACAGTCAGGCCGGCGTCTCCGGCGAGGCCGTTGACAGCGTCGAGAGCTCGGCGGTCGAATCCGCGCTCGGCGAGCCGGTCGGTGGCGAGCTGGTAGACCGCTTCGCGCAGGCTGATGGCCCGCCGGAACGCGTCCTGGGTGACGCTGACGTCGCCGGGTAGGTCGGTGGAGGTGTCGAGCCAGCGCTCCAGGTCGGCCGGCCCGGCCAGCAGATCTTCCGGTTCGGTCCGACGCCACTTCAGCGTGCCCGCCAGATCCAGTGCTGCACTTCCGCTCACGAAGGTGAATCCCACGTCACCATTTTGACAGGTGATACGAAGCCGTGCAAACTGCGTCACTGTCTGAACCGGTGACGATTGGAGTGGCATGCTCAGCCGCGAGGACTACCTGTACTTCACCGATCGCGCGCTCAACGGGATGGCCGCGATCGTGGTCGAGCTCGGCGACGAGCGCGCGAACCGGGCCGCCCACCCCGGCGCGAACTCGCCGTACGCGCTGCTGCACCACTGCCTGTGCGTGATCGAGACCTGGGTCGGCGGATTTGTCCGCGGCCGTCCGGTCGACCGCGACCGCGACGCCGAGTTCACCGCCGCCGGCCCGGTCGAGCTGCTCGTCGAGCGCTGCGCGACCGTGCGCGCCCAGATGCACACCGACGTCGCCGACGCGCACCCCGAGCAGTTCCTGCTCCAAGAGCCCCCCGCGGACTTCCTCGGCCCGCCCATCCGCCTCACCCAGGGCGGCGCGCTGCAGCACGTTTTCGAAGAACTCGCCCAGCACCACGGGCAGATGGAGACCCTGCGCGACGTCCTTGCCGCCGCGCCCGGCCAACCGCTGGAGACCGCATGAGTACCCCACCCCGTCCTGAGCTCGACGCGACCCGGCTACGAGCCGGCCACGGAGCCAAGTGGACCGCCGTCGACGCCGACGTCCTACCTGCCTGGGTCGCCGACATGGACATCGGCATCCCCGACCCCGTCCGCGCCCGCATGCTCGAGACCATCGAACGTCAGGACCTCGGCTACCCCTACTGGCCCGACGGCGACCCCGTCGTCGACGCGTTCACCGACCGCATGCGGTCCCGCTACGGATGGCAGCCCCGCGAGGGCCGCACCCGCGTGTTCAGCGACCTGATCCAGATCCTGCAGATCGTCATCGAACACACCACCGAGCCCGGCGATCCCATCGCCCTGCACGTGCCGAACTACCCGCCGTTCCTCGCCGCGATCCACCGCGCAGGACGCCGGATCGTGCCGCTACCCCTCGAACGCACCCCCGGGGGCTGGGAACTCGACCTCGACCGGCACCACGCCGTCTTCGCCACCGAACGGCCTCGTCTGTTCGTGCTGGTCAACCCGCACAACCCGACCGGGCACACGTTCAGCGCCGCCGAGCTTCGTGGGCTGGCCGACATCGCGGCCGAGCACCAAATCCCCGTTCTGGCTGATGAGATCCACGCCGACCTCACCTACCCACCGCACCGGCACATCCCCTTCGCCGGCCTCGACCCGGCCGTGGAGGACCTGACCATCACCGCGACGTCGGCGACGAAGGCGTTCAACCTCGCCGGCACCCGGTGCGCGGTCGCTCACCTCGGCCACGCACCCACCGCCGACGCTCTCGGCCGTGCCCCGCTGGACTACTTCGGCACCCCCAGCGTCCTCAGTCTCATCGCCACCGTCGCCGCTTGGCGCGAATCCCACGACTGGCTCCACGCCACCACCGACCTGCTCACCCGCAACCGTGACCGCGTCACCGCCTGGGCCCGCGCCCACCCTGAGCTCGGCTACCTCCCCCCGGAGGCGACCTACCTCGCCTGGATCGACTTCACCCGCGCAGGCCTCGGACCCGACCCCGCGGCCGCACTGCTCCGGCGCGCAGGCGTGTACCTCAACTCCGGTGCCGAATTCACTCAGCACACCGAACTGACCAACTCGACCTACGCACGACTCAACTTCGCCACCACTACCGCGAACCTCGAACAAATCCTGGACCGACTCGACAGCGCACTACCGAAGGGTGACTGACATGGGTAAGTGGACGGATCGGCTGGCGGAGATCGGCGTCCGGCTCCCCCACGTGGTGCCGCCGGTCGCGGCGTACGTGCCTGCCGTGCGGAGCGGCTCGCACGTGTACGTCTCCGGGCAGGTGCCCGTCGTGGACGGCAAGCTTCCGGCAACCGGCAAGGTCGGCGCCGAGGTGAGCGCGGAGGATGCTCAGCAGTACGCGCGGACCTGTGTGCTCAATGCGTTGGCCGCCGTGGATGAGCTGGTGGGGCTGGACTCGGTGGTCCGCGTGGTCAAGGTCGTCGGCTTCGTGGCTTCCGCCGAGGGCTTCAACGGTCAGCCCGCGGTGATCAACGGAGCGTCCGAGCTGCTCGGCGAGATCTTCGGCGAGGTAGGCCAGCACGCTCGCTCGGCGGTCGGCGTCGCGGAGCTTCCGATCGGCGCACCAGTGGAAGTGGAGATGATCGTCGAGGTCGCCTAGCCTGGGCCCAGCCTCGATCTTTCGCGCGCCCAGCAGACTTGGAGGTCTTCGTGATGTAGCTGATCTTGAGTCCTAAGCTCGTTGTCGCCTGCCGGTGGAAGTCCGGTCCGGGTGGCTGCCAGGAGGCCCGGTAGCAGACTGGCGGTGTCGGGAGGAAACGTTCGGCGTCAAAGCCCAGCGTCGAAAGCCCTGTAAGAGCTTGCGCGGATAGGCGGCGTGGAATGCCTCAGCATCAAGGTGGACACAGGCGCCAGTGAACATGCAGTTGCGACGGTCTGTGACCGCTGGAGGGAGACCTGTCCGCGTCTTTCGTTTCAGGTCGCCTGCGTGGCCAGCCTGCGCAGGGCCCGCACGGCAGGTGATCCGGGGTCGGCCGTCATCAGGACAACCTCCTGGTCATCCTCGGGCACGAGCAGGACGTCGCAGTTCAACCGCAGCGCACCGGCCTCCGGATGGTCCAGGGTCTTGGTGCGATGCCCGGGAGCGTGGACCGGACGCGCCTCCCAGATCTGCCGGAACTCCTCACTGACGGCGTGCAGTTCGGCCAGCAGCGCGGCCAGCTGCGGGTCATGCGGGTAGCGGTCCGCGGCCCGGCGCAGCCGCGCCACCACGATGTGCCCGAATTCCTCGGCGCTGGAGCTCCCGTACATCCGCCCCTGGCCCAGGAAGCGGCGTCGGGCCAGGTTCGTCGTCCCGCGCGCGAGGTCGGCGCCGAGCAGTGCGCGGGCCAGGGGGTTCCAGGCGACAACGTCGTACGCCGCGTCAGTGACGATGGCACCGGTCTCCGGCAGCCGCTCCAGCATCCGGGCCACGTGCGGGCGTACCCGCCGCACAGCGTTGCTGCCGGGCGGCGCGTTCGATCCCGCCAGGCGGAACAGGTGGCTGCGCTCGGCCGGCGTGAGCCGCAGGACCTGGGCCAGCGCGTCCAGGATCCGGGGCGATGGCCGTGGTCCCCGGGCCTGCTCCAGCCGCGCGTAGTAGTCGACCGACATGTGGGCGAGCTCCGCCACCTCCTCGCGGCGCAGGCCCGGCGTACGGCGGGCGGTGCCCGTCGTCGTCAGCCCGGCCTCGTACGGACGCAGGCCCGCCCGACGGTCCCGCAGGAAGCGGGCCAGCTCCTGCCGCACCATCCCACCTCCTGCCGCTTGCCTGGTACAGACTGTCCCTGGCAGGGTGCCCACCGCCAGGGGACAGTAGTTTCCATGAACAATCGCACAGCTCTGGTCAGCGGTGCCAACAAGGGCATCGGCAAGCACATCGCCCGGCTGCTCGCGGCTGAGGGCCTCACCGTGTACGTGGGCGCCCGCGACCCGGAACGCGGACAGCGGGCCGTCGAGGAGATCGGTCCCGGCGCCCGGCTGCTGGTCCTCGACGTGACGGATCCCGACGGCATCGCACAAGCCGCGGCTCAGGTGGAACGCTTGGACGTGCTGGTCAACAACGCCGGCATCTCGCCGTCACTCGCCCCGCCGACCGACACCCCCGTCGAGGAATACCGGCGCACGTACGAGACCAACGTGTTCGGGGTGATGGCGGTGACCAATGCCTTCCTGCCCGCCCTGCGCCGGTCCCCGCACCCCCGCATCGTCAACATCTCCAGTGGCACCGCGTCGCTGACCTGGAGCACAAACCCCAACCCCCAATTCACCCCGGGAAACGGTGGCGCTGCCGCCTACCGGTCGTCCAAGGCCGCCCTCAACGCCCTCACCGTCTTCTACGCCCAGACGCTGGCCGAGGACGGCTTCAAGGTCAACTCGCTCGCCCCCGGCATGCGGGCCACCGAACTCAACCCCCGGGCCGCCGCCGCCGGCGGCGACCCGGCCGAGGCAGCGCAGGGTGCCCTCCGCCTGGCCCTGCTGCCGGACGACGGCCCCACCGGCGGCTTCTTCTCCTGGGACGGAACCCCCGTGCCCTGGTGATTGGTGACCAGTCATGGGCGGCGTCGGAGACGGGTGCCCCAGCGGTGGGTCGTCCATGCCTGGCGGATCAGGCTACGTACGGTGATGATGGCGTCGGCGAGGTCGAAGAAGGCATCGATGACGGTGGCCCGGCGCTCGTAGCAGCGGGCGAGGCGGTGGAAGGCGTTCTGCCAGGCGTGGGTGCGCTCCACGTGCCACCTCTGACGTGCCTGGATCGGCGCCTTCTCGCCTTTGTGCGCGATCCGGCCGTGCAGGCCGCGTTCGTCGAGCAGGGTGCGGGTCTTGTCGGAGTCGTAGCCGGCGTCCAGGTGAACGGTGATGTCGTCGGGTAACGGTCCGAGGTCCTCCAGGCGGTCCAGGGTCGGGGCGAGCAACGGGGAGTCGTGGCGGTTGGCACCGGCCAGGACACGACCCAGTGGAATGCCGTAACCGTCCGTCATGCCCGAGCGTTTCAGGCCCTGTCTGCCGCGGTCGGCCGGTGAGCGACCGGCCGCCTCGCCGCCTCCGGGCGCCTTGGTGATGGAGCCGTCCACGGCGATCTGATCGAGGACGAGGCCGACGATCCGGTCGTAGGAGTCCAGCGCGATCTGCTTGATCTGGGCGAACACGCCGAGTTGTATCCACTCATCGCGGCGGCTGCGGATCGTGGTGGCCGAGCAGGTCGTGTCGGCGATCGCCTGGTAGGAGCAGCCGAAGCGCAGCAGTTGCAGCATCTTGTCGAAGATGATCCGGTCACGGATGCGCCGGCGGTGGCAGCCGAGTGGACGGTCGGGATGGAACTCCGGCCGCTCGGGCAGCAGAGCCACGAATTGGCTCCAGAGTGGTTCGGTCAGCCATGATGGCAGCACAGGCACAGGTCTCCCCAGTGATCACAGAGCGTCGCAACTCCATGATCGCCAGGACCTGTGCCTGTCTCGCTGCCGGGGTACCAGCACCGCGCCTATCTGCGCGCCCTCTTAGCTTGATCTTTAAGCCTCCTCCTTCGCTCCGCCGCGTCGGGGCCTGTCCACTTTGTATTGTTTCTTGCCGACTGGGTGGCGGGGTGCGGGGGTGGA
>NZ_JBEZJY010000081.1:0-24574 GCF_040651415.1 Streptomyces sp. NPDC048484
CAACAGCCTCGTGGTCGCGACCATCGTGGTGGTCGGCAACATCGTGGCGGCGTCGGCTTCGACGCCGAGATCCGGCCCGCCCGCAAACGCAGCCGGCACCCGCGCGCCACGTGAGCGCCCTGTCTTCCCGACCGCACCCGTCCGCATCAGCCGGCCTCGCTCGGCTCGCGCTGCCCACAGGCCGAACCGGCCCGTGGGCCAGGGAGGTTGAACCATGCCTGTGCCCCACTCCGTGTACGCCGTCTACGGCGTCGTGGTCGCGCCGCCCCACGGATCGGGAAGCGCTCGAAACGGCGCTGGACACCCAGGCCCACCGCCCTGCCAGCGGGAACCCGGCCGACGTACGCGTGCAGCTGTTCACGGTCGGCGACGTCGAGCACACCTTTCTCGGATCGGGTTACGAGCAGCTCGGGCCCAACACCTACCGGGCGGCGCCCTCCCTGCGGGTCAGCGCCGAGCGGGACGACGCCCTGCTTGAGCAGGTGAGGAACGTGGGGCTCACGGTCCGGTCCGGCCCCTGCTGGCACATCGTGCACGACCTGAGCTGAGGCCGGGCCCCGGCGGCTGCCCGACCGCCATACGGAGTACCGCAGACACCCCCGCAAAGCTGCGTTTTCGCAGGTCAGATGGTATCTAGCCCTCACCCTAAAAGACACTATTATTTTATGTGAAGCGAGGGGGCGCCACCCCCAGCCACCCCAATTCGCCGCACAGTCAAGGAGAAGGAGAGCCTCATGGCCACCGCCGTCTCGACCCCGCCCACCGAACCCGCCACGCACAAGGAGGAGGACGCCCCGCAGATCGTCCTGCTCGACCCCGCGCTCGTGGCGCGTGACGAGTACAACGCCCGCGAGGAGGACACCGAACCGGACGAGGACCTGATCAACTCCGTCAAGGAGATCGGCGTCGAGGAGACCATCAGTGTCCGGCCCCGGCCCGACGGCACGTACGGCGCCTTCAAGGGCTGGCGGCGCGCACAGGCGCAGCAGATCGCCAACGCCACCGCCGAACAGGACGGCCGCCCGGTACGCCGGATCAAGGCGCACGTGCGAGAAGACCTGCTCGGCCGAGACGGCTGGACCCGGTTCCTGTCCCTGGTCGAGAACAAGCACCGCGAGGGGATGAGCGAGCGCGACATCCTGAAGTCGCAGGAGCTGTCCCTGATCGACATGAGCGACGTCGAGCGGAAGCAGGCCGCCAAGGCTCTCGGTGTCGGCCGCAACGCCGCCAAGCAGGCCAAGGCGGCGCAGAAGCTCGACGACGCCACCCTTCGCCGTGCAGCGGCCGGGGGCATGGACCTGGAGCAGACCGCCCAGCTCGCCGAGGTCGAGCACGTCGTCGGCGCAGAGCGCCGTCTGATGCGAGCGCTGGAGCGCGACCACGCGGAGGGCAACGGCGGGCGCGGCCACTGGGACCAGGAGATGGCGCTGCTCAAGGCCGAGCAGGCCGACGCCGACACCCGGACCAAGGCCGAGGAAGACCTCAAGACGGCGGACATCCCGCTGCTGGGGCTGCCGGGGTACGGACAGAAGGACACGTCCAAGCCCCTGGCCGAGCTGACCAGCGGACTGGGCAATCCGCTCACCGAGGGCAACCACAAGAACTGCCCCGGCCACAGCGCCCGGCTGGACGACGAGCACCAGCCCGTGTGGCACTGCGCCGACCCGGCCGCGCACGGCCACAAGGTCCGCCCTCAGCCGAAGAAGCCCAGGACGCAGGAGGACGAGCACAGGGCGGAGGAGCGCCGCAAGGTCATCGCCTGCAACCGGGCCTGGAAGGCTGCTGCCGGTCCCCGTCAGGAGTTCGTCGCCCGTCTCGTGCGCCAGAAGACCCTGCCGGATGCGGCCCGCGTCTTCGCGCAGGAGATCGTGCTCACCCTCCCCTACTTCTACAGCTCCTGGGCCGACAAGCACGAGTCCGAGACAGTCGCCCGGTTCCTGGGCGTCAAGGAGCCCGAGCACGCGGACCTGACGGAGACAGCGGTGCAGCTGCCCAAGGCACGCGTCGTGAACGCCCTGTTCGCGCACGTCGCCGCTGCCTGCGAGTACGACATCCGCGAGCCCAAGACGTGGTCGAACCCCACCGTGCGACAGGCCCGCTACCTGCTGCTGCTCGAAGCGCTCGGCCAGGACGACAACGGCAGCTATCGGCTGTCCGAGGTCGAGGACCAGGCGGTCGCCCGCCACCGGCCCGACACCGCCGCCTGACCAACCCTCCCCCAATCCCCGGCCGGGCACGGGCGTGCCCGGCCGGTCCCCCCCACCCCCATGGCAAAGAGAGGCGAACCAGCATGACCGTGACCATGGACGAAGTCCTCGACTTCATCGGCGAACTGCCGGACGCAATCAAGGTCTCGAAGGTCCAGGAGGCCTCCGCACGGCGGCTCACCGCGATCGACAAGGAAGCGTTCGCGGGACTCGTGGCCGGGCGTCAGGCCCGCATCAACGAGTCGCTGCGCCCGGCCCTGCTGCGCGGCCTCACCGGCACCGTGCAGGAGCGCAACCGCACCGGCAGCTGCGCGGCCTTCCTGCTGGACGAGGAGTCCACCCGCATCCTGCGCCGCGACCCGCGCAACACCAAGTACCGCATCCCCGAGAACACGACGCGCTTCCGGCTCCCGGGCAACGGCATCCCCGTCTCCTGCCTGGACGTGATCGAGGACAACTGACCGGGCCAGACGGCGCCGCCCCGGCAACGGGGCGGCGCCCTCCACCCGCCGATCAACCCGGCCGGACCCTCCCAGCCCGGCCCGCACGTGAAAGGCCCTCATGACCAACCAGCAGCAGGCCCCGTCCCCCGACCCGGACGGCGAAGCCCCCGACCGCCCCCTGACCCTCGCCGTGCTGCGCCGTCTGGTCCGCGCGAACTGGAGCCGACTGCCCGGAGACACGCTCGTCGTGCTGTCCCCAGACGCCGAGGGCAACCTCTTCTCTCCGTTCTCCAGCTACAGCCTCGCCCGGTACGCGCCGACCCACGGCGAGCTCGTCGGCGACGTCTTCCCGCTGCCGGAAGAGCTGGAGAACGACGAGAGCCTGCGCGAGCTGTACGGGGACCGCATCCCCGACACCGCCATCACCGCGCTGGTGCTCTACCCGCTCGGCTGAGCGAACCCCTGCGGGGGCAGCCCCCGTCGGCCACCCCCGCCCGCAGGCCACCAGCTCCCCTTCTCCCCGCGGCCTTTTCCTGGCCCCGGTCCTCACGAAAGCGACGTGTCACCGCCATGTCCGCCCCAGCACAAGTTCCCCGGGAAGGACCGCAGGCCCCGGTGCTGGTCATCAGCGACAGCACCGACGACGATCCGGTCGGCCTGCGGACGTGCCCGGTCCCCCGCCTGCACCTGCCATCGCCGCTGTTCAGCCCCGAGGAGTACCAGCGTGCGCCGCTCGTGCTCCTGGACGACCGCAGCTACACCAACTTCACGCTCCGCCACGTCCCGCACCGCCGGGGCCTGATCGTCGTCCTGGTCGACCCCGACAACGGCACCATCTACCCGCGGGCCGCCGCCATCGGCGCCGAGGCCGTCATCCGGGCCGGAGACAATCTCAACTGGCTGCACCTGCGCCTGCACGACGCCACCGACTGCCGCTACGCCCACTGGGAAGCGCTCCTCGCCGGCGGCCCCGCCGACCCTCCCCCACCGGCCAGCAGCTGACGCCCCGCAGACCGAGCCCTCGTCACGCACTCCCGCGATCCGAAGGAACTCACCCATGCACGCGATACCCCAACGCTGTGCCCACCGGCCGCTCGCGGGCGGGCTGGTGGTGCCGTACGTGACCCTGATCCACGACGGCCACGCGGCCTTCGGCGTCCTCGACGCCGACAAGACCATCAACGCCTTCCGGCGAGGCCTGTGCCAGATCTGCGAACACCCGCTGGACGAACGCTGCTTCCTGCTCGTCCGCCCGGCCGACGTCCGCAAGGGCTGCTCCCCGGAACCGGCGCTGCACCCCGAGTGCCTGCCGTACACCGCCGCGCACTGCCCGATGCTGAACGGCACCGTCACGCACTACCGCCGCAGCCCGGTCCTGGCCAGCCACCGGGCCGGACGGCCCTGTACCGATCCGTCCTGCCCCTGCCCGTCCGGCACCACGGACGAGGGTCACGCCGCTCGCAGCGGGAGCCCCGCCGACCGGTACGAGGCCTGGATGATCCAAGTGCACAACTACCAGCTGGTCTCGCTGCCCGAACGGCCCGATGTGCCCTCCGGCATCAGCCTCGACGCGCCCGTCCTGCGTAAACGCGTGTTGCGCACCGCGACCCTCAGCCCCGATGCGCAACACCTGATGGACCTCTGGAACGCCCTCATCGACGGGTCCTGACCGCCCCGTCCCGCACGGAAGGAGACTGCCGTGTTCATCAAACCGGACCCGGCCACGCCCGAGGGCGAGGCCATCATCGATCTTGTCGACCGGATGGACGACCTCCAGGAGCGCACCGGCGAATGGCCAGGTGCGGATGCCTGCACCATCCTCGAAGGGTGGCTGAGCCGCTTCAGTTTCGGGACCTCAGGGAGCTTTCCCCAGCAGGCGACCGGCCGGGCATGGGTGCTGCGCCAGTGGGACCGGCACAGCGATGAGGTGACGCTCTGGTCCGACGAGGCCTCCGCCCTGGCCTCACTGGCGCATGATGTGCGCAGTTCCTGGGACAATGTGGGCGGCATGGACGGTGTCCCGTACCGTCCGCCTGCCGACGACCAGGCGGCCGTGGACCTCTTCTACGGCCCGGAGGAGTGCCGCGAGGACGGGGGCTACACGCTGTACCCCGCCGCCGTCTCCCGTCACGTACGCGCGCCCCTCAACCTCAGCCTCTCGGACGCCGACGCCTGCGCGATGGCGAACAGCTCGGCGCTCTTCCACCCGCAGGAAAGCCCCGACGACGAAGGCCTGCCCTGCATCGAGATCGGCGGGATCCTCGTGTTCGTCTACCTCGACGCCGACCGCGGGGCCGTACGGGTCTCCGTTCATCTGGACACCACCGACGAGCAGTTGGTCCGGGCCGACGGCACGGTCCCGATGCAAGTGGAGATCGAGGACGCCACGGTGTTCGACAACGTCACCCCGCCGTCGGCCCCGGCGGAGCCGACCGGGTGGAAGGCGCTCATCCGGCGCCTCGCCCGCCGTACCTCACTCTCCGGCGGCGGCAAGCGCCGACAAGGGGGTTGACCAACACCCAAGAAACACTATTATTTGTAGTAGGAGGTGTTCGCATGGCCCCGTCCGTCACGCACGTGACCGGCACCATCGCCGGTGACGTGGAAGTCCGCTTCATCGACGGCATCGCCGTCTGCCGGTTCCGCCTCACCGAGACCCCCACACAGTGGGACACCGCCGCACAGAAGTGGCGGGACGGGGCCCCGATCCCCTACATCTGCACCGCCTGGCGGGACCTGGCCAGCAACGCCGCCGAATCGCTCGTCGACGGGGTCAACGTCCTGGCCAAGGGGCGCATCACCGAAATCAGGGACAACTCCATCTACCTGAGCATCGACGACCTCGGCATCAGCCTGCGCAGGCGCATCGCCTACACCGAGACCAGCCTGCCCAGCCCGATCGCCGCACGCCCGACCGCCCCGCCCACGGCGCCCCAGCCCGCCACCACGTCCCGACCTCCCACCGGGCGACCGGGCAGCCCGCCCGCCTGGTGGGAAGGAAAGCGGGCCTCCAACTGGTCCTAGCCCGCCCCCTCCACCGCAGCCGCCGACAGCCTCCCCTTCCCGTCGGCCGCTGGCCACTTCCCCCTTCGCCCGCCCCTGGTGCGGCACCGGTTCGCCTGCCGGTGCCGCACCCCGCCCGAAAGGCCGGCCGACCATGCCCGCACACGCCCTGTCCGAACGAGCCGCACGCGCCGCGCTCGCCGCCCACTTCGCCCCCGGCCAACTCGCCGCCGACCTCGACGACTACACCCCGGCCGAGGTGTGGGACCGGCGCGTCCGCAGCGACGGCAGCGGGCGCCTGGCCCACTACCGGCCGCACGAGGAACTCGCCCAAGCGGAGCTCACCTGCCCGTTCGTCATCCCCTCGGACGAGGAGTGGCCCACCGCCCTCGCCGACCTGGGGCCGGCCTGCCCGCTGGGCCTGTGGGTCCGCGGCCGCGAGCGACTGCCACAGCTGACCAACAGCGCCGTCGCCGTGACCGGCAACCGGGTCCCCACCAAGCAGGCCGTCACCCGCGCGCACGACTTCGCCACCGCCCTCGCCGAGGCCGATCACACGATCACCGCCACGCTCGCCTACGGCGTCGACGCCACCGCCCACCGGGCCGCCGCCGAGACGGGCCGGGCATCCCTCGCCGTCCTGCCGCGCGGCCTCGACGGCGCCCACCCCCACGCCCACGCCGCGCTGCTGCGCTCCATCCTCGGCAGCGGCGGCGCGGCCGTCAGCCTCTACCGGCCCGGCACCGAAGCCAGCGGCGCGACGCTGAAGGCCAGCGCCGCCCTGCTGGCCATGCTCGCCCGGGCAGTGATCCTCGTCGAGGCCCTGGACCACGTCGTGGCGATGCACGCGGCCGAGACCGCGGTCGGCCTCCACCGGCCCCTGCTCGCCGCGCCCGCCACCGGCGACGTCCGCTCCAGCGGCAACGCCCGCCTCATCGACAAGCAGCTCGCCGTGAACAGCCCGGACCCCCACCTCGCACTCGCCCTGCCGCACGCACGCGTGGCCCGCGCCGGCGACATCGCCGACGGCGACCTGCTCCTGGCCGCGGTCTGGGAGCACGGCGCCGACTACTTCAGCACCCCCTACATCGCCCACCCCGAGCCGTTCGACCCGTCGTGCGGATGCGGCGTGTGCTGCCTGGTCACTACGCCCGGCAAGGTGGTGGTGCTGTCCCAAGGCGATCCCTGGGAGTCCTGCGACCCGTGGCCCGCCGACGACCTCCTTCTCATCGTCTCCGCCCAGCGGCTGACCGACCGGCCCCTCGAGGAGTGACCGCCGCCATGTCCCCTACGGCGTACACGCCGTCACTGCCCGGCCTCACCGCCGACGACAACCTGGACACCGTCATCAACTGGGGTGCCGGCGCTGACAGCACCGCCTACATCACCAAAATGCTCACCGCCCCGGACGCCCACGGGATCGACCTCGACCGCACCGCCGTCCTCTACATGGCCACCGGCAGCGAGTGGCCCGAAACCCGGCTCCTGGCCGACGAGTTCATGATCCCGCTGATGCGCGAGAACGGCGTGCGCTTCGTCCAGCTGGCGCGCAACGGGCACCTCCAGGCCGACGGGTTCACGATCCTGGACGACTCCCGCCAGCCCGAGCAGCTCTTCGCGCGCGGGCCGTGGACACTGTGGGACGACCAGGAATCCGTCGGCACGGTGCCCCAGGTGGCCGGCACCCGCAAATGCTCCCTGTGGGCGAAGGGCGACGTCGGCGACTGGTGGCTCAAGCAGGTCTTCGGCGGCCGCCCGTTCCGGCAGATCATGGGCTTCAACGCCGATGAGGAAGGCCGCCGTTTCAGCGACCAGATCACCTCGAAGATGCCCGGACGTACCGGGGAGTTCCCGCTCATTGACTGGGGCTGGCACCGGCAGCAGTGCGAGGCCTACCTGCTGAAGCGGTTCGACGTGCTCTGGCCGAAGTCGTACTGCACCTTCTGTTGCTTCTCCGCATCCATGGGCGCGCTGCCCGCCCACATGGAGCGCATGCGCTCCCACCCGGACATCGCCGGCAAGGTGCTGCGCCTGGAGTACACGGCGATGAGCCTCAACCCGAACGCGAAGCTCTACGGCCGCAAGAGCCTCCTGGAGCTCTTCGACCCAGCCCAGCCCAGGGACCGGGCGTGCCTGGAGGCGTTCGAGCGCGAGCTCGCCATGCCGTGGGCGCTCTACCACGTGCGCCGCCTGTTCCTGTTGTCCGAGGACGGCAGGCGCCGGCCGGTAAAGCGCTCCACCGAGCGCGTCGACCTCGGCCGCCCGCACCAGTTGGCCAGTCGCCTGATCTCCATCTCCGAGCGGCACGGCGTCGACGTCGAGCACGACCCGGTGTACGGGCGCGCCCGGGCCTGGCTCCGCCCCCGCGCACAGGGCTGGCCGATGGCGGAGGAACTCTTCGTCACCGCCCCCGCCCGCGTGATCGACAAGCAGGACAAGTACTTCGAGCAGCACTGGGACGCCCTCGTATCGGGCTCCGCCGCTCAGCTCCCCCTCGTCTGAACCACCCCTCACCGCCACCTCCGGAAGGACTTCCCGTGCGCGCATCCATGCCCTCAGCCCCTGCTCCTCCTTCGCTTCTCCGCCGTGCTGTACCTGGCCACGCCGTCCGGAGCTGACGTACGGGCCGCCATGCAGGCCGGACTCCTGGCCTGCATGACGACCCCGGCCCAGGGCAACGTGATCCCGCCCGGCGCCCTGTACGCGTGCGACAACGGCAAGTTCGGCAAGGGATGGCCCGGCGAACAGGCCTGGTTCGCGTGGCTGACGGCGACCGTCAACCGCTACGGCCCCGACCGCTGCCTATGGGCCGTCGCCCCCGACGTCCCGATGGACGCCGCGGCCACCCTCGCCGAGTCACTGCCCTGGCTGGAGCCCATCCGCGCCCTGGGCATCCCGACCGCGTTCGCCGCCCAGGACGGCAGCGAGCACGGCCTCATTCCCTGGGACTCGATCGACGTCCTGTTCCTGGCGGGCTCCACCGCATGGAAGACCTCACCGGCCGCCCACCGGCTGGCCGTTGAGGCCCGGGAGCGCGGCCTGGCCGTCCACATGGGCCGCGTCAACTCCCGCCGGCGGCTGCGCATCGCGCAGGCCTTCGGCTGCACCAGCTGCGACGGCACCTACCTCGCCTTCGGGCCCGACACCAACCTCCCCCGCCTCCTGGCCTGGATGAACGAACTCCACACCACCCCCACCCTGTTCGGAGACGAGACATGACGACCCGCCTGCGCCATATCGGCGCCGCGATCATGGGCATCCTCGGCCCCATCCCCTCCACCGTGCCCTCCCCGATGACCGAGGAGGAAGGCGCCTGGGTCCGCGCGCACGCCTGGACCAAGGAACTGCGCAAGATCGATGACGCCTACCCCCGCGGCTTCCACCGCTGGTGCTCCTGCGAGCGCGGCATCTGCCCCGGCTGTGCCTCCGGGCACCACGACCGGTGCGTCAGCGCCGGCGGCCCCCGCGTCGACGAGCACGCCGACACCATCACCGACGCCCAAGGGTTCGTCGTCGCCGTGATCCGGTACGGACCGGGCCAGCGGCCCTGCCGGTGGCTCTGCCCCTGCCCTCACCCGGCGGACGTCGAAGAGACCGCCGACACGGGCAAACCCGAGAACCCCCCTGCCGCCCAGCACGCCGTCCCCGCGCACCGGCCTGCAGCCGCCCCGGAGGGACAGCTCCCCCTCTTCGCAAGCGGCCCGCAGGAGCGCGGGGACGGGGAGGCACCGTGAGGTCCCCGGTCCAGGAGACCCTGCCGTTCGAGGACCTGCCGGAGGTACCGACCGCGTCGCCCTGGTGCCAGAGGTGGCGCGAGCGGCGACATTCCTGGGCGCATGTCCGGGACGGAGGCTTCGACGCTCGCCGCTACACCGTGGACGTCATCCCCGACGAGGAGTCCGGCAAGGGGTTCGTGCTCGCACACCATTACTCCGGCTCGTACGGGATTATCTGCATCTGTCAAGTGCAACTGCTGGTCACAGGCTCATGGCTTGTGCAGGCATATCAGTCACGTTCCTCGCCGCTGGATGAGGGAGGGTCGGCATCATGAGGGGCCATGGACGAGAAGCGCGAGCTGGCCGAGGACGAGGTGAACGACCTCCTCAGCGACGACGACCGCGGCGTCGGCGGGGAGGACGACGAGTACGAGTCGTTCCGGTGAACGTACCGGGTGCCTGGGGCAGCGGTCGGCCCCGGCGGCGCCCCACGGGGGAAGGACGGCGTCGCAAACGGCGTTGATCAGGGCGCCCCGCCGTCTTCCATGTATGTGGGAGCGACGGCCGGCCATTGGGGCTCATCTCCGCAACTGCCCGCCCATGCCCACGCGTCCCTCCGGGTATGTCGCACCCGAGCCCCGTCCCCGCTCCGACTCCGCCCTACTGGCCGCATTGCGGCCAGGACAGCACCCCGGACAATGCCGTCGGATGCCGAGGTATGCACGTCCCCGGCCACACTGCCTGTTTCGCCCACCTGGCCGCCAACGACCGTGCTACCTACCTGGCCGGGTTGGGGCCCGGGGACGACATCGACCACCGTGGCACCACCTTCACCGAACCCCTACTCGCAGATCTCCTCAACGCCCTCCGAGACCCCAGCACCGGAAACCTTCAACTCGGTCAAGCTCAGTTCGATTCGGCGACCTTCACCGGGGACGCCTGGTTCGATTCGGCGACCTTCACCGGGGACGCCTGGTTCGGCTCGGCGACCTTCACCGGGCGCGCCCAGTTCGAAGAGGCCACCTTCACCCGGCAGGCCCAGTTCGAAGCGGCGAACTTCAATCACGCCCAGTTCAAATCGGCCACCTTCACCAAGGACGCCGTGTTCAACACGGCGACCTTCACCAGGACCGCCTCGTTTCGCCGGGCGTCCTTTACTGGTGACGTTGAGTTCGGCTCGGTAACTTTCCCCATGGAAGCGGATTTCGAAGCGGCGAACTTCACCAGGGACGCCGATTTTGAAGGGGCGAATTTCAGTCACGCCCAATTCAGATCGGCCACCTTCAAGAACGCCTGGTTCGAGGGAGTAACCTTCCCTGAAGATGCCTGGTTCGCCTTTGCAACCTTCAACGGGACCGCCTGTTTTAGATCGGCGACCTTCACCAAGAACGCCCGGTTCGACTCGGCGACCTTCCGAGTGGATTTTGATTGTGAGGGGGCCCATTTCGGGAAAGACGTGTTCTTCCAGCGGGCTGTTTTTGAGCGCGCGAGCAGCTTTGGGCCGCTGGTATGTGCGGGGCGGGTGCAATTGTCCGGGACGGAGTTCATAAGCGCGGTCGTCATTACGCTTGCTGCACGTCGTGTGCACTGTCGGCGCACGCGGTGGTCGGCGATCTCTGAGCTGCGTTTGCGGTACGCCACCGTGGACTTCTCCCACGCCGTCTTCGAGTATCCCCTGACGATCGCGGCGGAGATCGGCTCTTTCGCCCTTACCGACGGGCGGGCGATGACTGAGCAGGCGTTCGCCGGTGCGCCCGATGCATCGGTTCGTATTGCATCGCTGCGCGGGGTGGATGCTGCCCACCTGGTCCTCGCCGATGTCGATCTGTCGCGGTGCCTGTTCACCGGGGCCGTGCATCTGGATCAGCTCAGACTGGAGGGCGCCTGCGTCTTCGACAAGGTTCCGCCCCCTGCCGGAGTAGGGCGGGGGCCGCGGTTCGCGGTGCGCCGCACACTGGCCGAGGAGCAGCACTGGCGGGCGAGCAGGTCGGGCGCGGCCCGAGGTTGGAACACGGGCGTTCTCGGGGCTGGAGACGTGGGACCGGCACAGTTGGAACCGGCCTACCGGGCGTTGCGCAAGGCATTCGAGGACGGCAAGAACGAGCCGGGGGCGGCGGACTTCTACTACGGCGAGATGGAGATGCGCCGACACGACCATGAGGGTACGACCCGTACCGAGCGCTGGTTGCTGCACGGCTACTGGGCCCTGTCCGGATACGGCCTGCGGGCCTCCAGGGCCATGTACTGGCTCGCGGCCACCATGCTCGCCACCGTGTTGCTGCTGATGGGCTTCGGCATCGCCCAGGACACACCGAAGCAGCAGCTGACCGGGACGATCCCAGCAGGCGGCGGCAAGGTCACCTTCGAGATCGACAAGGACGATCCGCAGAACCCAAGGGACAGGTTCACGGGCGAGCGCTTCGAGAAGGCGTTGAACGTCACAATCAACTCAGTGGTGTTCCGCTCCTCCGGTCAGGACCTGACCACCGCCGGCGCATACATCGAGATGGCATCCCGCCTGACCGAGCCCGTCCTGCTGGGCCTCGCGGTCCTCGCGGTCCGTAACCGCGTCAAGCGCTGACCGACAGAGCTCCCGCCGACGCGACGAAAGATCGGCTGACGATCAGGCCGGTTCTGCACCGAAAGGAAGGTTCTCGAGCGGGCGGGGACCTTCAGAGTCCGACGGATCGCGAGCCACTCCTGGATGGCAAAGGCGGTCTCCCTGCCGATCTCCAGGCGGCGCCGGTTGCGGCGGGCCTTGTGGTTGTCCCAGATCAGGATGTACTCGCGGTCCTGCGCTTCGAGGCAGTCCATCCGCAGCCAGCGCACTTCCCACGGGCGACGGCCGGTATCGCGCAACAGGATATAGACGGTGCGCAGCATGGCCTTCACCACGTCGGGCGCCATGTCCCCGTAGGTGAAGTCCTCGCCGATCAAGTGGATGCGGGCATCGAGCTGGGCGAGTACGTACTCCGGGATGGCCTTGCCGGCCATGTCCTCGGCGGGGTCCTCATACGGGATCTTGTGGTGCGGATGGCGGGCGAAGACGGAGACGACATGGTCGAGGATCTCCAGGCGCCGACCGAAGTCGAGCAGCTGGCAGAAGTGCGCCAGGAGCTCGGCGCGCGATCCGTAGGCGAGGGTTGCGGTGCCGTCCTGGCGCTTGCGGTCGCGGATCGCGGCGACGACCGCGTCCATGTCCGTGACCTTCAGGACACCGGGGTCATGCCCTCCGCCGGGTCGCGCGGACAGGGCCCGCGATGCCGACAGACAGCCCTCGTAGGTGACCCGGAAGTCGTTGTTGTCGGGGGTGGTCTCCTTTACCCAGCGCTCACTACCTGCAGCCCGGCGCGGTCGCAGTTCCGCCGTCTTTGTCCCGTCCCCTTCTGGAGGAACCCATGGCTACGAGTCTTGCCCTCGCCCCGTCCGGCGTGCCCGACCTGACCACCTACGATCTGCTCGCACCCCAACTGTCCGGCGGCAAGGACAGCGCGGTGATGATGGCCGTGTTCATGGACGCGGTCCGGACCGCCGGCGTCGAAGACCGTGTGATCTCTTACCACTCCAGCCTCGGAGTGCTGGAGTGGCCTCCGGTCGTGTTCGAGGGCACCCGCTACCCGGGCGTCTCCGAGCTCGCCTCCATGCAGAGTGCCGCCTTCGGGGTACCTCCGGACCGTCACATCGAAGTCACCCGCACGATGCCCGGTCCGGACGGCAACCCGATGCCGCGCAGCCTGCTGACCGAGATCGCGGCGTACGGCCGGTTCCCGCGCATGGGCAGCCCCTACTGCCGCAAGTACGCCAAGGAGGGCGTGGTCTCGAGCGCCTGGACGCCGATGGTCAACCGCCTCAAGCGCGAGCTCGGCCGCCCGGTGCGGATCCTGAAGGTCATGGGTCTGCGCAGCGACGAGGGAGCCGACCGAAAGAAGCGTCCGCCCTTCCGTACAGTGCTGGCCAACTCCGCGCGGATCGTGGATGAGTGGCTACCCGTCAAGGACTGGCCAACCGACGCGGTCAAGGAGTGGCACACCAGCGCGCCGGTGCCGTACTGCTGGTCGTACGACTCCGTGCCCGGTGCCGGCGACTGGCGGGGCAACACGCGCTGCTCCTGCGCCCTGTGCAGCTACGGGTCTCTTCCCGACCTGCTGCTCTCCAGCGGTCGGCGGCCGCGGCTCGCCGACCTGTATGCCGAGGTCGAGCACGTCCGGGGCGACAGCTTCCGCGCCGACAGGCGCATCGCCGACCTCATTCGGCATGCAAAAACGTGCGGCATCGACCCGGGCGTCGTCTGCCCGGACGACGGCCCGGAGTTCGCCGCCCTGCAGAACCAGGTGCGGGCCGAACTCAAGGAAGAGCCCCGCAAGAAGCCCGAGCTGGCCCGCGACAGCGGCCGCCGCCCGATGTGCGACGGCTGCAGCTGACCACCACCCGGCACTCACCCCCATCAGGGATGGATACTCAATGACGATGACGACGACCCAGCGCATCCTCGACCTAGCTGCGGCGGCACCGGCCAGCCACGGCGAGGACCTGGTACTGCTCCTGAGCGAGGCGAACGAGCTGTACCAGCAGGGGCTTCAGGATCTGCACCGGGATGTGGCAGCGCGCCTCGGCGGACTCGCCTCCGCGGATCTGATGTTCGCCGCAGACACGGCCGGTATGCCCTGTGATGCCTCGCAGGACCGCGACGAGGTGATCCTGCTGCTGGCCCTGGTCGAGTGGGAGATGACGCCGGCCGCCATGGCGTACGCGGAGATGGCCGAGGCCGCCGCGCGCTGCGGTATCTGCTTGATCCCCGAGGAGTAGGCCGTGCGCCGCGGGCGCTGAGCCGAAGCACGATAGTTGTCACCGCTGGTGTCCGCTGATCTGCGGCTTCGATCGAGCAGAGCACGCTGGTATTCACCGGATCAGCGCGCTATCTGTCACCAGAACTGCGCGAGGCACGGTGGTGGTCACCAGCTCCGGCGCTTGTGAACTTCAGTTCGTTATGATCCGCATGTCTTGAACGGGGAGGGACCATGGCCGAAGGCCAGAGCGACCAAGGCACGAACAACACGGAAACCTCTGACAATGTCGTGGATGAGCGGACCGTAGTTGAACTGGCGTACCGGCCCCAGTCTGCCGACACCCTGGTCGGCCTGCGGGTCCGTGAGCGGATCAAGTGGACCGGGCTACTGCTGCGGGGTGCATTCCTCCTCCTGGGGGTAGGCCAATGGCTGGTCTCCACCGTCGTCCGCGGCGGTGTCGACGTGTTCTCGACGGCTGTGTTCCTGCTGGTCGTCTTGATGGTGTGGGGATACCCGCGGCTGCAAGCCGCCCAGGTGCAGCGGCTCGTCGGATGGCAGGGCGAGTACCGCGCCACCGTGTCTCCGGCCGGGATCACCTGCCGTACCGACCACAACACACTGATCCAGAAATGGTCCGTTTTCCAGGGTTACCGGGAAACGGCAGGTCACTTTGTCCTGCTCAGCCGGGATCCCAACATCATGTGCCTCGACGTCTTGCCCAAGCGGGGCGCGCATGAGGCTGGGGATCTTGAGCGGCTACGGGCGATCCTGGACCAGTACACCCCTCGCGTGTGACAGGTGTCCGCCGTTGTGGCAACAGGCGCGCCTCCGTGACAACTATCGCGCTTCGGCTCAGGCGCTGCCGCCGGAAAAAAACCCTGAGCCGCGGACTGGACCTCCAACCGCAACTCCTGCCATTATTTGCGTTGTGAGCCGGGCTGGCCGGCTCACTGCTGACAGGACGGACGGTTCTGCCATGACCTCGCGCCGTGAGCCTCGCCTGGCCGACGCTGCCGAGATCGCGGCTGAACAGGGCCTGACACCCGCACGGATCACCGGCCTCTACACCGGGCGCGCGGAGAACACGGTCAGCGAGGTATTCCCTGAGCCTGTCGACAAGCGCGGCCGCGCCCGCCTGTGGGACCACGCGGAGGTCACCAAGTGGTTCTCCCACCGGGCGCCGGCGCGGCTCGCTGAACACGCACCGCCCTCCCTCGCCCCGGAGACGTTGCTGAACGCCGCGGACGCCTCGAGGTATCTCGGCTACAAGAACCCCAACCAGGTCACCACCTTCGTGCGCGACCACCCCGGTTACTTCCCCGAACCGGACGTCGTCGAAGAGCTGGGTACGGCCGCGAACCGCTACCGCCGACAGTTGTGGAAGGTACAGACCCTGCAGGAGTGGATGGCCACCCGGCCCGGCCGCGGAAGGCGAGCCGGAGGCAAGGAGGCGCCGCCTCTGCCCGAGGTTTCGGTCGACGGTGATCCCGACGAGCTGCTGGGGGCGAGCCAGGCGGCCGCCCTGCTGGGGTTCAAGAGCGTCGGCTCCTTCTCCAGCAGCCTGTCCCAGGGCAACCTTCCGTTCCTGAAGACCACGGACGGGGTCGCCGAGAATGCCGGGCGCCAGAACGGGCGCCGACGATGGACGCGCCGGCGCATCCTCCAGCAGGCCGCCCAGCGGTCCAGGAAGTAGTACCCCCGGTGGTGAGCGGACCTCCGCGCACCACCCCATGAACGCGGCCCCCGGTTTTGGGCGTTGGTCCCTTGCGGACCGGGTGTCGCACGATGGCCGGCATGGCGTGGTTCGCCACCACGCCCCGCAGCAGCACCTGCTGCTGCGGACCGGCCATCGCCCTTTTCAGTTTGAGATTTAACGTCGCGAGTTCACAGGCGATACTGGACAAGGGCCTCTGACAGTTCCAGAACAACTGCCCTCGTCGACTGCAGATTATGGGAGATATGCGGTATGCGGTTTGAGGGAAGCGCTGTGGCCGGCCAGCAACGTACCCCCACTCGCCCCCCGGCCCCTACACCAACCCGCCGGGTCACCGCCGCCTGCCTTGACGCCCTCTTGGCGCTCTTCTGCGGCCTCGCAGCCGGAGCCGCAGTGGGTGTCAAGGTTGTCGGCGGAGTCGTCGAACTCCGCCTCCATTCCCCCACGGTTTGGGCCGCAGCTCTGGGCGTGGCGTTCGGATTTTCCTTCCTCAACCACGTCCTGCTCACCTTCGTGACCCGCGCAAGCCTCGGAAAGCTCACCACAGGCGTACGGGTCGTCCGCACCTCCGACGGCGGCCGCCCCGCCTTCCTCCGCCTGATCGGCCGCTGGCTGTTCGGCTTCTACTGGATGGTGGTGTTCGTCCCCATCCACGTGGCCACGGACAGCGACGTGGAACAGCAGGACGCGGTGGGGATGCGGGTGGTGCGGCGGGACGCAACCCTTTCCTGATGCGAACTCCGTAGGCCATGTTTGAGCTGTGGGGTCGCAGTACACCGGCGCTCTCCTACGCATGGCCATCCAGAACGTCATGGTCGAGGAAGTCCAGTCACCCAACTGTTGAGTGGCACCGAGCCGAGTACTCAAGGAAGAACCACATGCCGAACCCCGGGACGCCCTCCGATTTTGACGATGCTCCGCACATGAGCCCACCGGCCGCCCCTGATGCCGGGCCCCTGGGACGCCCCATCGACTGGGCGGCCACCAGGGAGCGGACGGCCCGGCTCCGCAAACGTCGAAGGGGGATCGGTGGAGCCATTGCCGTCGTCCTCGTGGCCGGGGCGGCAGTCGGGATCTGGCTCGCGACGGGGGATGAGGACGAGGCACCGGTCAAGCACACTGCCGAGATGCCGGTCGGCTTCGCTGGCTACCGGCTCGCGGGCAAGGACGACAAGTCGCTGTGGTCGGCGACGCACGGTGGCGACAATCTCAACCCGACCAAGGAGAAAGCTCACGCGACCTACGTGCGCCCGGACGGCAAGAAGTCCTACATGGTCACCCTGGAACTCAACCCGCCCGTCGACGTCTCCGATCCGGGTGAGGACGACGAGGTCATCTCGGTACTTCTCAACACGAGTGTAGATTCGGGCAGAGTACGGAACTACGCTCCCGGCGCTGTTGGGGGCAAGCTGCGATGCGTGAAGTACGGGGTCGCGAACACGACCAGTTCACGCTGCGTCTGGGGCAACAACACGGCCACCGTCACCGCCCAGCCGGTGATCCCTTCCGGACCTCGGCCGACACCGGCGCAGACGGCCACGGATGTCCAGGCCTTCCTGGCCGAACTGCACATTCGCCCGGTGGAGAAGTGATCACGCGTCTCAACGCACGGTGGTGAGCCGTCACCATCATGAGCTCAGCTTGTTCTTGAACTCTGCCCTGATCACCGCAGAGCGATGGGAAGCACCGTGACCAGCTTCATCTGCGGAGGCTGCGGCGCTTTTCAACGTTGACCGCGATGCGTGCATGGCTTGTGGCACCGCCAGCGCGACGGCCACCGTCGAGGGGCTTGTGACCACGGCCCTGAAGGATGCCGCTGCGGCCCGCCCGTGTCAGGTCGAGGAGAATGCGCGCGGCAACCACGAGCTTGCCCGCCGCCTCGGCACGGTGGTCGACATCCACCTCGACGAAGGCCTCGCTGTGCGCCGCCTCATCCTCAACTGACCAGAGCCGAGTGGCTCCGGGATGTGGAACAGGCGCCCCTGACCGCCACCGTGGGCTGCTCCTCCCTGAGAACCAGCGCGGTCGCAGGTACTCCTGAGCTCTGGCGAAGTCGCATGGTCGGGGCCGTGGAGCCCCGACCATGACCCCGACCACGAGAGTGTTCCTGCATTGTGACCTTGGTCGGGGTCTCGTGGTCGGGGGTCGGGTCGGGGGCTGAGCGTTGCCTCTTCTCCATGACCCGTCCCACATCAGCTGCGGCGGCCGAGTTGGCCCCCAGCCCCGCTGAACCGCTGCGCCTGCAGGTCCTGACCGCGCTCGCCCTGCACCGCATGGCCACGACCGGCCAGTTGCGCCAGATGCTGCGGCCGGACAGCTCCCGCCAACTGGTCTCCCGCGTGCTGAACAAGCTGCGTTCCACAGGCTTCATCGACCTCACCCCGCTGCCGGACTCGGACCGGTCGCGTACGCACGCCTGGTACCTCACCCCCGAGGGGGCGCGGGTAACCCGCGATCTCCCCATCCTGCGTGGCCGTCCGCCGTACCCCATCACCTCGACAACCGCAGCGTCGCTCAAGACTCCGCACACACTGACCGTCGTACGGTCCCACCTGCCGTTTGCGGCAGACGCCCGCAGGCTCGGGCACGAGCACGGCCCGTGGGACTGGACTCCTGAGGTGGCTCACCCCATCGGTGAGGGCGAGCGGCTCGTCGCCGACGCCGTCATGCACTACACCGTCGTCGACGGCGAACACCGGCGGAAACTGCGCGCGTTCGTGGAAGTCGATCGCAGCACCATGAGCAGCGAGCGCCTGGCCGTGAAGCTGATCGAGTATGCGCGGGCATTCCAGTACGAAGCCCAGCCCGTCGGCCGCCGCCGGCCCGTCTCCACCGGCCCGGCCTGGCTTCGCTGGTACCCGGTATTCCCTCGCCTGCTCTTCGTGCTCACCGGCGCCTCCCGGACCCGGCTAGGCGACCGGATCAGTGATCTGCAGGCGATGGTCGCTCAGCACCCGCTCGTCGCGGCCCTCGCCCGCGAGGTTCAGCTGGGAGCCGTCGTCCTGGAGGACATCGAGGAGCACGGTCCGTCCGGGTCGGTGTGGGTGCCGTTGACTGGGGGCGAGCCCCGCCCGTGGACCGATCTGTGATCCCGTCGTCCGTGCGGACCAGAAGGGTCGGACATGCTCAACGAGTTCAGCCTGGTGGCCCTGGCTGGTGGGATTGCCAACTTCACCGGGCTGTACTTCTTTGTGCGGCACCGTCACGGCGGCTGGCGCCGGCATCGGAGAGGGCTGCCTCTCATGCTCGGTGGCTCGGCAGTCTCCGTTCCGGCAGCAGCGGCCCGGGCGTGTCCTCTCCCAGTGTTCTCGGGGGACGGTGGAACGAGTGGGTGCCGGTCGGACTGTTCGTTGCCTCCCTCGGCGCCCTCCTCTACCTCACCGCCCGACTTTTCGCTGATCCACCGGACTGACCTCGCTGCTCCCCGCCGTCGTCAGTCGGCCAGCCGGACGCCCTCACCCACGGGACTCAACTTCCGTTGCTCGCAGGCGGCTGACCTGCGGGCTGGACCCCACCCGAGCCAATTTGGCATTATCGAACCTGTCGCGCTCAGCCCGGGCGCCAGCACCGTCTTGCCGATCCATCTCAAGGGGTAGTGATGTCGCAGGCCGACCGGCTCGTGGACACCGCGCAGATCGTGGCGGAGTTCGGCATCAGCAAGTCCCGGGTCAGCGAGTTGAGCAACGACCCGAACAGCGGGTTCCCTCAGGTGGCCCGTACCGAGGGCAGGAAGCGGTTGTGGCACTACGCCGAGGTCGCCGCGTTCTTCGCCCGGCGGGCGCCGAAGCAGCGCACGTTGCCGACCGCGGTGCTGGAGGCCGACCAGGACGAACTGCTGTCCAAGCAGGAGGTGTCCCAGCTGCTCGGATACACCGGCACGGCCACGATCGACGGCTACTTCCGTGACCGGCCCGACTACTTCCCGCAGCCGGACCACGGTGGTGGAGACGGCCCGCACTGGCGGCGCGGCACCATCGTCGCCTGGGCCACCAGCCGACCGGGCAAGGGCCGTCGCGGATCAGCGGCGTCCGTCCCGCTGCCCGAGGTGTCGGTGGACGGCGACCCCGACGAGCTGCTCGGCACGGCAGAGATCGCCGCCCTGCTCGGCTACGGCAGCGCGGCCTCCTTCTCCAGCGCCCTCTCCCAGGGCCGCATTCCGGAGTTGCCCAAGCCGGACGACACGGAGAAGAAGGAGGGTGTCCGCGGACGGCCCAGCAACAAGTGGCGCCGCGCTACCGTCGTCGCTGTCGCCCGCCGACGCGGCGTGCTGCCGACCGCCGGCGAGGAGCACGAGGACTTGGTCGGAGCCGAGGAAGCCGCCCTGATCCTCGGATACAAGGACGCGGACAGCTTCCTCAGCGCACTCGGCCACGGCTACCTCCCCGGCCTAGACGAGCCGGACGGGCTCGAGTACCGCCGCGGCAGTGCCGGCCGGCCGCGTCAGCAGCGGTGGAGACGCCCCCGCGTCGAGGAGTTGGCCGCACGCCGATCCGCGGCGCCCTGACCGCACCGAAGAGCAAGAATCGGCGCCCCAGACTCTGGTCTGGGGCGCCGTGCTGTTGGGCCGATCCGCTACGCCTTGTTCGTCGGTAGCCCCTCACGCCTGGCGGAAGAGCGGGGGCAGCAGGCCATCCCCCGGCCAGAAGGCCTGCTCGGCTACGAGGCCGGTGAGGAACATGTCGACCTCGGCCAGAACCGCGGCACGCTCCTTCGGTCCGTAGGCGATGAACTCCTCGGCTACGGTGTCGAAGGCGCGCACGTGACTGTGCGGGCCGGCGATGATGAGGGCACGCGCGATCTCGGGGAGACCGAGGCTGAGGGCGTCGCACTCCCTGTCGTGGACGAGCTGGACGAGGTCGGTCGTGACCTTCTCCCAGTCGCCGACCGTCGGCCAGTCGGCGCCGCCGCCCAGTTCGTGGGTGAGGGTGGCCAGCGGGATGATCTCGCCCGGCTTGCGTCCCTGGGTGAGGCGGTTGTGGATCTGAGCTCCGTCGGGCTGTCGTACCTGGGGGTGGAGCAGGGACGCGGCGGCTACCACGACGGTGTTGATCTCTTGGGAGCCGTCACCGAGGTAGTACGGCTCGTGTGCGAAGAGCAGATAGACGTCCGTGGTGTGGACGTCGTCGTCGGGCTGCTCCTGGGTCATGGGGCGGTATCCCTTCAGCGGTGAAGTGCCGGGCTCGCGTCGAGGTGCTGGCCGTGCCGCCGGTTCGAAGCCGGGCGGGTACGGGCCCAACGGGCCTTCCTGGCCGCTGGGCTGGTTCTCCGTGCCGGAGCGGGCTTCGGTGCGGGTGCGCTCCAGGGTCTGGGCGACTTGATCGGCGAGCTGGACCATCAGCCGCTCGCGGTCGATCAGTTGAGCCGAGGCCGAGCGGGTGTCCTGGGTCTGGAGGAGGCCGGCGGCGTCCCACAGCAGGTTCTGGCCTATCTCGGCCGAGCGGCGCAGTTCGTGGCGGTCGCTGTCGGCGGCGGCCTGGACGACGTAGGTGTGCAGGACCGCGAGACGCTGCAGGTACTGGCAGGCGGCGTCTCCTTCGACGCTGCGGACGTGTTCGCCGGCCCGGGCGTCGAGCCGGTCGGGCAGGTGCTCGGCGAGCAACGGGGCGAGCAGCATGCCGGGCAGCACCAGGTCGCCGGGGATGCCGCGGCCGAGGGCGAACAGTGCAGCGACGAGGCTGATGACCCCCACGGCGACCGCGGAGAGCCGCAGGGATGCGGAGCTCGCGGGGGCCAGCGCGATGCGGCAGGCGGGACGCCGGGTCAGCCAGCGCACGGCCAGCCGCTGGGTCAGCGTCGCGTCCGGGGTGAGCACCCCGATCTGCCGAGGGAGTTCGGGCAGAGTGCCGTCACCGGGCACCGTCCAGGCCAGCCACCCCCACCCGGTGCGCTCGTACACGAGCACGGGCTCACACGTGCCGGTGCACGCAGTGTCGCGGCAGCCATGGCCGGACTGCAGCGCGCGCGATCGTTCGTCCTCCCACCGTTTCGGATCGCAGGCGAAGGGACGGAGACGCTGCTGGGATGCCGTCCGGGGTGGTGTGCGGAGCGTGTCCATCACGAAGTGCTCCCTTCCAGAAGGTCGGTTATGGCGGCCAGGGCAGAGGTGCAGGTCGCGCAGCGGCCGTCGCCGTCGGGGTGAGCGCGGCGGGGAGTCGGCCCGGGGCAGGTGCGGCACAGCGGCCAGTCGAGGCAGGCCGGACAGAGGTCTTCACCGGGGCGGTGCCGGGCCTGCCGCAGCCCGCGCATTCGACGAGCGCCCGGTAGGTGAGCGCCCGGGAGACCGAGCGGTCGGCGGGGGCCGTCGTGGAGGGCTTCGGCGTCGAGAAGAGTTCGTCCGGGGCGATGTCGTCGACGCTGGCAACGGGAGGCGGGTAGAGCTGGGCGGAGCGCAGTCGGGCGGCGACGATCGCGTCGACGGAGGTGCGGATCTGGCTCGGCAGCGGGCGGCTGGTGATGACGTGGCGCAGTTGCTCGGAGCTCCAGCCGGCGTCCAGCATCGCGGTGATGACCCGGCCCTGGTCGTACAAGGCCTTCTCCTGCAGGAGCAGTTCGGGGTGGGCCGAGCCGATCGACAACAGCAGCTGGGTGCCCGGATCCAGATCCTGCGGCGCCGGCGTGTCCGTCCACTGCCCAGGCGCAGCCGGGCGGCCGCTCGTGCGCTCGCCGGAGGCGCACGGAGGGAGGGAACTGGTCTTCTGCTTGTTGGTCTTCTTACTGATGGTGTTCTTTGTGGGGCGGTCAGCCAACGTAGGGTTATCCAGTCCTGGATTTCCCGACTCTGGTTGCGACCTGGTGCTTTGCAGGGCAGGCAGATCGGTGATGAAGTACGTGGCCGAGCCGAGGGTGCCGTCGGGATTACGGTCGCGGTCCCGCTGCAGGAAGCCCTGGCGCGCAAGCTCATCCAGCCCGGTCGTCACCGCGTCCACGCCCTCGCGACCCCGCCGGGCCAGGTCCGCGACCGTTATGTGCCAGCCCTCGCGATGGGTGCTGATCAGTCCGAACAGCCCCTTCGACTTGAAGGACATGCGGTTGTCGCGGAACAGGCCGTTGGCGATCTGGGTGAACTGGTCGCCGGCCATCACGCCGCGCCGGATGCCCATGCCGTAGTCGCCCTGGCCGTCCCTGGGTGCCGACGGCGCGTGGAGCACCGTGGCGGCGTCCGCCATGAGGGCGTCGACGAAGGTGGGGTGGTCGGTGATGGAGTAGACGATCTCGCCGAGGGTGCCGTTCGTACGGCGCAGGCGTTCGCGGATCAGGTAGCCGTGGGTCTCCAGTTCCTTCAGTCCGGTGCGTACCGCGTCCCGTCCGTCGGGTCCGGAGCGGACGAGGCCGGCGACGGTCACCTGCCAGCCGGCCTGATGGGTGCTGATGTATCCGAAGATGCCTTTCGCCTTGAAGCTGACGCGGCCGTCGCGGAACAGGCCGTTGGCGATCTGGGTGAACTGGTCGCCGGCCATCGAGCCTCGACGGATTCGTGCTCCGGTCATCGCGCGTCCCTAAGCGCGCTGTGCGCGCGACTGCCGGGGCATCCCACACCGCTCGCGGAAGCGAGACGGCCGGTGCCCGCGGGCGAGGAGACGCGCGTGAGATCCATGCACGGCAGCTCACCCGTCGACCCCGACCACAGCGGCGACCACAACCCCCGACCATCGATCACGATCCGGCAACATGCACGCCGGGCTGCCATGGTCGGGGGCGTGGTCGGGCCGACCACGCCGCCGGGCAGCTGCCACGCGCGCGGCCGCCTGGTGCTCATGACGGCAGGGTGCTGCGCGGTTCAGACCAGGCGCGTCGTGCTCGTGGTTCACCCCGGCGTACGTCTTCTCGGAGACGCACGCCAGTGCCCCGAGTTGTACGCGGTGACGGCAGCGGCTCCCCTCCCAGACGATGTGGGGCGCACGGACTTGAGGCGGCACCGCCACATCGTCGCTATACCGGAGGTGATGCGGCCCGCCCTTGAATGGGTGTCTCGGGTCTGATCTCTTGGCCTCAACGCGAGCCCCTGCCATCGGCAGGGGCTTTCCGTGCCAGGCCCGTCGGGGAACCGCACGAAATCTCCGGAACCGACGGAAGCCGACATGGACGAGTGGTGGGTCGAGGGCTCGCATCCCAGCGTCGTGCTTCCTGACGCGGATCTGCTGAACGCGCCCCTCGAAACGCCGAGTTGCGGGGCTAACCCCTGGGTCTTCCATCGTCCTCATCGCCGTCCCCGTCCGGTACGGCGCACCTTTCCGATACAGCTCGTGGAGGAGCAAGTGAGCAACGAGCAGGGCACCCCCAGCCCGGATCCGTCCGGCACAGCGGTCGGTGGGCGTCCAGCGCAGCCCGCGCAGGAGGCCGGGGACAAGGCCTCGGAGCGGAAGGACTTCACGAAGAGGGCCGGCCTGGCTGCGATCGGCGGAGCGTTCTCCGGAACGTTCCGTGTCGTGGCGGCGTCGGTCCGCGACACCCTCCTTGGAGACTCCGGGACGGACTGAGGCCGCCCGCGGCGGCGGTCCGGGCCACCAACCGGGTCCCGCGGCCCGCGTTGCACGACGGTGTGATCCCCGCTGCGCAATCGGTGCGCACTACCGACTGCGCAGCGGGCGGCCCGGGGGGGGGGGCGGGCCCCCCCGCCCCCCCCCCCCCGGGGAGGGGGGGGGTGGGGCGGGGCGAGGGGTAGGGAAAAAGTATATGAGGGGGTGGTTGTGTAAGGTGGGGGGGC
>NZ_JBEZJY010000082.1:0-24487 GCF_040651415.1 Streptomyces sp. NPDC048484
AGCGCCACTGGCAGCCGGTGCGGGCCTGGTACAGGATCGCATTCACGATCTCCCGCATCCCGTAGTTGCCCTGGTGCCCGCTCACCGACGGGTGCCTGGCCTTCCACGCGGCGATGACCGGCCGGATCAGCTCCCAGGCTTCATCCGACAGGTCACTCGGGTACGGCTCGCGCCCGTCCACGCCCACCAGAGCACCGCATCCCCGGCCCGCCGTGAAGCCCCGGAACCGGACAACCTGCCATCAAGTACTACGAGTCAGCCGAGCACTCGCAGAACGCCCTCTGATGACGATCGTCGCCCTCGTGGCCGAGGCCCAGGTCCCCCGCAACGCCCTCACTCAGCGCCACCCCGACCTGAAGAACGGCTTCTACGACCAGGTTCGCGCCCGCGGGCAGATGCCTGACTGCGAACGCCGGCTGCGCCGGCAGGTGCGAAGACTGAAGGAACTGCGGGCTGCGGACGCCCAGGAGATCGCCCGACTCAGAGCCGACGTCGAGGCGCTGGTTGGCGCCCTGCACCAGTCCACGGCTGAGAACAGCCAGCTTCACCAGCGCCTGGCGCAGGGCACCGGAGTGGTCCGGGCCCTGCCGCAGCCGAGGACTGTTGATGCCACCCCGCCTATACCGCCCGGCCTCGTGTGATCCGGTCGGGCCTGCCGGGCGGGGCAGCTCAGTTGGCGACGCGGATGACGATTTTACCGAAGGCGCCGCGGGCGAGGTGCTCGTATGCCTTGATCGCGTCGTCGAAGGCGTAGACGGTGTCGATGACCGGGTCCAGGCCGTTCTTCTCGATCCAGGCGTTCATGTCGAGGAAGGCGCGGCGGTGGCCGACGGCGATGCCGCGGATGGCGGCCTGGCTATAGAGCAGGGACAGGACGTCCAGTGGGGCGGTCATGCCGCCGAGGAAGCCGACCAGGGCGATGTGGCCGGCGGCCCGGGTGGCGTGGACGGACTGGTTGAGGTTGTCGCCGCCGACGACCTCGATGACCTGGTCCACGCCCTGTCCGTCGGTGAGTTCACGTACCTTCTCGGCCCAGTCCGGGGTGGTGCGGTAGTTGATCAGGTCGGAGGCGCCCAGGGCGGCCGCCTTCTGCAGCTTCTCGTCGCTGCTGGAGGTGGCGATGACGCGGGCGCCGAGCGCGCTGGCTATCTGGATGGCGAACAGAGAGACGCCGCCGGTGCCCTGGACCAGGACGGACTGGCCGGGCTTCAGGTTGCCGTACTCGACCAGGGAGAACCAGGCCGTCAGCGCGGCGATGGGCAGGGTCGCGGCCTGCTCGTCGGTGAGGTTGGCCGGCGTCAGCACGGCCGAGTTCGCCTCGAGGATCATGTACTCGGCAAGTCCGCCGTCGATCGGGCCGCCGAGCTGCCAGTCGGGTTCGTCCCGCGCCGGGGCGCCGTCGAGCCAGTGCGAGTAGAAGTGCGACATGACACGGTCGCCGACCTGCCACTCAGTGACACCCGGGCCGACCTCGGCGACCACGCCGGCCGTGTCGTTGACCGGGATCAGGTTCTTCGGCATCTTCTCCGGGTTATAGACCCCGTCGACGATCGCCTTGTCACGGAAGTTCAGCGAGACCGCGGAGACCTTCACGAGGATCTCGCCGGGACCGGGCTTGGGGGTGGGGCGCTCCGCGAGGCGGAGGTTGTCCAGGCCGAAGTCTTCGAGCTGCCAGGCACGCATGACACGTGCTCCTTTCTCTTGCATCTGAGGGGAGGGAGGCCAGGGGAAACGGCCGGGGCACGGGACCGCGCCAGTGGCGGGGCGGGAACGGTGTCCTCGCCGCTGCGGCGCGGCCGGTCTCAGGAAGTGGTGCCGTCGTGGGTGACGGTGACGACGATCTTGCCGACCTGGCCGTTGGCCTCCATGTAGCGGTGGGCCTCGGCGATGTCGGTCAGGTCGAAGGTCTTGTCGACGGCGGGGTGAAGGAGCCCGGGGCGAGTCCGGCGTTGATGAACGCGACGGCGCGACGGAGCCGCTCGGGGCCGGAGGTGATCTCGAAGAGGGTGTAGGTGCTGATGTTCAGCGCGGGGAAGGACTGCGCGTTGGGCAGCGGGGCGGTGCGCGGGTCGAGGGCGCCGTAGAGAACCGCGTATCCACTGGGGGCGATGCCCTGAGTGAGAGTTTCGGCGCCGGGGCCTGCGATCGGGTCAAAGGCCCCGGTGCACACCCTTGCCGCCGGTGAATCCGGACGGACGGACCACGTGCGCCTCACCAGCTGGGTCGAACTGCACCGCGGCAGTGGGCCTGCCTGCTGATCATGTACCCGCACCGGGGAACCTCGAGATTTCCGACGGGGTCAAACTAGGCCTCGGGCGGCGCCGGCGGCGTGGCGGTCGAGGGTTTCTCCTGCGCGTCTTTGGGATCGGGCAGGACGATGCCGCGTCGGGCCAGCCACTGCTCGCCCCAGTTGTTGAGTCCGAGCAGCAGCGGCTCCATCGAACGTGCCTCCTCGGTCAGGGCGTACTCCACTTTGGGCGGGACGACCGGGTAGACAGTTCGCTGCACCAGACCGTCCTGCTCCAGTTCACGCAGTTGCTTGGTCATCAGGCGCGGAGCGATGCCGGGCATCTGGCGGTGCAGCTCGTTGAACCGCATGGTCCCCTCGAGCAGATGGAAAAGGATCACACCTTTCCACTTCCCGCCGATGATCTTGACTGTTGCTTCCATCGCGCAGCCCGGCAGGTCGTCAAACGATCGCGTCCGCGGCATGGGGCACCTCCGAGTCGTGCTGCCTTGTCGAGTATCCCGGACCCTGAGGGGCCTCCCCTCCGGGCCCGGGGCCGGTCCGCCGCCCGTGCCGGGAGCGTCCGCCCCGGCCCCGGGCGGCGGCAGCGAGTTCGGTGTCCTTGCCCCGGGGGTGATTTCGGGGCCGGGCGGAACCGGTCAGGAGACCGTGGCGTCCATCGGCGCGGCGGGCAGCGAGGGCTGCGAGCGCTGCCAGGCCGACCCGTAGCGGGTGTACTGCAACGGGACCTCGATGGCGGCGCGCAGCTCGTCCGCGGCGGTCCGGGCCCAGAAGGGGTCCTTCAGCATCTCCCGGCCGACCAGCACGAGGTCGGCGCGGTCGTTTTGCAGGATCTCCTCGGCCTGGCGGCCGCTCTCGATCAGGCCGACGGCACCGGTCTTGATTCCCACCTCCCTGCGGATCAGCTCCGCGGCGGGCACCTGGTAGTTCGGGTAGGACTGCACCTTCACCGGGGCGATGCCGCCGGATGAGGCGTCGATCAGGTCGACGCCCTGCTCCTTCATCCACCTGCCGTAGGTGACGAAGTCCTCCGGAACGTTCCCGCCCTGCGCATAGTCGGTCGAGGAGATGCGGACGAACAGCGGGCCGTCCCACTCGCCGCGCACCGCGTCGATGGTCTCCCGCACGATCCGGTAGCGGTTTTCCCGGCTGCCTCCGTACTCGTCCGTGCGGTGGTTGGCCAGGGGCGAGAGGAACTCGTTGAGCAGGAAGCCGTGCGCCGTGTGCACCTCGAGCACGTCGAATCCGGCGGCCTTCGCCCGTGCCGCCGCAGCCCGGAACGCCTCGATGACCTCCTTGATGTCCCCGACGCCGAGCTCCCGGGGAACGCGTGAGCCGTCACTGAAGGGAATGGGTGAGGGGGCCACCGCGGTCTCGGACTCCACGCCGAGCTGCCGCCCCGCGTGGCCGATCTGGGCGCCGGCCCTGGCGCCGAAACCATGGATCACCTCGACGATGCCCGACAGGCCTGCGACGTGGTCGTCGCTCCAGATGCCGAGGTCGCCCGGACCGATCAGCCCGTTGGGCAGTACCGCCGCCGTCTCCAGCATCACGAGGCCGGCACCGCCCAGTGCACGCGCGCCGTAGTGCACCGTGTGGAAGTCGCTGGCGTGCCCCTGGGCGTCCGCGGAGTGCATGCACATCGGGGACATGGCGATCCGGTTCCGGAAGGTCACGTCGCGGATCGTGAGCGGGTCAAAAAGGTGTGCGGACACGAAAGATCATCCCTGTCGTTCAGTGGGGTTCTTGTCGCTTCCGACCGTAAAAGAAGCACACCGAATGCAACAGTATGCACTTTAAAGTCCCATATGGACAAAAAGGGAAGTGTGCTGGTCAGGTGCGTATGAGTCGTGCCATCGGCGCCTCCTGCGGCCGCCGGCAACCGCGCCGGGGCGCCGGCGGCCACAGGTCGACCTGGCCCACGGCGCAAAGTAGCGACCGGGGTCATGCGCCTGTCGAGACCACGGCCTGCTCGTCAGGTTCGCGGAGCACCCGCATGACGCCCGCGCCGCCGATGGCCTTGCCGCGTTTGCGGGCGGGCTCGTGGCCTTGGAGGGTGCGGTCGCTGATGCACTCGCGCTCAATGCCGGCCATCGCCGCCGGCACGGTGAACACGATGCCGGAGGGGTCGTGTGAGCCCTTCAGTGCGCCGGTGAGGAACTCCAGGCCGACGTCGCTCGCCTTCAGGCCCGGACGGTTCCTTCCCGGCAACCTCAAGGTCAACTCACGCCACACGTCCGCCGCGACGGGGGAAGCTCATGCCCGCCCGGCCGTGAGCGCAGCTACGATTTCGGCGCGTCGTTGGTGTGGTAGATCTTACTGACAATGCTCCACGTGCCATCGACTTTCAGCAGGTTGAAGTAGTCGGTGAAGCACAGGCCGGAGACATCGTTGGTATCGACACGCGCGTTGGCTGCAGTGCCGGTCACGTTGATGTAAGCGATCACGGCGCGGCCTTCCGGCGAGGGGCGGAAATCCCTGTCGATTCCCTGGTAGAGGCCCGTGATCGCACCGCCGGAGAGCTTGCCATTCTCCACGCCGAAAATCGTCGCCTCCGCGGCGAACGCGGGCTTCATGATCGAGCTGTCGGCCTTGGCGACGCCCTGGTTGTACTTTTCCAGTACTTCGGTGATGGCGATGTGGTCAGCGACATAGGTTGGTTTCGACATGTTGTGTCTCCAGTCTGAGGTTGCGGCGCGCTTGCGCCGGGTTGGTTGAGACGTGGATCAGTAGCAGCGGCGGCCTCTTGGCCGAGACCCGTGCTACGCCTGTCCCGGTCGTTGAGCCACCAGCCCATTGACAGCTGGTGTACCTGCCAGTTCACGGCCGGGGCACGCCGCAGGGTCCCGGAGTCATGGCGTGGCGAACACTTGGGAGTCGTCGGCGAACGCCTTGAACTCCAGGGCGTTGCCGGCCGGGTCGAGCAGGAACATCGTCCACTGCTCGCCGGTTTCGCCTGCGAAGCGCACGTAGGGCTCGATGACGAAGGCGGTGTCCGCGGCGCGCAGCCGGTCGGCGAGCCGGTGGAAGGCGTCGATGGCCAGGATCAGCCCGAAGTGCGGCACGGGGACGTCGTGGCCGTCCACCGGGTTGTGTATCTGTTCGGTGCGGGCCGGGGCGAGGTGGGTGACGAACTGGTGGCCGTGCAGGTTCCAGTCCACCCAAGTGTCGGCGCTGCGGCCCTGCTCCAGGCCGAGTGCCCCGCCGTAGAAGCGTCGGGCGGCGTCCAGGTCGTCGACCGGGACCGCGAGGTGGAAGCGGGGAATGGGGGAGGCGAGACCGGTCATGGGACTGGGATTCCTTCCGTGCGGCGTGGATTGCCTGGCGCTTACCAGTTCTGGCGGGTGGGGGAGATGACGAGGTCGTTGACGGTGACGTCTGCGGGCTGGTCGAGGGCGTAGACGACGGCGTCGGCGATGGACTCGGGGCTGATCGCGATGGCGTTGAGCTCCTGGGCGGCCTTGCGTCCGGCGGGGTCGGTGACCTTCTCGGCCCAGCCTGTGTCGATGACGCCAGGGCTGATCGTGGACGCCTTGATGCCCTCGCGTACGCCGAGTTCCCTGCGCATCGACTCGGTCATGGCCTGCACGAAGAACTTCGTCGCGCTGTAGACACCGGCGCCGTCGCCGACCTGGTGACCGGCCACCGAGTCCATGTTCAGGATGTGGCCGGACTTCTGGCGGAGCATCACGGGCAGGACGGCGTGGACACCGTTGAGGTAGCCGCGGATGTTCACGTCGAGCATCCGGTTCCAGTCATCGAGCGCGAGGTCCTTCCAGTACGAGAAGAGCATCAGGCCGGCGTTGTTGACGAGGACATCGACACGCCCGTAGGTGGCGACGGTGAAGTCGGCCAGCGCCTGCATGTCCGCGGCGTCGGCGACGTCGGTGAGCCGGCCGGCTGCGGTGCCGCCGGACTTCTCGATGTCGGCGACCAGCTGGTCGAGGTCTTCCTGGCCACGGGCGGCGGCGACGATCTTGGCGCCGCGGGCGGCGAGGGCCTTGGCGCTGACGGCGCCGATACCGGAGGAGGCGCCGGTGATGACGACGACCTTGTCCTGCAGGTGGTTCATGGGGATCTCCCAATTGGAGTGATTCAGCACAGCACCGTGCGGGGGCGGAACAGCTGTGTGTGGAGGGGAGGCCGGGCAGGCTCAGTGCTTGCGGCGCTTGACGACGTAGGCGTACTGGTCGGGCCAGCGGGGCTCGACGCCGAGTTCGAGTGCGGCGTGCTGGGCCCAGTAGGGATTGCGCAGCAGTTCACGGCCAAGGAACACGGCATCTGCTTTACCTGAGGCGACGATCTCCTCCGCCTGCTGCGGCTCGGTGATGATGCCGATGGCGGCGGTGGGAATGCCAGCCTGGTTGCGGGCCTGGGCGGCGAACGGCACCTGGTAGTTGGGTCCCGCGACGATCCTGGCGTCGCGGACCATGCCGCCGGTGGACACATCCAGCAGGTCGACGCCGTGGGCGTGGAGCTCCTTGGCCAGGCGCACGGTGTTCTCGCCGGTCCAGCCCTCGCGCTCGTCCTCGGGGTTCTCGGTCAGCCAGTCGGTGGCCGAGGTGCGGAAGAAGACCGGCAGGTCCTCGGGCCACACGGCGCGGACGGCGTCGACGACCTCCAGGGCGAAGCGGATGCGGTTCTCGAAGCTGCCGCCGTAGGCGTCGGTGCGCTGGTTGGACGCCGGGGAGAGGAAGGAGTTGATCAGGTAGCCGTGGGCGCCGTGCACCTCGACCACCTGGAACCCGGCGGCCAGCGCGCGCCGGGCGGAGTCGGCGAAGTCACGTACGAGCTGCTGGATCTCCTTCACGCTCAACTCGTGCGGGACAGCGAGTCCGTCGTACGCGACCGGGCTGGGGGCAACGGGCTGCCAGCCGTTCTCGTCCTCGGTCAGGTAGCGGTCGGACAACCAGGGCTTGTCCACCGACGCCTTGCGGCCCGCGTGGGCGAGCTGGATGGCCGGGACGGCGCCGTGGGCCTTGATGGCCTCGGTGATGCGGGTGAACGCCTCCTGCTGGCGGTCGTTCCACAGACCCAGGTCCCAGGGGCTGATGCGCCCGTCGGGCCGGACGCCGGTGGCCTCGGCCATGACCAGACCGGCGCCGCCAGCAGCGCGCGAGGCCAGGTGGGTGAGGTGGAAGTCGGTCGGCGCGCCGGTGTCCGGGCCTTCGGGGGCGGCGGAGTACATGCACATCGGGGACATCCAGACCCGGTTGGGTATCTGAAGGGAACGCAGGGTGAAGGGGGTGAACAGGGAACTCATGCGGGGGTGCTTCTTTCGTGGTCGGTGATCGATGACCCCGGACGGGGCGGCTGCCGTCCGGGGTCAGGCGATGATCGTGTGGAGGCCCGCGATGGCCGGGGCGTAGGCCGCTTCAAGGACCGTGGCGGCTTCCTGGGCGGTGGTGCCCTCGGCCGGCTCGAAGGTGGCGTGCCAGCTGAGGAAGGCGCCGCCGGTGTCGGCGACGGCCTGGACGTGCAGCGTCGAGCGGTAGCCGCGGACCGGCAGCGGTGCCTCGACGATCTCGTAACTCAGCTTCCGCTCGGCATCGTCCAGCCCCACGAGCCGTTCCTGGTAGGTGCTGCCGTCCGTCCCGGTGAGGAGGCGGACCGCACCGGGGGTCAGCCCGTTGCCGCCCCCGACGATCTCGCTCGCCCGGATGGCCGGGTGCCAGTCGGGCAGGCCGTTGAACTGCCGGACGACGGCCCATGTCTGGTCTGCGGAGCTGGTGAAGACTGAGCTCCAGTACGCCTGTGCCATCAGACGGGCAGACGGGTATCGAGGACGAAGTTGGTCTCGATGAGCTGACCGGGGAAGAACAGCGAGGCGACGCCGATGGTGCTACTGGTGGGGCGGTGATCGCCGAAGTAGGCCAGGTTGGCGGCCGCCATCGCGTTGTTGTACTTCGGCAGGTCCACGATGAACTGGGTCTCGGAGACGACCTGGTTACGGGTGGCGCCGTAGTGGGCGAGGACCTTCTCGAAGTTGGCGAAGACCTGCTCGGTCTGGGCCTCGAAGTCGCCCGGGTGCAGGAAGTTGCCCTCTTCGTCGTGGGAGAGCTGGCCCGAGACATAGATCGTGTGCTCGACCTTGATGGCCTGGGCGAAGCCGAACTCGCGCTCGCCCGAGACGCCGTGGCTGTAGGAATCGATGGCCGTCATGGTGACTGTCCTTCTCTGGTGGGGGATGCAGGGGTGGGTGGGGTGGCTGCCGGGCTCAGGCAGCGAGGCGGGCGACCGCGTCTGCGACAGAGGTGTCGCCGGAGGTCAGCTCGACGATGACGCGGCTGAGGGCGGGCTGGTGCAGGGCGGCGTCGATGAACGCGGCGACATCGTCGCGGTGCACGTCGCCGTACTCGAGGGCAGGCCCGGCGGCGACCCGCCCAGTACCCGGTCCGTCCAGCAGCGTGCCCGGGCGGACGATCAACCAGTTGAGGCCGGTGCGGGTGAGATAGACGTCGGCACTCTTCTTGACCTTGACGTAGTGCTCGAAGCCTGCGGACGCTCCCTCGCCGCGCAGGGCGTCGGGGAACACGGAGACGAGAACGAAGCGTGCGACTCCGGCGGCCTCGGCCGCGGCGGCTGCCTTCTCCAGGCCTTTGCCGTCGATGAGCGTGGTCTTGTCCATGCCGGTTCCGTGGGCGCCGGCCGAGAACACCACTGCGTCGTGCCCGGCGAGCTTGCCTGCGAGCTCGTCCACAGAGTCGGCGATCAGGTCGCCGGTCACAGGCGCCGCACCGGTCGCGCGAATCGTGTCGGCCTGTGCCGGGCTCCGGTGCATGCCGCTCACCTCGTCACCGCGCTCGGACAACAGGCCGGCGAGCCTCTTGCCAACACCTCCGGCGGCACCGATCTGGAACACCTTCATGGAAAACGCCTCTCTCCTGGCTGGACGAACGACCGGCCACTCTGTTGTCACAATGTTAACATTCCGACAACGACTGAATGTTAACATCACGACATGGAGAAGACGCAATTCACAGGAGATCGCGCGGTGGCCCCCGCCCGCCGTCGCGGACTGGCCGACGAGGTCGCCGACCGGATCCGGGAGGCGATCTTCAGCGGTGCATACGCCCCCGGAGCACCGTTGCGAGAGGTTGAACTCTCCGGCGTGCTGCAGGTCAGCAGGGGCCCGGTGCGTGAGGCTCTGCGCGTTTTGGAGCGCGAGGGACTCGTGCACTGCGCCTGGCACCGGGGCACCGTGGTCACGACGCTGTCCGCCGAGGATGTCGCCGAGCTCGACAGCCTGCGCGGCGCGCTTGAGGATCTCGCCGTCCAACAGGCCATCGCGCACGCCTCGGACGAGGACCTCGCGGTCATCGAGAAGGCGGCCGGCGTGATGGACCGCACGACGGACCCGCACGCCATGGTCCGCCTGGACATCGCCTTCCACGACGACGTGTTCGCCGCCACCGGCCACCAGCGTCTCGTCGCGGCCTGGGAGACCATCCGCTGCCAGGTCCACCTGTTCTTGCTGACCCGCATCGGCCTCAGCACCGAGGGCTACCTCGGCTGCATCCCCCAGGAGCACCATGCGCTGGCCACAGCCCTGCGCGCCCGCGACCCCCAGGCCGCCCTCCCCCTCTTCGCCGCCCACCGCCGCCACGCATTGGACGTCGTCACCGGCACGTCGAACCCGGCCTGACTACCGGTCCGCCACCATCTGGGCACCGCCCAGCGTTGGTGAAGCCTGCTCGTCATCGCCCGCCCCGGCAACCATGGACATGTGCGACGGCAGCCGGTCACAGATGGCCACCGCGTACTTCTGGCACAGCTCGACCGGTCCGTCGCTCAGTAAGCCGCGCTGACGACGAAGCGACCCCGCGCTGCGCAGGACCGCATCAGGCCAGGCGCACGCCAGACCGGCCGTCTGCGTCCGCCGGTCTGCGGGGCCGTGGTACGGCGACGGCAGGATCCGGGTCGAGGCGTCGGAAGGTGCCGTACAGGTTGAGGTTGGGCCAGACAGCGCGGTCAGGCCGCGCCGGTCCTCAGCGGTCAGCTTCTTCGCCCCTTTCGGCTCGGCCAGCACTCAACACGTTGAACTTGACAGAGAAGTCGCTGCTGGCCACCGCGCCGCCGTTCCGCGAGAACGCGGTGCCGGCCCCAGGGGCTGGATGAGGTGTTCGCGCGTCTGGCGCGGGAAGCCGAGGGTATCCAGGACATCGACGCCAAGCTGCAGGTCATCCCGCGGGCGGCGGGATGAGCCGGCGCGGGCGCACGGCGTCGCTGCCGACCACGCCGGTGCGCAGGCCACCGGTTCTGATGGACGACGGCCTCGTCGTCGAGCACCGAGACCGAGCGGGGGCCGTCGCGGTCTACGACTTCCGTACTCTGCCGGTCGCGGATGCCCTGCGCCGGTCGCTGGCCCGCCTGTTCGCTGCGCGGTGTGTGCCGAGCCGGTGGACCTCGCACCACAGCAGTAGGTACTTCTGGCTTCCCTTGCAGGCGTTCACCGCGCACCTGGCCACGCTGGACGCACCGGTTGCCGACCTCGACCAGCTGACCGCTGGGGTGTGGAAGCAGTGGAGGCTCAGCCGGCCGAACACCCGCTTCGGCTACCGCCAGATCACCACCGTCCGGGGGCTGCTACTGGACGACCCCCGGCTGTCCGCGGCGGCGCGGGAAGCGCTCGCC
This sequence comes from Streptomyces sp. NPDC048484, assembly GCF_040651415.1. Classification (NCBI taxonomy): domain Bacteria; kingdom Bacillati; phylum Actinomycetota; class Actinomycetes; order Kitasatosporales; family Streptomycetaceae; genus Streptomyces; species Streptomyces sp. NPDC048484. The sequence continues at coordinate 10,883 of NZ_JBEZJY010000082.1, forward strand.
CGGCGTGTCCTGCAGCCCACGACGAAGGAAGTCTCCTTCCAGGATGCCGAGTTCGACGCGATCGTCACCACAGCGCGGCGGATGTTCCGTACTGCGCACCTGCGGATCACCGACAACGCCCGCCACGTCGCCCAATGGCGGTCGGGGGCGTTCACTCGCGGCAGCGAGGCATGGCTGCGAGGTGAGGCGCTGGACTGTCTGGCCCGGACGGGTGAGGCACCCCACGACACCCGGGTTCGCCAGCGCGGCCGGGTGCTCGCCCGCTATGCACGGGTGCTGGGCGGGGAGCGGCCCGAGCACACCTGGCAGCGGCTGTTCTTGACCCGGATGGAGCGGTCGCATTGGGGGTGCTGCTGCTGGCCGAGCACGGCTGGAACCTCTCGGTGATCAACCGGTTGAAGGTGCCGCAAGCGGCGCCGGACGCCGGCAGCGACGGCCCGCGGATCTACCGGGTCGAACTGGAGAAGCACAAGCGGGGCACCGGCCGGTACTTCGAGACCCGCAACCTCACCGACGACGGGCCTTCCTCCCCCGGGCGGCTCATCACGCAGGCGCTCGAGGCCACCGTGTTCGCCCGCGCGGCCGTGCACGTACTGAGTCCCGGCACGAACCGCTTCCTGATCTGGCGCTCCGCCAAGGCCCCGCTGAACGACCGCACGCAGGACGAGACCGGCAGGAGGTCGGGCATCGGAGTGTTCGGGTTCGGTATCTCTGGCTGTACGGCCAATAGCTGGGCGACCGAACACGGCTTCTCTTCCTCGCCGTTTCGCAGGGGGCGGCGGACGGTGAACACGCTGCACCGGCGCGCTCCCGGACAGAACAGCCAGGCAACGCACGACCGTGTCTACGCGCTGACCGATCCCCAGGTCCACCAGGCCGCGATCCCGGTCATCGCTGAGGCAGCCGAAGCTGCCGTGGCCAAGGCCCACGCGACCGTGTTCACCGCCGAACTGCGTGAGGGAGCCGATCCGGCCGATCAGCCGACGGCCACCGCCGACTGCCATGACTACGCCAACAGCCCCTATCCCGGCCCCGGCGGAGGCTGCTCGGCCTCGTTCCTGATGTGCCTGGCCTGCCTCAACGCCCGGATCCACCCCGCCCACCACAGCCGCCTGGCCCACCTGCATCACGCACTCGACAACCTGCGCACGGCCCTGGACCCGGGGCACTGGCAGCGCCAGTGGGAGTACGGGCACGCCCGCCTGGAACACCTCAAGGGCCAGCTCGGCGCCGCGGTGTGGACCCGCGCCCTGGCCAACGTGACCGACACCGACCGCGAACTCATCGCCCTGCTGCTCAACGGAGACCTCGCCCCGTGACGACCAGCCCAGCCCCTGCTCCAACCCTCGTTCTTCCCGGACCGGACACCCCCGTCATCCTCACCCATCTGATCGTCGACGGCTACACCGGCCCCATCGCGCGCTACGCGGCGCCGGCCTGGCCGCTGGTCCCCATGAACGCCAACCCGGGCGTCACACACAGCACCATCCACTGGCCCTCGTTCCCCGACACGTTCCGGGAGGAGATGCGGCTGGCCGCCTGGACGCTGATCAATGGCGAACTGCCCGCGGTGTTCCTGCGTGAGCGCCATCCCACCTGGCGCTCGCGCCAGTCACCCAAGTCGCTCTGTCAGACGATCGGGACCTGGCGCCAGCTGGCCGTGTGGCTCACCGACCAGGGCATCACCACACTGAGCGCCTGCACCACGCAGGTACTGGGCGAGTACGGCCGTCACGTGCGCGACAGCAGGGCGGCCCGCATCACGGTGCACAGCGTGCTGTCGTCGCTGACCCGGCTGTGGGTCTTCGACCAGCTCAGCGGCCGTCCCAGCGGAATCGGCTGCCCGCCGTGGGAGACCGAGGGGGTGGACGACTACCTGCCAGCGGCGACGCCGGGCGGCGAAATCGCTGCCGAGGCGATCGCCGAGCAGACCATGGGCCCGCTACTCGTATGGGCCATTCGCACGGTCGAGGAGTTCAGCGACGACATCCTGGCCGCCTGGGCCGAACACAACCGGCTGCGCGCGGCGGCCGCCGCCAACATCGCCACTCCCGCCTCACGGTCCGCTCTTCGGGCCTTCATGGACTGCGTCGACGCCGGTCAGCTGCCGATTCCGACCACACAGTGGCTGGGCAGAACCACGATCGCGGGCGCCTATATCGCCGCGCTCACCGGCGCCTCCCTGGGCCAGGTCTATAGCACCACCCGTGAGCGCGGCTGGCGGCAGGCCGCCCCGGACCGGCCAGGCCCCTGTCCGCTCCGTGTCCCGGTCACCGGCAAACTCGGCGGCACTCCTTGGAGAGAGGCCGTCGACTACACCGAAACAGGCTTCCTGATGCGCCAGTTGGGCACGGCGTGCTTCATCGTCATCGCCTACCTGACCGGGATGCGCCCCGGTGAAACCCTTGTAAGACGGCGCCACGGCGTCCCCTCCCGATGCCCAACGACCCGAGAATCGTCCCAGGGACTCAGCCCGTCAGCCAAGTTGACAGCGCCGTTCGTATTGGCGCACCAGGTGCGGGGCGCCGGCCAGGAACTGGCACGAGAGCTTCCACGTCGACGTCGCCGCGACCTTCACCCGCCCCTGGTTCGGGTGGGGCGACGCCCTCTTCGCCGAGCTGCTCCTCGACCTCACGGGGCGCTCGACGGCAGCCCTGCACCCTCGCCTGTCCACCACCGAACCGCCCTCACGGTAAGGACACTTCCGACCTCCCGGCGCCGGCGGCCGCTACGATCTGCGGCGTGTGCGCAAACATTGTGGTCGCCGAAGACGACGCGAAGCAGGCCGAACTGGTGCGCCGCTACCTGGAGCACGAGGGTCACGCCGTCACGGTCGTCGAGGACGGCCGGACGGCTCTCGAGACGGTCCGGCACCAGGAACCCGACCTGGTCGTCCTCGACGTGATGATGCCCGGGGCCGACGGTCTCGACGTCGTACGGATCCTGCGCGCCGAACGCCGGGAGGTGCCGGTGCTGATGCTGACGGCCCGCAGCACCGAGGACGATCTGCTGCTCGGACTCGACCTCGGCGCCGACGACTACATGACCAAGCCGTTCAGTCCGCGTGAACTCACCGCCCGGGTAAGGACGTTGCTTCGCCGCAACCGGCGCGGCCCCGACCCGGCTCCGGCGACCGTACCCGCCCCCGCTCCCGCCTCGGAGCCCGAAGCGGCCCCGGACGACGAGGTGTTGACGGTCGGCGCGCTCAGGGTCGATCCCTCGCGGCACGAGGTGTCGGTCGCCGGGACGCCCGTCGAGTGCACGCCCGGTGAGTTCCGTATCCTCGCGGCGATGGCGGCCGAGCCCGGCCGGGTCTTCACCAGGGCACGGCTCCTGGACGAGCTGCACGGCTTCGACAAGTACATCAGCGGCCGGACCGTCGACGTGCACGTCATGAACCTGCGCAAGAAGATCGAGCGCGCCCCACGACGGCCGGCCCGCCTCATCACCGTCTTCGGCGTCGGCTACAAACTCACAGACCCCGCGAAGAACCTGCGCCATGCGTCGTCCTGACAGGGGAAGTGCGGCGGGGGCCGCCCGGCTGCCGCTGCGCAAGAGCCTGGCGGGGCGGCTGTTGACCGTGACGGCGCTGGTGGCCTCGTGCTCGGTCGCCGCGACCGCCTGGCTGGCCGTGCAGACGACCTCCGTCGCGATCCGCCAGGAGCAGGGGCAGAACCTCAAGTCCGACGCGAAGATCTACAACACCCTCCTCGGCTACGCGGCCACCCACCCCGACTGGGACGGCGTCGACACCACCGTGCGAGATCTGGCCCAGGAGTCCGGGCGCCGGATCGTGCTCACCACGCCGGGCCGACGCCCGATCGTGGACTCGGCCGACTCGCGCTCAGCGGGCGGCGGTTCGTCCGACGATCTGCTCGCTCAGCAGGCCTCGGCGGTCGTGGATCCACGCTCCGTCGACACCGTGCTGGTGCCCGACGCGGCCAAGGCCGGCGCCGACCGCGTCGATCCACGGGCCGTGGGGCCCTTCCGGCTGCCCGCGAAGGAACACGACACACTGCGGAAGGCCGCCGCCGGGAGGGCGGAGTGCCTCAGCCAGATGGGTATCGCCGCCGACGTCGTCGAGAGCCCGGGCGGACGGCCCCGCGTCCAGTTCGTGAGCGACGAGACCGAGGGGGGGACCGACAGCGTCACCGACCGTGACATGGAGGCCAAGTGCTTTGCGTCCTACCCGGTCGGTCCCAGCGCGACCGAGCGGAAGGCCCTGAGCGCCCTCAACCAACTGGCTGACGCCTGTCTGAAACGGCAGGGTCGCACCGCCGTGAAACTGAACCTGGACCTGTCCTGGGACCGGAGTTACGCATACGGGCGGGACGACGCGGTCTCCGGCGCCGAGGACGGCCTCAGCGATCGGGAGGCGAAGGCCCTGGCCGCCAAGAAGGCTGCTGAGGACGCCGCGACGGCCGAACGCAAAGCGGCTTCCGGCGGCGCACTCGACTACGCCCCCGCCGAGATCCGCGACAGCGCGTACGACCGGGCCGTGGCCAACTGTGTCGAAAGCGCCCGCCGGGAACAGCTCACGGGCTATGTCGCCGAGTCCGCACTCCTGTTCATCGACGGCCCTGGTGCCGCCGGCGTGCCTGGCTTCGACCTCTCCCGCGCCAACACCGCACGCATCGCCGGTGTCACCGCCCTGGTCCTCGCCCTCACCGTCGGCGCCTCGGTGCTCGCCGGAGCCAGGCTCGTACGCCCGTTGCACGCGCTCACCGGCGCCGCCCAGCGCATGCGGGAGGGCCTGGACGCGACGCCGGTGCCCGTGCCCGTCGTCTCCGACAATGAGATCGGACGGCTGACGGCGGCCTTCAACGACATGGCCGCGCACCGGGCCCGCCTGGAGGAGCAGCGCAAGGTGATGGTCAGCGATGTCGCCCATGAGCTGCGAACGCCGCTGAGCAACATCCGGGGCTGGCTGGAGGCGGCCCACGACGGACTTGCCGTGCCGGACCCCGCGTTCGTCTCCTCGCTCCTGGAGGAGGCGGTGCAGCTCCAGCACCTCATCAACGACCTCCAGGACCTGGGCGCGGCCGACGCGGGCGCCCTGCGGCTGCACCGGAAGCCGGTACGGATCGACGAGCTGCTCGGCCAGGTCGCCGCCGCGCACCAGGGGTTGGCCGAGACGGCGGGCGTCACCCTCACGGTCCTGACACCGCCGCCGGGCACCCCTCACCCACCGCTCCTCGACGCCGACCCCGTACGGCTGCGGCAGACCGTCAGCAACCTGCTCTCCAACGCGGTGCGCCACACCCCGGCCGGCGGCACGGTGACCCTGCGCCGGTACGTCACCGACCCGGGGGACGAGCTCGCCGTGGAGGTGTCCGACACCGGCAGTGGCATTCCAGCGGGCGACCTCCCGTACGTGTTCGACCGTTTCTGGCGGGCGGAGAAGTCCCGCAATCGCAGCACCGGCGGCAGCGGCCTCGGCCTGGCGATCGTCCTCAAGCTCGCCGAGGCCCACGGCGGCACGGTGGACGTGGCGAGCACGGAGGGGGAAGGGGCCACCTTCACCCTGCGGCTGCCGACAGCCGAGTCACGGAAAGCGGAGGGCCCCGGTCGACCCTGATGGGATGACGACAGCGCTCTGACAGTTTCCTCACAAGTGGCCGTCAGGGTGAAGCCATGCCCGGAACCTGGTGCGGATCGGCAACCAGGAACGACCAAGCCGGGCTGGAACTGGAGCCCTCACATGTCCCGCCGTCTCACCCTGCGCCCGCTGCGTATCGCTGTCCTGACCGGCGTCGCGGCCGGCGCGCTGCTCGTCCCGGCCACCGCGGCCTTCGCCACCGACCCGACTCCGACGCCGGGCGCGACCGACTCGACCCCGGCCGACAAGGAGGCCCTGGCGAAGAAGAAGGCCGAGGACGCCAGGACGCTCAAGGAGGCCGAGGCCCGGAAGGCCGCCGCAGCCCAGAAGGCCGGAGGCAAGGACTACCCGCGTGGCGGTGTCGCCGCGGGCGAGGCCCCCGCCCAGGACGACAACACCGGCACGCTCATCGGTTCGGCCACCGGCGCGCTGCTGCTCGCGGGCGCTGGCACCTACGTACTGCGCCGCCGCACCACCGCCCGCCGCGAAGGCTGACCCGGCAGCACGACCTCTCGTACGAAACGGTGGCGCCGCCCTTCACCAGGCGGCGCCCTGTGCGTTCCGGCGAACCCTCGCACCCTGTTCTGGAGCCCGAGTTGCCCCCTGCACACCGTCCGGCCCTGTCCCGGGCCCGCCTCGCGACCCTCACCCTGTTGACCCTCGTCACCCTGCTCACCGGCTGTTCGTCCGGCCCCGACCCGACGGTCCGGGCCGCCCCCACCGCCGCGTCGGGCGCTCCGAAGTCCGAGCGGCCTGCGGTCGACGCTCCGGCGGCCCCTGCCGAGGTGGCCGTTCCCTCCGTGGGGATCACCAGTTCGCTGATGGAGTTGGGCCTCAACACGGACCGGACGGTCCAGGTCCCGCCGGCCGAGGAGGGGATGACCGCGGGCTGGTACACGGGCGGTGCGGTGCCCGGTGAGATCGGCGCGGCCGTCATCATCGGCCACAACGACACCCGCTTCGGCGAGGCCGTCTTCCACGACCTGAAGAAGGTCAAGGAGGGTGCGGACATCACCGTCACCGACAAGACGGGAAAAGCCCTCCACTTCACCGTCACGACCACGGAGAGCGTCGCCAAGAACGCCTTCCCGACGGAGAAGGTCTACGGGCCGACCCAGGAACGTGCTCTACGGCTCATCACGTGCGACGGCGACTTCGACGCGCAGGGGCACCCTGTCGACAACCTCATCGTGTACGCGACAGCGAGCCGAGGGCCGTAGGCGTGTCCGTTTCGCCCTGTCGTCACGAGTAACGTCCGCGGCTCGATCGTCAGCGGCCGGTTCCAGGAGCGCGCCGCCGAACGGTCGGTACGCGTCAGCCACGGCGAGGCGATCCGCCGCGACTGCCTGGAGGCCGTCACCGCTCTCGCCTGCGCCGCCAGCGACCACCGCCGGGCGATGTGGATGCGCGGCGACGCCGTCCTTAAGAAGTCATCTCATTTGGTGAGTCTGCGGTAGCAGATCAGGGTGCAGGTGCTCGCGCTCCGCAGCACCCAGGACCTCGTACGGGCACGACCGGAGGGCGGCCAGGGCGTGGTGCTGCAGGACACCCCGGATGCTGGCGGACCGGCTCTCATCGGGGCCGGTGAGCGTAAGACCGGCGACCGCGGGCCCTTCCAGGGAAATGCTGGAGGCGAGGCCGTGCGCGGCGGCGCCGATCAACGCCACCACCTGCGGCCGGTCAGCGTTCGGGACGTCTTCCCCCTGCCGCATGTGCCACAGCACCAGCTCATCGGCAGCGGACAGGCAGTACTCCCACGTGGTGCGGGGAGGGCGTCGGTCATGGCGCGACCGTAGTGGAAAGCATCCCAGATGACGTGGAGCCTGCCGGAACCGATGCTCACCACCACGGTGCGCAGCCCCGCCCTGCCGCCGCGATCGGCCGCGGAACCCAAAGTGGGACGGCTTCCGGGCGGCCCTCTCCGTCGACGGCGGCCAGGTGGTGCTGCGCTCACGGCGCGGCACCCAGATGGCACCCGGCTTCCCTGAGATCGGGCCGGGGCCGCGCAGCTGCCGGACGCGACCGCCCTGGACAGCGTTATGTGACCTGTCGGGCTGTCTCAGCCATCTGGTGTCTCACCGCGGCGCGGCTTCGCTTCGTCAATCGGCGACGCCGCGAAGTGCCGCTTGAGAGCACGGTCTGCGTCTTGGTACCGGCGGACTCGCGTGTTGGTAAGTCGTGTATGCGCAGGGAGTTCGCACTGCGGGTCGCACGAGATGGATGATTCACAGCCAACCGAGAACTGGTGGCTCCTGAATTCTCGCTGACCGTGCGCCGTTCCTGGCGGACGTAGCGATGGCACCGACAGCGCACCGTCAGCCTGGGCATCAGTGCGGGAAGCGGTGGGGTGGGCGAGTGACTATGGATTCGCGGAACTCGGCAATCCGCGAGTGGACTTGGCGCATCAGGTGGGTGTCCTCGATCCGGTCCAGGTAGAGGCAGCGGGCTGCCAGGCCCGGGAGGTCGAAGGCGAAGTACAGGGACATCAACGGGTTCACGAACAACTCGCTGCCCCGGGTGCGGTCAGTGAACCGGACATCGCCGAACGAACCGCGCACGGCTGCCGCAATGGAACCGTTCACGATGCTGGGGTACTCCGAGGTGCAGTGCTGAGCGTGCGCCACCGCGTCGAGGTAGAGAGCGCCCTCACGGGTGGCACGCGCAGGGCTTGATCAAGTTCCGTGGGCGTCCGGATTGTTGGTGATGCCCAGGATGGGGAGTGCTCGTTGGGGTTCGTCGCGGATCGCCCGGGTGGTCTTGGCGATGTTGTCGGCTCCGAGGGTAGCTCCTATCACGCGGGCAGGTGGGGGCTGGAGGGCTTCACCGAGAGCGTCAGCCGCGAGGCCTCCGATTTCAACATCCACCTCACTCTGGTCGAGCCCGGCGCCACCCGCACCGGCTTCGCTTCGGCCCGCCAATACACCATCGAAACGACCGTCTACCGCGACAATGCCGTCGGCCAGACCCGGCGCTATCTCGAAACCGCGGACGAGAACGTCTTCACCGGTGACCCCGCCAAGCTCGCCGCCGCCATCCACGAATGTCTCACCGCGCTCGAAACGCAGAAGGATCTCGCTGAATCCGTCGCCTTCGCCCACTGATCCACCCCAGCAGTACCTGGTCACGGGCGCCCCCTCCGCACACGGCGGGCCGGCTGCACTATCCGCAGCTCCAGTTGCCGAGCAGCATGTCGACCGCCGAGTGCAGAGCCGCTGCGGGCACTCCGTCACGCAGTTGCGTGGAGATCCCCAGGAGGAAGCAGTGGATCGTGGTGGTCACGCCGTCGATGTCGATGTCGATAGCGAGTTCGCCCGCGGTGACGCCCCGCTCCACGCACGCCCTGATGCGCACCCGGTCTGCTTTTCGCCGCGCCGATACGGTCGCGCATACGCTGGCGTGCTCTTCCCCCGGCGGCCGCATGGTGCCGGACAGGGCGATGAGGCAGCCGGTGGGGTGGGACGAGTCGGCCTGCATGTCGATCGAGCCGTGCAGCATGCCGGCCACGGCCTCTCGCGGGCTGAGTGTTCGGTCCTCAATGGCATCGGCGGCGCGGCCCGGCCCCTGCATGTAGTGCCCGACGGTCTGTTTGAACAGTCCCTCCTTTGAGCCGAAGGCGCCGTACAGGCTCGCGGAGGACAGTCCGGTGGCGGCGCGCAGCTGTGCCAGGGAGGTCGCTTCGTACCCCTGCTCCCAGAACAGCAGCATCGCGGCCTCCAGTACGGCCTCCATGTCGAAGGTGCGGGGACGGCCGGCCGGCGGCATGTGAACCTCCTGCATCACAAGACGAGCGTTCCGCTACGGGAGCGCTTTTCTGCCTCCCATATTGGACCAACTGCTCCACAAAGCGCCAAGCACTCAAACGTCCGCGCACCGACGGCTCACAGTGACCTCGATCACTTATGGATCAATCAATCCGAAATAGCTTGACCGGCATGCCGAGCCCGAGCAAGCATATCGGCATGAACGATCCAGAATTCGGGACGGGCGGCGTCGACGTCCCCTCCCCACTGAGCCGCGCGATGGTGCTGTTGCTGGCAGTGACGTGTGGCGCGGCCGTCGCGAACATCTACTACGCGCAGCCGTTGCTGCCCGTCATCTCCCAGGCGCTGGGGGTCTCCGAGGGAGCCGGAGGGCTGATCGTCACGGCGTCGCAGATCGGCTACGCGCTCTCGCTGGCCCTGCTGGTGCCTCTGGGTGACGTACTGGAGCGGCGCCGGCTGGTGAGCGGACTGCTCGCCCTGAGTGCCATCGCTCTCCTCGGTGCGGCGGCCGCTCCCTCAGTGGGCGCGCTCTACGCCGCGGTCGCGCTGGTCGGGGTGACCTCCGCCGTGGCGCAGATCGTGGTGCCGATGGCGGCCTCGTTGTCCGCCGACCATGAACGTGGCGCGGTGGTGGGCACAGTCATGAGCGGCCTGCTCATCGGCATCATGCTCGCGCGGACCGTCGCCGGGGCGCTGGCCGAATTCGGGAACTGGCGGTTGGTGTTCGTCTTCGCGGCGTTCGTCATGGTGGTGCTTGCGATCACCCTGCGCCTGGTTCTGCGTCGTATCCCGACGACCGCGAAGACGCCCTATCCCCGGCTGTTGCTTTCGGTGGTGACCCTGGTGCGCACCGAGTCGCTGCTGCGCAGGCGCATGGCTCTGGCCGCGGTCGGCATGGGTGGCTTCACCGTCCTGTGGACCGCCTCGTCGTTCCTGCTGGCCGGACCCGTCTACGGGTACGGTCCCGCGGTCATCGGCCTGTTCGGTCTGGTCGGGGTCGTCGGCGCCGCCGTCGCGTCAGTGGCAGGCCGGTTGGCGGACCGCGGCCGTGGCCGCCAGGTGACCACCGGCGGGCTGATCGTGCTGACGGGCAGCTGGGCCGTGCTCGCCCTCGCCGGCCAAGGAGGTCCGTTCGGCCTGAGCGCGCTGATGGTCGGCATCGTGGCGCTGAACCTGGCCCAGCAGGCACTGCTGATCAGCCACCAGAGCGTCCTGTACCGCCGCATCCCGCACGCCCGCAGCCGGGTCACCACAGCGCTCATGGTCTCCGCGTTCGCCGGCAGTACCGTCTCGTCCGCCCTGACAGCTGCGCTGTATCCGCTGGTGGGCTGGGCGGGCATCGCCGCGCTCGGCGCGGTGATCGCACTGATCGGCCTCGCGATCTGGACCGTGGAACTCTTCCGCCCGAGCCCCGCGGAACCACTCCCCGACCCGTCAGCGGACGAAGCCGCCCACGCAACCGCCCCCTCTTCCCCGGGCACATACCGCGCAGACGTCCAGGAGACCGCTCATGCCTGAGATCCGCCGAGTGGCGATCCTCGACGACTACCAGCGCACCGCACACCGGTACGCCGCCTGGGATTCCCTGCCCGAGGGGACCCAACTCACTTGCTTCTCCGAGTACTTGGGCGGCATTGAGGAGGTCGTCGCCGCACTGCGGCCGTTCGACGTGGTCGTAGCCATGCGTGAGCGCACCCCCTTCCCCGCAGAGGTGCTCGACCAGCTGCCGAACCTGCGTCTGCTGGTGACCACGGGCCCGGCCAACGCCGCCATCGACACGGCCGCTGCCGCGCGGCAAGGGATCGTGGTGTCCGGCACCCGCCCCGCGGGACTGACCTCAACGGCCGAGCTGACCTGGGGGCTCCTGCACGCCCTGACCCGCTCGCTCCCCGCCGAGGACCGCAACCTGCGCGCGGGCGGTTGGCAACAGACCGTGGGTCGCGACCTGCACGGCGCCCGTCTGGGCGTCATCGGCCTCGGCAACGTGGGCAGCCGCGTGGCCCAGGTCGGAGTCGCCTTCGGCATGGACGTCGTCGCCTGGAGCGCCCACCTTGACCCCGGGCACGCGAAAAAAATGGGCGTCACCCCCGCCAGCAAACAGGAACTACTCACCACCTCGGACGTGGTGACGCTCCACGTCCGACTCTCCCCACGCACCGTCGGCCTCATCGGCGCTGCCGAACTCGCCCTCATGCGGCCGGACACGCTGCTGATCAACACCTCCCGCGCCCCAGTCGTCGACGAGCAGGCACTGCTGGCCGCGCTGCACGCCGGGACTCTGGGCGGAGCCGCCCTGGACGTCCACTTCACCGAGCCGCTGCCCACCGATTCGCCGTGGCGCAGCGCTCCGCGAACCGTCCTCGCCCCACACCTGGGCTACGTCACCGCCGACGCCTACGAGACCTTCTACCGCGACGCACTCGGCGACATCCTCGCCTACGCCGCCGGCGCACCGATCCGCGTACTCACAACACCGTGAACGGACCGCACCCCTGCGCCCTCACTCACGTACGACGAAAGGGACCCACCATGCCCCCCAGCGAGCAGACCACCACCGCACACCTCCAGTACGATCCCGCCGACGATTCGGGGGGCCGCCTGCCGCACCTGTGGACACGGACCATGGGCGACCTCACCATCACCTACGTCCCCGACGCCGGCGTCCACATGATCCCCACCCGGGTCTACCCCGCCTCCGCCCACGAGGACTGGACGGAGCACGGCCCCCACATGACGGATGCGGGCCACCTGGCCATGGGATGCGGCGCGCTGCTCGTCGAGCGTCGTGGGAAGCGCCTGCTCCTCGACGCGGGCCACGGCACCATCTCGGGCGAGGAGCTGGAACACTTCCAGCACGGCTTCGACCACGTACAGACCCTCCCCGATCACCTTCGAAGCCTGGGCGTCGACCCGGCCACGCTGGAGACGGTCGCCTTCACCCACCTGCACCACGACCACACCGGATGGGCCAGGCCGGACGCCGTCGACGACCCGCGCAGCCTGTTCCCCCACGCGCGCTGGATCGTCGGGGAAGGAGAACTGCGGGGCCTGGACCCCGCCGACGGACCCCGGCTCGCCGGACAGAGCGAACGAACCACCGCCGTCGCCGACGGAACCGAGATCACCGAGGGTGTACGTGCCTGGGCGCTGCCCGGACACACCCCCGGGCACACCGCCTTCATCCTCGACACCGGCGACGGCCGCCGAATCGTGGCCTTCGGCGACGCCATGCACTCTCCCGTCCAGACCATGCACCCCGACTGGGAAGTCGTCCTCGACCACGACCGGGCCCAGGCCGAGACCTCACGCCGCCGGCTCGTGGAATTCCTCTCCCAGGACGACGTCTTCGGCTTCGGCGTGCACTTCGCCGACCAGCAACTCGGCACCGTCGACGACACCGGCCGCTGGCGCCCCTGGCAGGACACGACGGACAACCGGTAAGCCCTCGCCCACCCGAGGTATCACCCAGACGTCCATCAACCTGGCATTGTGCCCGGCCGGGTGGCGGTCGGGCCTCTGATCAGCTACGCCTATGACCTCGCTGAGCAGGGCTTCGAGACGTCAGCGGCGTGGGGCGCGGCGCGGTCATGAGGATCAACGGCAGTGAGGTCGGTCTGTAGCGGGGTCCAGCTGACAGTCGGACTCCCGTCGCCCGGGACCATGGGCGGGTCGGCGGCCAGAGTGCAGATCCGGGCGAGCAGGTCGCGGTGACGATGCGCCGCATCCGCAATGCGCCCGACGACCACACGATCACCGGCCGGGGGCGCGCGGGTCCTGTGCCGCCGGGCGTGGTGACGTTCAGGTGGAGACAGTCCTCGTCGGTGCTGCCGCCCGGCACCTCGCCGACCGCGGCTACGACCACGACAAGTACCGCAAGCAGGTGCGGGCCCTGGGGATCACTCCGGTCATCGCGCGGCGCGGCGTCGAGCACGGTTCCGGACTGGGCGTGCACCGCTGGGTGGTCGAGCAGAGCTTTGCGCTGCTGCACTGGTTCCGCCGACTGCGCATCCGCTGGGAGATCCGCGACGACATCCACGAAGTTTTCCTCAGCCTGGCCTGCGGCATCATCTGCTGGCGCCGACTGGTCAACCTCTCACTTTGTTAGGAGTTCTTAGCTTGACTATTAACCCCACCAAGATCATTTCTTGGCGGGGTTCGTCGTTCGCCTGACAGCTGGGCGGCCTTTGCGTGATCGTGTCTTCTCGCTGAAGTCGACAGTCGATCAACCCAAAGGCCGTGATGGAC
>NZ_JBEZJY010000083.1:0-24317 GCF_040651415.1 Streptomyces sp. NPDC048484
GCTGTTGAGTTCTCAAGGAACGGACGCTTCCTTTGTACTCACCCTCTCGGGCTTTCCTCCGGGCGCTTCCCTTCGGTCTTGCGTTTCCGACTCTATCAGACCGTTTCCGGTTTCGATTTCCTCGGCGCTTTCCAGTTTTCCGCTTTCGCGTTTCCCTTTCCGGCGATTCCGACTCTACCAGACCGTTTCGGGCCCGATTCCCAGTCGAAGCGGGTTGTCCTCACGGCTGTTGGGCCGTTCCGACGAGTGAGACTTTAGCGGAACCCTGGCCCCCGAGCTAATCGGGGCCTGCGTCCTTTCGAACGTGGATTCTCCATTTCGCAGACATGCATGAAAGCGAACCGAGGACGGATCCTCGATCGCTGTGTGCTTGTTGCGGAATGGCTGTCCGGGGACCAACCGAAGTCGGCGCTCACGTCGGACAACTCGGAGAACATTACGTAGCGGGCGGGGGCGTGTCAACTTGCTGCCATGGACCACCCCGGGGGCGTACTCTCGCTCTCATGACTACGCACGCGTGCACCCAGCTGTGGTGGGCCGCCTGACGGCGGCCGTACATACGCGTGTACACAACGGCCGCCGCCTCGGCGGCCGTTCTTGTATCTCCCTCCTGGGGCGCCGGCCGGCGGTGGTGGCGGCCTCGACCAGGAGGTAGAGGAATGAAGCGGGTCTTCAGCGGGGTCAAGCCGACCGGGCATCTGACGTTGGGCAATTACCTGGGTGCGATGCGGCGCTGGAGCGAGGTCGACCAGCACGAGGCCGACGCGCTGTTCTGTGTCGTCGACCTGCACGCGCTGACCGTGGACCACGATCCCGGCCGGGTGCGCAGGCTCAGTCGGCAGGCGGCCACCTTGTTGCTGGCCGCGGGGCTCGATCCGAAGCTGTGCACCGTCTTCGTACAGAGTCATGTGGATGAGCACGCGCGGCTCTCGTATCTGCTCGAGTGCGTGGCGACCGACGGCGAGATGCGTCGGATGATCCAGTACAAGGAGAAGGCGGCTGCCGAGCGCGCGGGGGGCGGGAGTGTGCGGCTCTCGCTGCTGACGTACCCCGTGCTGATGGCGGCGGACATCCTGGCGTACGGGACCGACGAGGTGCCGGTGGGCGACGACCAGGCGCAGCATGTGGAGCTGGCGCGGGATCTGGCGGTGCGGTTCAACCAGCGGTACGGGCACACGTTCGTGGTGCCGCGGGCCACGCATCCGCAGGTGGCGACGCGGGTCATGAACCTGCAGGAGCCGACGTCGAAGATGGGGAAGTCCGACGACGTGGGGCCCGGCATCGTCTATCTGCTCGACGAGCCCGAGGCCGTCCGGAAGAAGATCATGCGAGCCGTGACGGACAGCGGACAGGATGTCGTGTACGACCGGGAAGCCCGGCCCGGGGTCTCGAATCTGCTGGAGATCCTCGCCGCCTGTGAAGGTGGGGACCCGAACGACCTGGCCGGTGTGTATGAGACGTACGGATCTTTGAAGAAGGACACCGCCGAGGCCGTGGTGGAGCTCCTCAGGCCCGTACAGCAGAGGCACAAGGAGTTGTGCGCGGATTCTGCGTACGTGGCGGGGGTGTTGCGCGAGGGTGCCGAGAACGCCAGAGAGATGGCGAGGCCGAGGGTGGACGCGGCGTACCGGGCGATCGGGCTGCTGCCGGCGGGTTGAACAGCCGTGGGACCGGGGGCGGGCCGGTCCCACGCAGACGGCACCAGTGCCGCGGCGCTGCTGCCGCGGCACTAGCTGTTGCCGGAGGCCAGTTCGCGGCTGCGGTCGCGGGCTGCTTCCAGGGCGGCGATGAGGGCGGCGCGTACACCGTGGTTCTCGAGTTCGCGGATGGCGTTGATCGTGGTGCCCGCGGGGGACGTGACGTTCTCGCGCAGCTTCACGGGGTGCTCGCCGCTGTCGCGGAGCATCACGGCGGCGCCGATCGCGGACTGGACGATGAGGTCGTGGGCCTTGTCACGGGGCAGGCCGAGCAGGATGCCGGCGTCCGTCATGGCCTCGACCAGGTAGAAGAAGTACGCCGGTCCCGAGCCGGAGAGGGCGGTGCAGGCGTCCTGCTGGGACTCGGGGACGCGGAGCGTCTTGCCGACGGCGCCGAAGATCTCCTCGGCGTGGGCGAGGTGAGCGGCGGTGGCGTGGCTGCCGGCGGAGATGACGGACATGGCCTCGT
Source organism: Streptomyces sp. NPDC048484 (assembly GCF_040651415.1). Lineage (NCBI taxonomy): Bacteria > Bacillati > Actinomycetota > Actinomycetes > Kitasatosporales > Streptomycetaceae > Streptomyces > Streptomyces sp. NPDC048484. The sequence continues at coordinate 2,167 of NZ_JBEZJY010000083.1, forward strand.
CGACGAGGGCGGGGGTGTTCGTCATGACACGGACGACGGGGGTGCCCTGGGCGAGGCGCTCCTCGAAGAAGGAGGTGGGGATGCCCGCGGCGCCGCTGATGACCAGGCGGTCGGCGGGGACGTACGGGGCGAGTTCGTCCAGGAGGGTGCCCATGTCCTGCGGCTTGACCGTGAGGATCAGGGTGTCCGCCGTCTTGGCGGCCTCTTGGTTGGTGACCGCGGTGACGCCGTGGCGCTCCTGGAGTTCCCTGGCGCGTTCGGGGCGGCGGGCCGTGACCAGGAGGTCGGCGGGTGCCCAGCCGGCTCGGATCATTCCGCTGAGCAGGGCTTCGCCGATCTTGCCGGTGCCGAGCACTGCGACTTTCTGGGTCATGTTCGGTTGCCCTCCGGGGGTGCGTCGTCCGGGGCCCATCCTCGCATCGGGGCACGGGGGCGGGCTGCTGTGTCCGCTGGGCGGGACGCGGTTGTGTCCGAGGGGCGGAGGCAAGGGGCTGTCCGGGGTCAGACGGTGCGGCGGCGGAGGGTTGCCGCGCCGAGTGTCAGGACGAGGAGGGCGCAGGCCGCCACGATCAGGGCGTCACGGACGAAGTCGGCGGTGACGTCGGTGTGCTTGAGGACTTCGTTCATTCCGTCGACGGCGTACGACATGGGCAGGACGTTGGAGATGCCTTCGAGTACGGGGTGCATGTCGGGGCGCGGGGTGAACAGGCCGCAGAGGAGGAGCTGGGGGAAGATCACGGCCGGCATGAACTGGACGGCCTGGAACTCCGAGGAGGCGAACGCCGAGACGAAGAGGCCGAGGGCGGTGCCGAGCAGGGCGTCGAGGAGCGCGACCAGGAGGAGCAGCCAGGCCGAGCCCGTGACGTCGAGGCCGAGGGCCCAGACGGCGAGGCCGGTGGCGAGGACGGACTGGACGATGGCGATCGCCCCGAAGGCGAGGGCGTAGCCGGCGATGAGGTCGGCCTTGCCGAGGGGCATGGCGAGGAGGCGTTCCAGGGTGCCGGAGGTGCGTTCGCGGAGGGTGGCGATGGAGGTCACCAGGAACATCGTGATGAGGGGGAAGATGCCGAGCAGCGAGGCGCCGATGGAGTCGAACGTGTGTGGGCTGCCGTCGAAGACGTAGCGGAGCAGCAGAAGCATCACGCAGGGGATGAGGAGCATCAGCGCGATCGTGCGCGGGTCGTGGCGGAGCTGGCGCAGGACCCGGGTCGCGGTGGCGGTGGTGCGGGCGAGGCTGATCGCGCTCGGCTCGGAGGGCGCGGTCGGGCTCGTACGAGGGGTCGTGGTCGTGGCGCTCATCGAACGGTCTCCTTGCGGGGCTGACAGCCGGCCGCGATCGCTTCGTCGACCAGGTGGAGGAAGGCGGCCTCGACGGTGTCGGCGCCGGTCTGGTCGCGCAGGGCGTCCGGGGTGTCGTCGGCGAGGATCTCGCCCTCGCGCATCAGGAGCAGGCGGTGGCAGCGCTCGGCCTCGTCCATGACGTGGGAGGAGACGAGGAGGGTGGCGCCCCGGTCGGCGGCGATGGTGTGGAAGAGCTGCCACAGGTCGCGGCGGAGTACGGGGTCCAGGCCGACCGTGGGTTCGTCGAGGACGAGGAGTTCCGGGGTGCCGAGGAGCGCCACGGCGAGGGAGACGCGGCTGCGCTGTCCGCCGGAGAGGCTGCCCGCGAGGGCGTCGGCGTGGGAGGCGAGGTCGACGTCGGAGATCGCGTGCGTGACGTTCTCGTGGCGGCGGTCGGCGGCGGCGCGGCCGGGGTCGAGGATCGCGGCGAAGTAGTCCAGGTTCTGGCGGACTGTCAGGTCGTCGTAGACGGAAGGGGCTTGGGTGACGTAGCCGATCCGGGAGCGGAGGGTGGCGTGGCCCGCGGGGAGGCCGAGGACCTCCAGGGTGCCGGTGACCTTGGCCTGGGTGCCGACGATCGACCGCATCAGGGTGGACTTGCCGCATCCGGAAGGGCCGAGCAGGCCGGTGATCTGGCCTCGGGGGACGTCGAAGTCGAGTCCGCGGAGGACTTGGCGGGGGCCTCGGACGACGGTGAGGGCCGCCGCGTGCACGGCCGCGTGTTCCGCCGCGTGTTCCGGGGGTGGTGGCGCGGGGTCGGCTGAGTCCGACGCATTATTCATCATGTGATGAATAATGCGCCTGGGTCATGGAGCCGTCAAGCCTGGGTGAAGTGCCGAAGTGCCGAAGCGATGAAGCCGGGGAGGTGGGGCCGGGGCCGCGGGAGTCAGCGGCGGATGACGCCGGTCAGGGCTGTCGTTTGCGTGACGGCTTTCCCTTGCGGCGGGCCGCGCGGCGCTCGTACTGGGTGCGGTCCGCCTCGTACTCGGTGCGGTGCAGGCGCTCGCCCGGGGCTTCCGTCAGTGAGCGGAAGAAGTACGCGGCCAGGGTGCCGACGAAGCCGATGGTCAGCAGGCCCCGCAGGGCGGACTGGGTGTCCGGGGCCGGGCGTTTCGAGTAGCCCGCCCAGGTGTGGCGGAACGCGAGCGAGCTGCAGACGGCGAACATCGTCACGACCAGGACGGTGACGAAGCCGCCCACGGCTGCGATCTCCAGTCCCTCGTACGCGAAGCGCAGGACCAGGCAGCTGACCACGATCGCGACGAGCGAGCCGACGGCCACGGCCGCGCGGCGGACCGCGTAGCCGCCGTCGTGGTCCACCCAGGTCGCTGCGAAGAAGCGGATCGGTTCGGGATGGGGGCCTGCGGGTGTTCCTGGTTCGTCGCTCACGACTCGATTATCGCCTCGGCCCACGGGCTGGACGGCCCGCGGGCCGGGCGATTCCCGGCAGGCGGGGACGTCAGGCGCAGCGCGGCGCCACGTAACCGTCCCTGCCTGTCTGGACGTACGCGTCCGAGACGTACTGGCCGTTGGCGATGTTGTCCCAGAGGTTCGTCGTGCCGAACGTGCCGGTCACCCACTCGCCGGGCTTCTGGCAGTTGATCGGCACCCGGGCGTCGAGCGGCAGCACCTTGATGAGCTGGTACTGGGTGCCGGGGCCACTGCGGACCTTCAGGCGTACGCCCGAGGCCACCGGGTAGCGGACCGCCAGTGCCTCCGTGCTCTCGGCGGCGATCAGGGTCGCGGTCGCCGTCCCCTCCGTTGCGCCCTCGGCCGACCCCTCGGCCGACCCTTCGGTCGTTCCCCCGGCCACGCCTTCGACCGTGCCTTCGACCGGTCTTGTGCCGTCCTCAACAGTCATGACTGCCTCCCCCGTTGATGGTTGTCCCGTCGCTGTTTCCCGTGGTTTCGAGCGCGACCCGCGCAGGCTAGCAAGCGCGTCCGACATCGCACGCACCATCGACTAGGCTCCGTGCGTCGCGCTCGGCGGACACAGACACGGGGGTGGGCCATGGCCCCGCTGCGCAGCTTCGGACCCGGACAGGAAGCGGAACACCCGGATCACGCCGGGCAGTACCGCCTTGAGTCCTGCCTGGGTGCGGGCGGCATGGGTGTGGTGCATCTCGCGACGTCCGCCTCAGGACTGCGTCTCGCGGTCAAGGTCGTCCATGCGGAGTACGCGGCGGATCCCGAGTTCAGGGCACGCTTCCGGCAGGAGGTGAGCGCCGCCCGGCGGGTGAGCGGGGCGTTCACCGCACCTGTGGTGGACGCCGATCCGAACGCCGGACTGCCGTGGATGGCCACGCTGTTCATACCCGGCCCCACGCTCGCCGAGCAGGTCAAGCGGAACGGCGCGATGGAGGCCGGCGACGTGCGCAGGCTCGGCGCCGGCCTGGCCGAGGCGCTGCGCGACATCCACCGTGCCGGAGTGGTCCACCGCGATCTCAAGCCGAGCAACGTTCTCCTCGCGCCCGACGGCCCCAAGGTCATCGACTTCGGTATATCGCGTCCTACGGACAGTGATGTGCGCACGGAGACCGGGAAGCTGATCGGCTCGCCGCCCTTCATGGCGCCCGAGCAGTTCCAGCGGCCGAGGGAGGTCGGACCGGCCGCCGACGTGTTCGCGATGGGTGCGGTGCTGGCCCACGCGGCGACGGGCCGCGGCCCCTTCGACTCCAACAGTCCGTACATCGTCGCGTATCAAGTGGTGCACAACGAACCGGATCTGGCGGGCGTCCCGGACGACCTGGTGCCGTTGATCCTGCGCTGCCTCGCGAAGGATCCGGAAGAACGGCCCCTGCCGGCCGAGGTGATGGACGCTCTGCGGCAGCCGACGCACACGTCGGCGCCCCGCATTCCGGCCCAGCGGCGTTCTCCGGAGGAAACGCACATCGGCGCGAGACCGTGGCCGGAGACAGAGCCGGGGGCGGAGCCAGGGGCAGAGTCTGAGCCGGGAGCAGCATCGGGGCCGGGGTCGGCATCGGGGCCGGGGTCGGCCGCTTTCTCGCGCGCCCGCCGCCGGCCCGGACGTGCCACGGTGGTCGGCGTCGCACTCGTGCTGGCAGCCGGGGGTGCTTTCGGCATACGGGAGTTGTCCTCCTCCGAGACGCCTTCGGCGGGCTCCGCCAAGTCGAGCCCCGAAGCCTTTCAGCCGTGGAGCACGGCTCTCGACAGCACCCCGGGGACTCGGGCGCAGGCCACGTTTCCGGTCTGTACTTCGGGTGGGGGCGCCGTCTTCTGCTCGGCCCCGGGAATTCCAGCGGCGCGGCTCGATCCCGCGAACGGCCGGATCATGTGGTCGTACAAGGCCACGGGCGACGCCGATACCAAGTCGCACGACGCCGGCGCCGACGGCAGTGCCAGTGGTGACGGCAGTGGTGGCAGTGACAGCGGTGACGGTTCGGTGGACGCGATGACGCCGCCCGAACTGTCCGGCGGCCTGCTGCACATCACGAGCGGCGGCCGGCTCAGAGCGGTCGATCCCCGGTCGGGGAAGCAGCGGTGGGACGTGGACACAGCCGCGTACGCGGCCGTCGTACACGGTGTGGACACCACGCTCCTGGTCGGTGAGGGCGGCTCCGTGCGGGCGCTGGACAGCGCGACGGGCAAGGAGCGCTGGAGCGCCCGGATCGGTGGCCTCGGCACTCAGTGGATCGGCGGCTCGGCCGGGGCGCGGGTCTTCTACGCGGTGACGCCCTCCGACGACGGGACCGCCACGCGAGTGAGCGCGGTGTCCGTGGCACGGGGCACCGTGCTGTGGACGAGGACGGCGGCCGGGAACCTGAGCCCGTTCTCCGCGCCGGACGGGGCCCTGTACCTCCTGTCGGCCAACACCGACCAGCTGGTCGATGCGATCGTCCGGTTCGACAGCGGGAAGCGGAGCGCCCGCCGGGTGTCCCTGCCCACCCCGCTCGACCAGGCCTCCGCCGCGGAGAGCGGGGGAATCGTGTACCTCAGCGAGGTGGGCGGCTCCCTCGTGGCCGTCGACACACGCCGGGCCGGTAGGGGCTCCGAGCTGTGGCGCCTGGAGACATCGGTGAGCCGCCCGTCGCGACCCGTGGTGTCGGGCGGCCATGTGTATGTCACCGCGCCCGATGGCCGTCTGCTCGCCACGGACGCCCGTAACGGTGATCCTCTGGGCCAGACCCGCCCTCGGCTCGGCGACGATACGGCACGGGTCGTGGCGGAACTGCCCCTGCCGGTGGTCATGGACGGTGAGGTCTTCGCCGGCGCGCCCGACGGCAACGTCTTCGCCGTGAACGCCCGCGAGCCCGCCGGCTGGTGATCCGGGCGCCCGGCCCCGGCCCCGTCAGGGGCGCGGGGAACCGCGCGACCAGCCCCCACCGGCCCGCGGGTTCATCCGCGCGTCCAGCGGAGCGCTCGCTCAGCCGAGCTTCGAGACGTCCCGGACCGCGCCCCTGTCCGCGCTGGTCGCCATCGCGGCGTACGCGCGCAGGGCGGCCGAGACCTTGCGTTCGCGGGCGACCGGGGCGTACACGCCCCCGAGGGCCTCGCGGCGCACGGCCAGTTCCTCGTCGGAGACCAGGAGCTCGATGCTGCGGTTCGGGATGTCGATGCGGATGCGGTCGCCGTCCCGGACCAGGGCGATCGTGCCGCCGGACGCCGCCTCGGGCGAGGCATGCCCGATGGACAGGCCCGAGGTGCCGCCGGAGAAACGGCCGTCGGTGATCAGCGCACAGGTCTTGCCGAGACCCCGGCCCTTCAGGAAGGAGGTCGGGTAGAGCATCTCCTGCATACCGGGGCCGCCCCTGGGGCCCTCGTAGCGGATGACGACGACGTCGCCGTGCGTGATCTCCTTCTTGAGGATCTTGTCGACGGCGTCCTCCTGCGACTCGCAGACGACCGCCGGGCCCTCGAAGGTCCAGATCGACTCGTCCACGCCGGCCGTCTTCACGACACAGCCGTCGACGGCGAGGTTGCCCTTCAGGACCGCAAGGCCGCCGTCCTTGGAGTACGCGTGCTCCGCCGAGTGGATGCAGCCGTTCTCCGCGTCCTCGTCGAGGGCCGCCCAGCGCTCGGACTGGGAGAAGGCCTCGGACGAGCGGACGCCGCCGGGCGCCGCGTACCACAGCTCCACGGCCTCCGGGGAGGGGGAGCCGCCGCGGACGTCCCAGGTCTTGAGCCAGTCCGACAGGGACGGGCTGTGCACCGAGTGCACGTCCTCGTTCAGGAGGCCCGCGCGGTGGAGCTCGCCGAGCAGGGCGGGGATGCCTCCGGCCCGGTGCACATCCTCCATGTAGTACGTCCGGTTGTCCTTCGCCACGTTCGGGGCGACCTTGGCGAGGCACGGCACGCGGCGCGAGACCGCGTTGATCTCGTCCAGGCCGAACGGGACGCCTCCCTCCTCGGCGGCGGCCAGCAGGTGCAGGATCGTGTTGGTCGAACCGCCCATGGCGATGTCGAGGGCCATGGCGTTCTCGAAGGCCGCGAGGGTGGCGACGTTGCGCGGCAGGACCGACTCGTCGTCCTGCTCGTAGTAGCGGCGGGTGATGTCCATGACCGTGCGCCCCGCATCCTCGTACAGACCCTTGCGGGCCGTGTGCGTGGCGAGGACCGAGCCGTTGCCGGGGAGGGACAGGCCGATGGCCTCGGTCAGGCAGTTCATGGAGTTGGCCGTGAACATGCCGGAACACGAACCGCAGGTCGGACAGGCGTTCTCCTCGATACGGAGGATGTCCTCGTCCGAGATCTTGTCGTTCACGGCGTCGGAGATCGCGTCGACCAGGTCGAGCGTACGGACCGTGCCGTCGACCAGCGTGGCGCGGCCGGACTCCATGGGGCCGCCGGAGACGAAGACCGTCGGGATGTTCAGGCGCAGGGCCGCCATCAGCATGCCGGGCGTGATCTTGTCGCAGTTCGAGATGCAGATCAGGGCGTCGGCGCAGTGCGCCTCCACCATGTACTCCACACTGTCCGCGATCAGGTCGCGGGACGGCAGGGAGTACAGCATTCCGCCGTGGCCCATCGCGATGCCGTCGTCGACGGCGATCGTGTTGAACTCGCGCGGGATGCCGCCCGCGGCCGTGATGGCCTCGCTCACGATCCGGCCGACCGGCTGGAGGTGGGTGTGGCCCGGCACGAACTCCGTGAAGGAGTTGGCGACCGCGATGATCGGCTTGCGGCCGATGTCCGCGCCCGGTACACCGGAGGCGCGCATAAGGGCGCGTGCGCCCGCCATGTTGCGGCCGTGGGTGACTGTGCGGGACCTCAGCTCGGGCATGGTCGATCGCTCCTTCGGAGAGTATTGACTGCTGTCGAGCGTACGCCGGGTATCCAGGGTTCGGACAAGGTGTCCGGATCGCGGGATGAGTGTCTCGGATTTCGGGTGCGGACCGCGCGGCGCGGGCTGCGGGGTTTCGGGTGCGGGGCGCGGGCTGGGGGTTTCGGGTGCGGGTTGTGTGTGGCTGGTCGCGCAGTTCCCCGCGCCCCCAAGGGGCGCCCCTGCTCAGGGTGCTGTCAGGTGGGACTGGATCACTGGGGAAACTCGGTTGATGATCTGTTCCGGGTCTGCGGAGGCCAGGGGTTCTACCTTGATCACGTAACGCAGCATCGCGATGCCCACGAGTTGGGCGGCGGCCAGTTCGGCGCGCAGTTCGGCGTCGGGGAGGTCCAGCTGGCCCGCGATGCGGCGCAGCAGCTGGGCGGAGATCAGGCGGCGGAAGACTCCGGCCGCGATCTCGTTGTTCACGGCGGAGCGGACGATCGCGAGCAGTGCCTTTCGGGTGGCCGGGTTCTCCCAGGCCCCGAAGAAGAAGCGGGCCAGCCGCTCGCCCACGCCGTCGAGGGGGCCTTCCGCTATCGCGCCGGGGGCGCTCAGGAGGGGCCCGATGGCGACCTCGATGGACGCCTCGAAAACCTGCTCCTTGGTACCGAAGTAGTGATGCACGAGCGCCGAGTCCACGTCCGCCGCCTTGGCGATGCCACGCATGGACGTCTTCTCGAAGCCCCGCTCCGCGAACTCCTCTCGGGCCGCCGCCAGGATGCGGTCGCGGGCCGCGGGGGTGTCCGCGGAGTCCGTACGGGAGGGGCGTCCCCGGCGGCGGGGGGCGGCGTCGGTCATGTACGCGGGATCCGGACCGCCGAGGCCAGGTGGAGGCGGGTGAAGGCGAGGGCCTCCGCCAGATCGGCCTCGCGCTCGGCGCTCGACATGGCCCGGCGGGTGTTGACCTCGATGACGACATGGCCGTCGTAGCCGGACCGTGCGAGCCGTTCGAGCAGCTCGGCACAGGGCTGGGTGCCGCGGCCGGGGACCAGGTGCTCGTCCTTGGCGGAACCGTTGCCGTCCGCGAGGTGGACATGACCGAGGCGGTCGCTCATGCGGTCGACCATCTGGAGCGCGTCCGTGCGGGCCGTCGCGGTGTGGCTCAGATCGATCGTGAAGTGCCGGTAGTCGTCCTTCGTCACGTCCCAGTCGGGTGCGTACGCGAGCATCTCGCGGTCGCGGTAGCGCCAGGGATACATGTTCTCGACGGCGAACCGTACGTCCGTCTCGTTCGCCATCTGCCAGATCCCGGTGACGAAGTCCCGGGAGTACTGACGCTGCCAGCGGAACGGCGGGTGTACGACGACCGCGCTCGCCCCGAGCTTCTCGGCCGCCACCCGGGCCCGCTGGAGTTTGGTCCACGGGTCGGTGGACCAGACGCGCTGCGTGATGAGCAGGCAGGGAGCGTGCACGGCGAGGATCGGGACGTGGTGGTAGTCGCTGAGGCGGCGCAGTGCCTCGATGTCCTGGCTGACCGGGTCGGTCCACACCATGACCTCGACACCGTCGTAGCCGAGGCGCGCGGCGATCTCGAAGGCCGTCGCCGTCGACTCCGGGTACACGGAGGCCGTGGACAGCGCGACCTTCGCATCCGGGATGCGCACGACTGGTTCTGCCACGGGGACAGGTTACGGGGTGGCTCCGCCGGGTGTGGCGGGGCGGTGCAGTTCGGCCGGAGGAGGGCCTGTGCGTCCGCGGGTTCTGGGCCTGGGCCCGCACCTGGGCCCGCACCTGGACCTGGACCTGGACCTGGACCTGGGTGGGTGCGGGACAGGAATTGGGTGCGGGACAGGGATTGGGATTGGGCGCGGGACGGGATCGAGTGCGGGGCGGGGCTTCTTACTGTGACGTCATCTGGTCCAGGCTGCGGAGGATCACGCCCTCCCGGAGCGCCCAGGGGCAGATGTCCACGGTCTCCACTCCGAAGAGGTCCATCGCGCCCTCGGCGACGACGGCGCCGGCCAGGAGCTGGCCCGCACGGCCCTCGGACACTCCGGGGAGTTCCGCGCGTTCGGCGGTGGTCATGGAGGCGAGGCGCGGAACCCAGTCCTCCAGGGAGCGGCGCTTGAGCTCGCGCTGGACGTACAGGCCGTCGACCGAACGCGCGGCACCGGCGAGGCGGGCGAGCTGCTTGAAGGTCTTGGAGGTGGCGACCACGTGGTCGGGGGCGCCGAAACGGCTGAACTCCCCTACCGTACGGGCGATCTGGGCCCGCACATGGCGGCGCAGAGCCTTGATGTCCGCCGGGTCGGCCGGGTCGGTCGGCAGCCAGCCCGCGGTCAGCCGGCCCGCGCCGAGCGGCAGCGACGCCGTCGCGTCGGGCTCCTCGTCTATCCCGTACGCGATCTCCAGCGAACCGCCGCCGATGTCGAGGACGAGCAGTTTCCCGGCCGACCAGCCGAACCAGCGCCGGGCGGCGAGGAAGGTGAGCCGCGCCTCCTCGGCGCCGGTGAGGACCTGGAGCTCCACACCGGTCTCGGCACGCACCCGGGCCAGCACCTCGTCGGCGTTACTGGCCTCGCGCACCGCGGAGGTCGCGAACGGCAGCAGGTCCTCGACGCCCTTGTCCTCGGCGGCCTCCAGCGCCTCCTGGACGACGGCGATCAGTTTGTCGACCCCTTCGGAATCGATCGCGCCGCTCTTGTCGAGGAGTTGGGCGAGCCGCAGCTCCGCCTTGTGCGAATGCGCGGGCAGCGGGCGCGCGCCGGGGTGTGCATCCACCACCAGCAGGTGCACCGTGTTCGAACCCACGTCCAGGACACCGAGTCTCATGTACGGCACGCTACTGCTCCCGGGCCCCCCGGCCGTCCCCGGAGTGGTCGCAGGCGACTTACTCTGGACTGGTGCCAAAGACGAAAAAGGCGAAGACCGACAAATCATCCAAGGGTTCCGCCACCGGGTCCGCAGAAGACGTGCTTCGGGTGAAGGTCTCCGGGGCCAAGAAGTCCGGAAAACTCCCCAAGCCTCCGAAGGGCGACGAGAAGGGGCTCGACTTCGCGCGCGCGTGGGTGGAGTTCCCGGATCCCGCCGACGGCGAGCAGGTCTTCCGCTGCGACCTGACCTGGCTGACCTCTCGCTGGAACTGCATCTTCGGAAGCGGTTGCCAGGGCATCCAGGCGGGCCGCGCGGACGACGGATGCTGCTCGCTGGGTGCCCACTTCTCGGACGAGGACGACGAGAAGCGCGTCGCCGGCCATGTGGCGAGGCTCACGCCGGAGATCTGGCAGCACCACGCCGTGGGGACGGAGACCGGCTGGGTCTCGCAGGACGAGGACGGTGAACGGCAGACGCGTCCGTACGACGGGTCCTGCATCTTCCAGAACCGCCCCGGTTTCGCCGGCGGCATGGGCTGTTCGTTGCACATCCTGGCCGTCAAGGAGGGCCGCGAGCCCCTGGAGACCAAGCCGGACGTCTGCTGGCAGCTGCCGGTCCGGCGGACGTACGAGTGGATCGACCGGCCCGACGACACCCGTGTGCTGCAGGTCTCGATCGGCGAGTACGACCGCCGCGGGTGGGGCCCCGGCGGCCACGACCTGCACTGGTGGTGCACGTCGGCGACGTCTGCCCACGGCGCGGGGGACCCGGTGTACGTCTCGTACCGCCCGGAGCTGATCGAACTGATGGGCAAGCCGGGCTACGACCGCCTGGTGGAGCTGTGCGAGGAGCGCCTGGCCTCACAGCTCCCCTTGCTGGCCCCGCATGCGGCGGACCCGGCACCAGGCTCCTAAGGGCCTGTGTCACGTCCCCGGCCGGGCCACAGGCTCTAAGGGGCCCCGCCCTCGCCGCGAGAGGCCTTAGAACCTCCGGAGGAGTCCGGCGGAGGTGCGGGCTCCGGGTTCGGGTCCGACGGAGCCGGGCCGCTCGGTGTGGGCTCCGGCCCTGGATCGGAGGGGCTCGGATCACCCGGCGTGGGCTCAGGGCCGGGCCCCGGCTCCGACGGGCCGGGATGGGACGGGCCGGGGCCGGACTGGCCGGGACCGGGCGGTGTCGGCGGATCCGGCCGCTGCCCCGGATGCGGCCCCGGATGCGGCCCCGGATGCGTGGGTGCCGCCGTCCCGTAGCCGTCGATCGTGACCACCGCACCCGCCGGCGCGACCGACACCCGTGCGCTCCAGGAGCCGATCGGCTCGCGGAGATGATCGACGTACACCTTGATCGTCAAGGACTCCCCCGGTCCCAGCGTTCCCGACGAACGGCTCAGGTAGAGCCAGGACGCTCCGGTGTGCGCGGACCAGTGGACCGGTGAACCGCCGGTCGCCGTGAGGGTGACGAGCGTCGTGTCGCCGCTGGAGTCGGCCGCCACGGAGAGGCCACCCGTCCGCCGGCCCGGAGCCACGCCGATGACCTCCACCGAGACGTCGGGCGAGCCGCCGCGCGGGGCGAAGCGGGGGTCGGGCCGCATACCGGCGTTGCCGGCGTTCCCGTGGCCGGGGCCCTCGCCGCCGAGCCCCTCGGGGCCGTGTGCCTCGCTCGCGGTGACCGGCCGGCCGTCGGTGCCCTCGCCGATGAGGGGCGCGCCTCGGTAGGCCGCCCACAGGGCGAGGACGGGGGCCGCCACGACGGTGGCGACGACCGTGGTCGTGACGGCACGCGCGCGCAGCCGGTCACGGCGGGCCGTGTGGTCCTTGGTCTCCGTCGGGAAACCGCGCCGGTCGAAGCGCGGACCGCCGCCCCGCGCGCGTGGGAGATGCGTCATCGCCGCGTGGAGGGCCGCGCGTGGGGCTTCGACCACGGGCAGCGCGGCGGGCGTGACGCTGGTGCCGGGCCAGGAACCGGGGACCGCGCGCTCGGCGGTCCGGCGGCAGCGCGGGCAGTCGTCGACGTGCCGGACCAGCTCGCGGCGCAGGGCCGCGCTGAGGACGAGGTGCTTGTCGCCGGTGAGCCGGGCGACGCCCGGGCAGGTACCGGTCTCGACGACGGCCAGGGCCGCACGCGTGCGCTCGACCTCGCAGGCCGCCGCCGCGAGGAGTTCCCGCGCGGCGACCGGGTCCATGCCGAGGACGGCGGCGACCTCGTGCGCGGCGAGCTGGTGGCGCACTGCGAGTTCGAGCGCCTCGCGCTGCTCGGGCGTCGTCCCGGCGGCCTCCGGCCAGGCGAGCAGGGCGAGTTCGCGACGACGGCGGTCCTCCTCGTCGGCGTTGGCGTTGGCGGCGGCGAGGAGGTCGGCGGGGCGTTCGCCGACCCGTTCGCCCACGCGGTCGCCGAAGCGGTCCGGGGCCGCGGGAGTGGTGCGACGGGCGCCGGTGTGGACGCCCTTGGTCCGGCCCGGGGCGGGGGCGCCATGACGCTTCTGCTCGGCCTCGGCGAGTCCGCGCAAGCAGGACCAGCGGGCGAGCGCGTACATCCAGGCCCTGCGGTCGTCGGGCGCCTCCGGGCCGCGCCGGCCGCGGCGCTCGGCGTGTACGAGGGCGTCCCCGAGGGCGGCGGTCGCCGTGTCGTGGTCGCACAGCACGGACAGGCAGTAGGTGAACAGGCCGTCGAGGTACGGCTCGTAGCGGGCCGACGGGCGCCGCGCCAGCGTGCGCGCCGCCGCCCGGTCGCGCGCCTCGCGGTGCGCCCGATGTGCGCCGGTGGTGCGGATCGAGGTCTCGGGACTGCTGCTCATCACCCGTACGACCGTAGGCGCCTGGCGGCGGCCGCTTCCTCCGGCTTGAGCGCATTTAATCCGTACGGGTGAAACGATCCCTCATAAGAGGACAGGAGCTCTGCTTCCGTGTCGTGTCCCTGACGGGATACGACCGTATTGCGAGGGCTGACCTGTTATCGGCACCATGCGCCCAACAGGCCGGCACCGCGGTGTCAGTGGTGCCGGTTACGGTTCGTGTCATGGCTGCCCGTACGAAGACCGCGAAGGACCGGCCGTCCTACCGCTGCACCGAATGCGGCTGGCAGACGGCCAAGTGGCTCGGCCGCTGCTCCGAGTGCCAGGCCTGGGGGACGGTCGAGGAGTACGGCGCGCCCTCGGTGCGGACCACGGCCCCCGGCCGCGTCACCACGTCCGCGCTGCCCATCGGCCAGGTCGACGGCCGGCAGGCGACCGCCCGCTCGACCGGCGTGCCCGAGCTGGACCGCGTGCTCGGCGGCGGCCTCGTGCCGGGCGCGGTGGTGCTCGTGGCGGGTGAGCCGGGCGTCGGCAAGTCCACCCTGCTGCTGGACGTGGCGGCCAAGGCGGCGAGCGACGACCACCGCACGCTCTACATCACGGGTGAGGAGTCGGCGAGCCAGGTCCGCATGCGCGCCGACCGCATCAAGGCGATCGACGACCACCTCTATCTGGCCGCGGAGACCGACCTGTCCGCGGTCCTGGGCCACCTGGACGCGGTGAAGCCGTCCCTGCTCATCCTCGACTCCGTACAGACGGTGGCCTCTCCGGAGATCGACGGCGCTCCCGGGGGAATGTCCCAGGTCCGCGAGGTGGCCGGAGCCCTGATCCGCGTCTCCAAGGAGCGCGGGATGTCCACCCTGCTGGTCGGCCATGTCACCAAGGACGGGGCCATCGCGGGACCGCGTCTCCTGGAGCATCTCGTGGACGTCGTCCTGAGCTTCGAGGGCGACCGGCACGCGCGCCTTCGTCTCGTACGAGGCGTCAAGAACCGGTACGGGACCACCGACGAGGTCGGCTGCTTCGAGCTGCACGACGAGGGAATCACCGGGCTCGCCGATCCCTCCGGCCTCTTCCTCACCCGCCGGACCGAGCCCGTGCCGGGCACCTGCCTGACCGTGACCCTCGAAGGGCGCCGCCCACTGGTGGCCGAGGTGCAGGCGCTCACCGTGGACACCCAGATCCCCACCCCGCGGCGCACGACCTCGGGCCTGGAGACCTCCCGGGTCCAGATGATGCTCGCCGTCCTGGAGCAGCGCGGCCGGATCAGCGCCCTCGGGAAGCGGGACATCTACACCGCGACGGTCGGTGGCGTGAAACTCTCCGAGCCCGCCGCGGACCTCGCGATCGCGCTCGCGCTGGCCAGCGCGGCGAGCGACACCCCGCTCCCCCAGAACCTCGTCGCGATCGGTGAAGTGGGGCTCGCGGGCGAGGTCAGACGGGTCACGGGCGTCCAGCGCAGACTCGCCGAAGCCCACCGGCTGGGCTTCACCCATGCCCTTGTTCCGAGCGACCCGGGCAAGATCCCTCCCGGTATGAAGGTCCTGGAAGTCGCCAACATGGGGGACGCGCTACGGGTCCTCCCGGGGTCGCGTCGGCGAGAGGCCTCACGGGACGAGGAAGAGCGCCGGTAGACTTTGCGCAGGTCTCGCCCGTTCGTACGAACCGAGGGCGCCCCCAAAAGCCTGCGACCGGAGGAGTGCAGTGGCAGCCAACGACCGGGCAGCAGTTCCCGGCAAGTCCGGCGGGAGTTCCGGTGCCGATGGCCTGATGCGCACGTCTCTCAGCGCCGTGGCCCCCGGCACAGGGCTGCGTGACGGCCTGGAGCGAATCCTCCGGGGCAACACCGGCGGGCTCATCGTGCTCGGCTGGGACAAGACCGTCGAGGCGATGTGCAGCGGCGGTTTCGTGCTCGACGTCGAGTTCACCGCGACGCGGCTGCGCGAGCTGTGCAAGCTCGACGGCGGCATCGTCCTGGACAAGGACATCACGAAAATCCTGCGGGCCGGCGTACAGCTGGTCCCCGACCCGACGATCCCCACCGAGGAGACAGGCACCCGTCACCGCACGGCGGACCGGGTGAGCAAACAGGTCGGTTTCCCCGTCGTCTCCGTCTCCCAGTCCATGCGCCTGGTCGCGCTGTACGTGGACGGGCAGCGGCGGGTCCTGGAGGACTCCGCCGCGATCCTCTCCCGCGCCAACCAGGCGCTGGCCACGCTTGAGCGCTACAAGCTCCGTCTCGACGAGGTCGCGGGCACACTGTCGGCGCTGGAGATCGAGGACCTGGTCACCGTCCGGGACGTGTCGGCGGTGGCCCAGCGCCTGGAGATGGTGCGACGGATCGCCACGGAGATCGCCGGATACGTGGTGGAGCTGGGCACGGACGGTCGCCTGCTCGCCCTGCAGCTGGACGAGTTGATCGCCGGGGTCGAGCCCGAGCGTTCACTCGTCGTCCGGGACTACGTGCCCGAGCCGACCGCCAAGCGCTCCCGCACGGTCGACGAGGCACTCTTCGAACTCAACGCGCTCGCCCACGCCGAGCTGCTCGAAATGCCCACGGTGGCGCGGGCGCTGGGCTACACCGGGTCACCGGAGGCGCTCGACTCCGGGGTGTCGCCCCGCGGGTTCCGGCTGCTGGCCAAGGTGCCACGGCTGCCCGGCGCGATCATCGACCGGCTGGTCGAGCACTTCGGGGGGCTGCAGAAGCTGCTCGCCGCGAGTGTGGACGACCTTCAGGCGGTGGACGGGGTCGGGGAGGCGCGGGCGCGGAGTGTGCGGGAAGGGCTTTCCCGGCTGGCTGAGTCTTCGATCCTTGAGCGCTACGTTTAGCCGTCCGGCGGGTTGGCGGGGGTTCGGGGGCGTTGTGGGCTGGGGGCGTTGTGGGGCGGGTGCCTTGTGAGTCGGGTGCCGCCCGGTGGGGGCTTGTCGCGCAGTTCCCCGCGCCCCTGAAGGCCCAGCCCCCTGAAGGGCTGGTCCTTCTTCTGAAGGGCTAGTCCTTCTCCAGGACGAAGGATGTCTGGGACTTGGGGAGGCCCGCTGTCCTGGCTTCCACCAAGTAGGTGCCGGGAGTTGCCGAGAGGGGCGGCGGGGTCGCGCACTGGGGGGCGCTTGCCTTGCGGTTCCATTCGACGGTGCGGATGACCCGGTCGTTCGCCGGGACGCGGAAGAGGATGCTCGCGGCGCCCGTCGGGCAGTCGGACGAGGACCAGATCTCGTCGTCACTGTCCGCCTGAGTGATCGTCAGGACCGCGTGCTTCGGGCCGAGATCGAGCTTGCAGTCACTGCCCGACGAGTTCCTGACGACCAGCTCGAAGGTGGGCTTCTCGCCGGGCGTGTACGCGTTGTTGACGCTGCGCAGCGTCAACTTCAGTGAGCCCGTCGTGCAGTTGGGAAGGCTGGAGCCCGCCGGGACCGTGTCGCCGGAGCCACCGCCGCCCTCACCGTCGTCGACGCTGCCACCACCGCCGGAACCCGCTCCGCCCGAGGCTGAGCCGCCCGCTCCGCCCGCTCCGCCCGAGCCGCCCGAACCTGCCGAACCTGCCGAACCGCCCGATCCCCCGGAGCCGCCCTCGTCGTCGTCTCCGCCGCTCGACTCGTCGCGTCCGCCCGGGGCTTGGCTGACCGCGGGGCCCGATTCGGAGGGGCCGGGCGTGATCGACGTGGTGGGGTCCTTGCCGTTGGACCCGTCGGCGTCGTTCTTGTTGCCGCCTCCGCCGCCGGAGGTGACCACCCACGTGATCAACAGCGCCAACACCGCGACCATGGACGCCAGAATGGCCCTCCGTCGCCAGTAGATGGAGGAGGGAAGCGGCCCGACCGGATTGCGCATAGATCCCACGGCGCAAACTCTACGAGAGATCCGGGAGTTCGCTGGCCCCACCCGCCGCTCCAGCCCTCAACTTTTTCCGATCATCGTCCCGGTACGGCCCCAGTGACTGTCACACCCGGGATCCGCCCCACTGGTTCAGAGTCGCGGAGAACCGCGCGCCGAGCCCCCGCCCACCCGCGGAGACCACACGGCAGACACCACACAGCGGACACCAGACAACGGACAACACACGACGCAACCCGGCCAAACCTTCGAAGACGCCCCCGCATGGGAGAATCGGCCGTGCCATGACTGCGCCCACGAATCCCACATCCCACGCCCAGGCCGACGCATACGAATCCGTCGGCGACAACCTGCACGCCCCCGTCATCGACTGGTTCGAGGAGAACGCGCGCGACCTGCCGTGGCGGCGGGCCGACGCGGGACCGTGGGGGGTGATGGTCAGCGAGTTCATGTTGCAGCAGACACCGGTGAGCCGGGTGCTTCCGGTGTACGAGCAGTGGCTCGCCCGCTGGCCGAGGCCCGCCGATCTCGCCGCGGACACGCCGGGCGAAGCCGTCCGTGCCTGGGGCCGGCTCGGCTATCCCCGGCGCGCGCTGCGCCTGCACGGCGCGGCGGTCGCCATAACGGAGCGGCACGGCGGCGACGTACCCACGGAGCACGCACAGCTGCTCGCGCTGCCCGGCATCGGCGAGTACACGGCGGCGGCGGTGGCCTCCTTCGCGTACGGGCAGCGGCACGCCGTCCTCGACACGAACGTGCGGCGCGTGTTGGCGCGGGCCGTCACCGGAGTCCAGTACCCGCCGACCGCCACGACCGCCGCCGAACGCAGGCTCGCCCGCACCCTGCTCCCCGACGACGACCGCACGGCCTCGCTCTGGGCCGCCGCCTCCATGGAACTCGGCGCGCTCGTCTGCACGGCGAAGAACGAGACGTGCGTACGGTGCCCGATCGCGGCCCTGTGCACCTGGCGGCTGGCCGGAAAGCCCGCGCACGAGGGACCGCCGCGGCGCGGCCAGACCTACGCGGGCACGGACCGGCAGGTACGCGGCCGGCTGCTCGCCGTACTGCGCGAGGCGGTCACCCCTGTCCCGCAGTCGGTCCTCGACCGTGTCTGGGAGGAACCCGTGCAGCGGGCCCGCGCCCTGGACGGGCTGGTCGCCGACGGACTGGTCGAACCGCTCGTCGGCGGTCTGTACCGGCTCCCGCAGAGCTGACCCACAGGTCGCACCGAGCCCGGTAACAGATCTCCGGCAGGCAAATCACCCCGTACCCACCCCAGCCGCCACCCCGCCTTACCCAGCACCTACTTCTGTTACACAACCGACGGACAGCCGAGCGCTCGCCGCAGGCTCGCTCGCACAACCCCGTGACAACACGTCCGTAACTTCAGTGCCGTACCGCCGGAACAGCGGTACGGCAGGCAACGGACAGCCGACAGCACACGGGTCGGGACGGGGATGGAGGCGGTTGGAATGGCGCACGGCGAGGTGCTCGGGTTCGAAGAGTACGTACGCACCCGGCAGGACGCGCTGCTCCGCAGCGCACGCCGCCTGGTCCCCGACCCTGTCGACGCGCAGGACCTCCTCCAGACGGCGCTGGCGCGGACGTACGGACGCTGGGACGGCATAGCGGACAAGCGCCTCGCCGACGCCTATCTGCGCCGCGTCATGATCAACACACGTACGGAGTGGTGGCGGGCCCGCAAGCTGGAAGAGGTCCCCACCGAGCAGTTGCCGGACGCGAGCGTGGACGACTCCACCGAGCAGCATGCGGACCGAGCGCTTTTGATGGACATCATGAAGGTGCTGGCTCCGAAGCAACGCAGCGTCGTCGTGCTGCGACACTGGGAGCAGATGTCCACGGAGGAGACCGCCGCCGCCCTCGGCATGTCGTCCGGCACGGTCAAGAGCACACTGCACCGGGCGCTCGCCCGGCTCCGCGAGGAGCTGGAGCGCCGGACCGGTGACGAGCACGGCGAGCTCGGCGTACGCGCGCCGGAGCGTGAGGAGCGGGAGCGTTGCGCGGCCTAGACACAAGGGTCCCCCGGGCCCGTGAGGTCCTGAAGGCGGTGATCACGGCAATGGCCGCGATCACCGTCCTCGGCCTTTCCGTGTCCGCCTGCGGTACGGGCGGCACCGGCGCCCGGGACGAGGGCCCGGCCCTCGCCGACTCGGTAGCCGGCAGCTCCCCGGCCCCCGCCGACGTCTCGCCCTCCACGACCCCCGACCGCGTGAACGCGGTGCGACTCGTCAAGGCCGACGCCGGGGTCAGCGCGGCGGTCAAGCGCGATCTGAAACCGTGCGTCGGCGACGACTACCCGGTCGACGTGTCGTACGGCAAGCTCACCGGCGGTTCTGTCGACGACGTCGTGATCAACGTGATGACCTGCGGGGACGCGGTCGGTGTCGGCTCGTACGTGTACCGCGAGGACAACGGCGCGTACCGGAACGTCTTCCGCGCCGAGGAGCCTCCGGTGTACGCGGAGATCGACCGGGGTGACCTGGTGATCACCCAGCAGGTCTACGGGAAGGACGACTCGGTGACGTATCCGTCCGGCGAGGAAGTGATCACGTACCACTGGAAGGCGAACCGCTTCACGGAGCGGACCAGGACGCACAACGACTACAGCAAAGTGGTGGGCGGCCAGACGGCGGCCCCGACCAAGCAGTAGGCCGGACCCGCGATCGACCGACCGAGAAACTGAGAGCACCGGATGGCAGAACAGACCCATGTCCTGTTCGTCGAGGACGACGACGTCATCCGCGAGGCCACCCAACTCGCGCTGGAGCGAGACGGCTTCGTGGTCACCGCCATGCCCGACGGTCTGTCGGGGCTTGAGGCGTTCCGTGCGGACCGGCCCGACATCGCGCTCCTCGACGTGATGGTGCCGGGGCTCGACGGTGTGTCGCTGTGCCGGCGGATCCGCGACGATTCGACCGTTCCCGTGATCATGCTGTCGGCCCGCGCCGACTCGATCGACGTCGTCCTGGGCCTGGAGGCGGGCGCCGACGACTATGTGACGAAGCCTTTCGACGGGGCCGTCCTGGTCGCGCGGATACGGGCCGTGCTGCGGCGCTTCGGGCACGCGAGCGGTCCCCGGTCCTCCGACAGGACCGACGGCATGTCGTCCGTCCCCGACGGCGGGACGCTGTCCTTCGGTGCCGGCGTCGAGGAACTGGAGATCGACACGGAGGGCATGGAGGTACGCAGGGGCGGCGCGCCGGTGGCCCTGACGCCCACCGAGATGCGGCTGCTCCTGGAGTTCTCGTCCTCACCGGGTACGGTCCTGTCGCGGGACAAGCTTCTGGAGCGGGTCTGGGACTACGGCTGGGGCGGCGACACCCGGGTCGTCGACGTCCATGTGCAGCGACTGCGTACGAAGGTCGGCCAGGACCGGATCGAGACGGTCCGCGGCTTCGGCTACAAGTTGAAGGCCTGAGCGGAGCGGACGATGCGGGGGAGGAACGAGCAGCCGGTGGACGGCAGCGGTGAGTCCGGGCGTGGTGGCCTCGGCGGAGACGGGCGCGGTGGTCGGGGCGTGGACGGAGCTGAACACGGACGGGGCCCCGGCTCCGGCACGGGCTCCGGCTCCGGGGCGGGCTCCGGCTCCGATGAGCGCGGTCAGGCCAGGTCCGCCAGGTATGCCGGGCGTGCCGCGCGGCGCGAGAGACTCGGGGCCCTGATGCCGCGTACGGGGATCAGATGGAAGCTCAGCGCCGCGATCGCGGCGGTCGGAGCGCTGGTCGCCGTCGCGCTGAGCCTCGTCGTGCACAACGCCGCCCGGGTCTCGATGCTCGACAACGCGCGCGACCTGGCGGACGAGCGCGTCCAGATCGCGCAACGGAACTACGACGCGTCCGGGCGGCCGAACTTCCCCGGCATCAGGATCGACGACACCACCCTGCCGAAGGACCTGCTGGCCAAGGCGACAGCCGGGCGCCGGGCGACCTATGTGACGGAGCACTCCGAGGGGGCGCCCGACATCTGGGCGGCCGTACCGCTCAAGGACGGCCGGATCATGTCGCTCCACACTAGTTTCACCGACCGCAGCACGACCGTGTTGAAGGACCTCGACGAGGCACTGCTCATCGGTTCGATCGCGGTGGTCTTCGGCTGCTGCGCACTGGGCATACTCATCGGCGGCCAGCTCTCACGGCGGCTGCGCAAGGCGGCGACGGCGGCCCGGCGGGTCGCGCAGGGCGAGCCGGACGTGCGGGTACGGGACTCCATCGGCGGAGTCGTGCGCGACGAGACGGACGACCTCGCACGGGCCGTGGACGCGATGGCGGACGCGTTGCAGCAGCGCATCGAGGCCGAGCGGCGGGTGACCGCGGACATCGCACACGAGCTGCGCACTCCGGTGACCGGCCTGCTCACCGCGGCCGAGCTGCTGCCGCCGGGGCGGCCGACGGAACTCGTACGGGACCGGGCGCAGGCCATGCGCCAGCTGGTCGAGGACGTCCTGGAGGTGGCCCGGCTGGACAGCGCGTCCGAGCGGGCCGAGTTGCAGGACATCGTGCTGGGCGAGTTCGTGACCCGGCGGATGATCGCGCGGGACCCGGGGATCCGCGTACGCGTGGTGCACGAGTCGGCGGTCACCACCGACCCGCGCCGTCTGGAGCGGGTCCTCATAAACCTCCTGGTCAACGCCGCCAAGCACGGCAAGCCGCCCATCGAGGTCACAGTCGAGGGCCGGGTCATCCGGGTCCGCGACCACGGGCCCGGCTTCCCCGACGCGCTGCTGGCCGACGGGCCCCGCCGCTTCCGCACCGGCAGCAGTGACCGTGCGGGGCACGGGCACGGGCTGGGGCTCACCATCGCCGCGGGGCAGGCGCGGGTGCTCGGTGCGCGGCTCACCTTCCGGAACGTGCGGGCCGTCGGGGCGCCGGAGGGCGTACCGGCCGAGGGGGCGGTAGCGGTGCTGTGGCTCCCGGAACACGCCCCGACGAACACCGGCAGCTATCCGATGCTGCCGGTGTAGGAACCGGGCGTCTGTCTGCGCAGTTCCCCGCGCCCCTTGAAGGGGCGCGGGGAACTGCGCAACGGGGGTTCGGGGGCGGAGCCCCCGAGGACGGGAAGGGTAGGGGCGGCGG
>NZ_JBEZJY010000084.1:0-24066 GCF_040651415.1 Streptomyces sp. NPDC048484
GCCGCCGCAGCCCTCGTCCTGCTCCAGCTCGAGTACGACCGCACCATCTGAACGATCACACAACGCCATGATCCGTTACTGACAAAGACTCACTGATCCGGTTACGGGAAATCGCGCCACGACTTTGATCATTTTCGTACGAAAGCGGGGAGGTCGGCGGGTGTGAGGTCGGGGCGTGGTCGGTGCCAGCTGGCGGGGTGGCGCCAGCGGCCGGAGGCGTCGCGGGCGACATCGACGCCGACTTCGACGACCAGTTCGGGCCGGACCAGCGTGATGTCCAGCGTCTCCCGGTTGCCCCACCCGGCGCCGAAGTTCCAGCCCGTCCATGGGTGGCCGGAGTCTGCCGGCGTGAGCAGTTCGGCGACGGTACGGCCGGCCGGCTTGGACAGAACGGTGGTGCGGCCGACGTATTGGAGGCGGCCAGCGGCGTCGTATCTGCCGAGCAGCAGGGTGCGCGCCGCGGTCGGCGGGCCGGTGAGGGCGCCGACGATGGCTTCGGTCGTCTCGCGCACCTTGTACTTCAACCAGCCTCTGGCCGAAGGCCGGTACGGGCTGTCGAGCCGTTTGAAGACGACGCCTTCCAGGCCGACCGCGGTCCAGGTGGTCAGCCATTCGTGCACGGTGGCCGGGTCGGTGGTCGACGGGCACAGTGCCCACGGCGCCGTCGGTACGACCAGTCCGTGGTGTCGGCGTCCGCGAGGCGCAGCACGTCGAACGCGACGAAGTGGGCCGGCTGCTGTGCGGCGGCCCGGGCGGCTGCGGGGCCGCGCCGGTGCAGCCGGTTCTGCAACTGCTCGAAGGCGAGACGCCCGTCGGCGCTCCATACGATGAGTTCGCCGTCCAGGGCGGTGGCGTCCGGCAGCTGCGCGGCGCCGGCCACGACCTCCGGGAACGCGGGCCCCATGAGGGTGCCGCGCCGTGAGCGCAGCACCACCTGGCCGCCCTCGACGGAGACGGCAGCCCGGAATCCGTCCCACTTCGGCTCCGCGGCCGACCGTGATGGCAGGACGGGGCTGCGCACCGTGTCGGTGAGCATCGGCTCCGGCAGGGTCCATGGCATGCCGGATGTCTTCCACCCGGCAGCTGCGCCGCCCGGGTGGCCTTGCGCATGGACACCCGGGCGGCGCAACCCTGCCGTTCCGGCTGTTTGTGCGCGCTTTGCTGCCATCCGCGGGTGTCTGGGCTGTCTGACTGATGAACGCTGACTCCCGGCGCGTCCGTCTGTTCAGACAGTTCGGATGCGGGCTGTCGCGGAGGCATCGAGTTCGACAGTGAGGGTCATACTTGCGGCGATATCCGCAGGGGCGCCGAGGAACTGGCAGATCATCTCTGCCGCCCTGTTCACCGCTTCGGGCAGCGTTCGTCCGAAGCTGACTTCGTCCAGCGGATACGTCGCTGCGCAGAAATGGCCGTCTGACCAGCTGACCCTTAGCGGGATGGGGAGAATTTTGAGAGTCTGCCAGCCGTTCGCCTGAGCCATTTCTAGCAGTGTCGCGCTGGGACGGCGAGCCTGCTCCTCTCGGGGTTCGAGCCACGCCTCAACGGCTGACACATCGGTCGTAGTGGTGTCGTCGTCGGCGCGGTGGTCGTAGCAGTGGTACTGACACAAGTCGTTGACGTGGATGAGGAGGAGCGACTCGCCGAATGTGCCTAGGCTCCAGATGGGTTCGGCGTTGTGGAGGTTGAGGTCGAAGTGCCAGCCGGCCCGGCCTGCGAGCAGGTTGCCTAGCGTCCGCCACGCGGGCAGGTTTTCGAAGCCGCCACCGAAAGCCTCACAGATGGCCTCGTAGTCGTTGTTGATGAACTTCGTCTGGATCACGCGGTATGCGGGGTTCTCGTTCATGTTCGGAGCGTAAGAGAAGAACGGCGAGTTGTTGCCTTCGGTCGATCGATTACGAGGCTTGTGATGAGCGCACTGCACGAAGCGCATGCGCTCTTCCGGTGTACTGGCCGGGGCGAGACGCTGGCGGGGTGCCAAGGAAGCCTGTACGGCGGTGCGCGCAGTGCCGGGCGCTGCTGCCCCAAGACGCGGGTCCCCGGCGACGGTACTGTGACACGGTGTGCCGGAGCCGCCACTGGCGACGGGTGCAGCGCTACAACGAGATCTACCGGCGGGTCGTTGACCGGAGCCTGGATCTGATCAGGGGCGGGATCGTGTGGGGGCAGGCCCGCTGTCCGGCGTGCGGGGTGCCGGTGTCGGTGCGCAAGCGGACGGATTCGGTGTACTGCTCCCCGAAGTGCCGTACGAGGGCATGGAGAAGACGCCGCGACGCCGCCGACAGCGGCCCGTGACGCATCCACGCACCGTTGCGGTATGCGTCACCGCGTGACGCCTATCCATCATGCAGACGTGGCTTCCGTAGGCGCCCGGTGGGTGTCGAGGGTTGTGCGGAGTCGGTCGGCGGGACAGTTTCCGCTGAGGTTTGGCCATAGGTGTCCGGTCGGGGGTACGGAAACCAGGAGGTGGGTGGGGCGGCAGGTACTACGTGCGCTACGCGCGGAGACGGTTACGTGAGCCCTTCTTTATATGCGTTGAAACCCAGCCTGCTTATATGCAACTAACGCAAGCGGGCGCATCGTCTCCCTCTGTAACAACATCAATACAGGGGGTACCTGTGGAATCCACTCCCCAGAGCCCGACACCGGCTCCCGCCCCTCGCTCTCGCCGTTTCCGAATGGCCCGATGGCAGGTCGTGATCGCGGCCTTGATCGCCGCCCTCGTGCCCGCGGTCGCCGCGTTCGCGCTGTCGGCCTTCGGCGGCAAGGAGGAACCCCCGACCCCTACCAAGTGCCGCTTCCCGGCGGTGCAGCTCAGTGCACCGGACAAGGCGGGCAGCACCTTCCAGACGACGGCCAAGCTGAACTGCCTGCCGCACAAGGGGACGAAGTACTACCTGGTCGCCCAGCTGAACAACTTCGGCGACCCGGGCACCGAGCACACTGTCTACTGCCCGCGAGACCCCATCGCGCCGGGGCAGGACAAGAAGACCTACACCACGACGCGCGACATTCACGAGTCCGAACTCCACTCCAAGCGGGCTCTCTACTACCTGAAGGTCACCACTGACCAGGAGCAGGAACTGCTGGCCAACCTCCAGGATGACTGCGCGTTTGAGCTTCCGGCCGGCGTGGAGACGGTTTCCAACTCCGTCACCGTCGAACGCGCCTGGAAGTAGGGCGCAGCGAGTGGTCAGCGGCTGCACATGGTCCGGAACGGAACGTCGGGCCGGGTGCAGTCGCTGAGCGGTAGGCGGCACTGTGCAACCTGGATGGCGGTGCCTGCGCGGCCGCTATATCCCAGAACGCGGCCCCCCGGTGGTCGCCGACTACTTCCCTGGGCAGCCCTCCCGTGGGGCACCGGATCGCGGGGAAGTTCCCGTCGGACGGTTCCCAGGGCGCGGTGTGCCGCACGTGACAAGAAAATCGAGCATCGGTTCTAGGGCGCGTATCGAGTGGTGATCAATCTCTGGGATTCGCTCTTGCGGCGGGGTCTGGTCCGGTAGATCTTCTTGCGTGACGCGAGTGCAACTGACGGACGCAGAGTGGGAGTTCATCGGGCCGTACCTGCCGATCGGTGAGTACGGCCCGTACCCCGAGCGGCTCCGGCAGCAGTTCGAGGGTGTGATCTGGCGGTTCAGGACCGGCGGGCAGTGGCGGGAGATGCCGGAAGCGTTCGGCGCCTGGCCGACCGTGCACAACCGCTTCCGGCAGTGGCGTGACGCCGGCGTCTTCGAGGCCCTGCTGGAGGGCCTGATCGCGGAAGCGGCGAAGCGGGGTCAGGTGGACCTGTCCCTGGTCAGTATCGACTCCACCACCGCGCGGGCCCACCACGACGCCGCCGGGATGCACCTGGACCAGGATGTCATCACCGCGCTGGAGAAGGCTGCCGCCGAGGAGGAGAAGGCCAGGTCAAAGGGGGCAGCCTCGAAGAACAAAGCGGGCAGGACCTCACGGCAGACCGTGAGCGGGAGGAGCGACGACGCATCCGGCGTCGGCGAAGAGTCCGCCTGAAGGCCGCTCTGCTCGGACGCTCGCGGGGCGGGCAGACCAGCAAGGTTCACCTCGCCGCCGACCGCAAGTGCCGCCCGCTGGCGTTCGTGCTGACCGCGGGCCAGGCCGCGGACAGTCCGCAGTTCATCCCCGTGCTCACAAAATTACGGGTCCGCGGCCCCGTCGGCCGTCCCCGGACCCGGCCCGACGCGGTCGCCGGGGACAAGACATCCCACGCGGATAAGCGTCAAGCCGCTGCTGCAGTAAGTTCGGGTGCGGGCTGAGGGAAGGCGATTGCTTCGTCGTAGGTGTGACCGTGCTGGAGGCAGTGGAACAGCATTCCCATGAAGCGGTTGAAGAGGTTCCGCTGTGCTGCCACGTGACGGTCGCCGGCCTCTCGATGACGGTCGTAGTGGGCCCGGGCGCCTGGTGAGCGGGTAAGGGAGACGAATGCCCAGACATAGCCGACAGCGGCCAGCCTCTGATTTTTGATCTTCCGGCTCATGACCATGCAGCTTTTGCCGCTGGACCTGGTGACTGGGGCGCTTCCTGCGTAGGCCTTGAGCGATCCGGCGCTGGCAAAGCGGGTCCGGTCATCCCCTATCTCTGCCAGAATCCGAGCGCCGGTCAGTGCGGCGAGCCCCGGAAAGCTGCGGATGATCGGGGCATCGGGATGCTCCTCGAAGGCTTGCGTGACGGCTTCTTCGAGCTGTTCAGTGTTGTCGCAGGCTGTGTTGAGCTGCCTGAGCAGGGCGGATGTCTGATGCCCGAGGGCTGCTTCGACCTGCGGGAGCTGGTGGAGGTACTCGCGCCTGAAGACTTCGTGCAGCCTTTCGGCTTCGGTCTGGATACCGCGGACCCGGCCTGCCCGCCTGAGCAGTGTCTGCAGGCGCTGCCGTGTCAGTTTCGCGGCCATGGTCGGGGTCGGGGCTGCGGTCAGGATGCTACGGGCTTCCCTCGAGCACAGGCCGTGCTTGTGGTGGGCGAAGGCCTCGAGGATCGCCGGGTAGAACTCTCTGAGCTGGGAGCGGAGCTTGTTCTGGGCCTGGCCGCGAGCCCAGACGGCATCTTGTTGGGCCCGCGCCAGCACGGCGATGGCCTGCACGAGCTCAGAGTCCGCAGGCAGCGGCCGATGGGCGGCCATGTCGGTTCGCAGGATGTTGGCGAGGGCCGCAGCGTCGACGGCGTCCGACTTCTTGCGGGCGACGGAGTGTCGGTCCCGGTAGCGGGCGACTGCCAGCGGGTTGATCGCGAAGACCGGCCGACCGGTGGCCCGCAGGCAGGCGACGAGGAGTCCGCGCGATGTCTCGATCGCCACGGGGATCGGGGCGTCCTCTCTATCGCCATGCTCAGCCAGCAGGGCTGTGAGCTGGGCGAACCCCGCCGCTTCGTCGCTGATCCGCACTTTGGCAAGTTGCTTTCCCTCGGCGTCAACCAGGGCTATGTCGTGGTGGTCTTCGGCCCAGTCCACCCCGCAGAACACCATCGTCGGCAACCCGGTGATCTCCATTCGGCCTCCTTCGTTGCGACTCTTTTCCCAGGCCAGAGCCTGTGCAGGGTGCGCGTGCTCCCTAATGGAAGTGCTCAAGGCGCGTCATCCCACCAGCCGTTCGCAACCCCAGCGAGTCATACGGCCCCCGGTCCACGTCAGAGCTGAACGCTCAAGGCACAGGTGAGAGGTGATCCGCACAACCGGCTCGGACTAGCAGCAAACCGCGCAGCAGCCAAAGACGAAACTGCCTGCACCAACGAGACCGCCACGATGCCCCGTTGAGGCCCATGCTGCTGGGCGCGAGCCAGCCTCGTCTTGTCAACAGGACTCCGAGGTCCGGGCATACTCAAAGGCTTGGCCCGCGCCCAGAAGGCCAACTTCTGCGGACCTTCGCTTCCCATTAGGCTTACTCGTCCCGCGGTAACCGCGCGTACCTGCGTAAACGCCGCATCAAGGCGGTGATCCCGGAGAAGAAGGACCAGACCGCCAACCGGAAGAAGAAGGGCAGCAGGGGCGGCAGGCCCCTCAGCCACGACACCGGGCTCTACAGGGAGAGGAACACCGTCGAGCGCCTGATCAACAGGCTCAAGGCCTGGCGGGGCATCGCCACCCGATACGACAAGTCCCCGGACAGCTACCTCGCCGGCCTCCACCTACGAGCCTCGATGATCTGGATCCAAGACCTCACCCGGACCACCAATTGATCACGACTCAATACGCGCCCTAACTGGGGACGACGCCGCCTTCGGAGGCATGCAGGCAGGGTCCTGACGGTTGTCAGGAAGCGGTACATGCACACAGGTAGCTCACTGCCATGACGACGGTCATCGCATCCGGCCAAGAGACGGGCTGCACAAAGGACGGTGCAGCCCGCCCGTGGGTATCCCCAGGGGACGACGCCGAGGCCCTGTGTCTGTGTCCAGGCGCCGGTCACACGAGCAGGGGCAGGAGGACTCCCAGGAGGGCGATGCACAGCGTCATGGCGCTGAAGGCCACGAAGCTTCCCCAACCGATCGCCTTGTCCACCGGGACCTTGACCAGACGGGCGACGCCGAACCCGATGAGGCCGGCAAGAGCGGAGAAGAGGATGCACATGCCCAGTACGAGCATCAGGGCCACGAGCAGCTGAACGGTCACGCCCCACCTCGCTGGCTGCGGTGGCGGGCGCCGGCCTTCGTGTGGAGCTGCTCGGGGATCCAGACACGTCGCTCTCGGGCCGCGTCGTACAGGGCGTTGCGGAAGCGGGCCTTGCGCATCTGGACCGCCGCGTGGGTGATGTGCAGCATGTACGCGATCTCGGCGTCCACGTAGCCCTCGACAGTCCTGCGGATGACCGCCTGGGTGACCACGGGCTGTTCGTTCAGGATGTCCTCGCAATTGGTGCTGAGGACGGCGGCCTCGGGCTCGGAGAGGTAACTCACCTCCTGGAGCCGGTCGAACAGCTTCGGGTTGTCGAGCGCGGCCTCTTCCGAGCCGCCGTACAGCGCGTGCTGCGCAGCCCACTGCGTTGCAGCCGAGGCGCCGAGAAACTCAGGCAGAGCAGCGCATGTAAGGTCAATTGCCATCTCATGCCAGCTGGACACGGTGGTGATGGGTGACGTTGCGGACCCACAGGGCAGGGCGTTCACGGGGACGGCCTCCTTCACGTATTCATCCCCGACTCGTCTCCGGAGCCGGGCGTGACGGTGACAATGGGTTCTTGAGGAGTGGTGTCCAAGCGTCCGTGGGACAGCCGGGGCCCCACAGGGACGTCCAGGGAAGCACTGCTGCTCCAGGGGTACGCCGGTCACGAGATCGGCACTGTCCCTGGGACACGCCGACCGCTTCGGGGACGCGGAACGCATAGACGGGGGCCGGGGCTGCGTATGGCAAACAAGGTGAACCAGGAGCAGAGCGAAGGGAGGCCGCTCCAGGCATACGCACACTTCTTGCATCGCCAGGCTCATTTAGCCGGCCTGAACACCCGGGAGATCTCCGATGCCTTCGCTCAGGCCCAGCGAGAGCAGGAGAGGTCAGAACAGGGGAGTTCGGGCAGCCAGACGGCAAACCTGATCAGCAAAATGGCGTTCTCCAAGTCGCACATCGACCGACTGCTCAAGGCCCAGGCCCGGCCGACACCACCCTGGCCGTTTACCCGACAGTTCCTACTCATCACCAGTCGAGCCGCGGGTCTGACCGCTGAACAGCACCGTGAACGTCTCGCTGTGGCGCAGGACTTACTCGCCGATCTGGAGGATACGAGCCTGCCTCGGCTTGCACACCCCCCAGTTCAGCGGGGAGGCACGACAGACGGCAGGCATGAGGAGACGGTTGCGACGCTGCGTCTTGAAGTCGACCTCGAACGCGCCCGCCACACTGAGACCCGCCTGCGTTACGCCTTGCGAAACACGCAGTTTCTCATGACCACCCTGTGGTCCATCATTAGTGCCTTGCGCGACATCATCTCCGCCCATCACGCACTTGAGGCGCGCGCATATCACAGCAGGGACAGCCCCGATGAACTCATCCGGCTACGGGGCGAAACCCAACAGGCGATCGCCCACAAGCACACCGCGCACGAGGAAGCCGAACGCGCCGCAGAGCGCGTTCGTACGCTGGAAGCGCTCTGGGAACAGGCCCGTACCGATATGTACCGTCTTTCCCTGCACACCGATGCTGCCGACTTCACGGTCGCGGCCCCCGATCCTGCGCCTTCACTGCTGGTAGTCCCCCAGGAGCTCCTCGCTCAGCCTGCTCTGGATGACATCGCCGTCGCTCTGAACAAGGCCCGCATGATGAACTCGCAAGAGGAACTCACCGCCGTCGACCTGGAGCAGGATCTCGTGCCCGGGGGGTCTCTCCAAATGGTGGATGAACTGGCCGTTCTCGTGGCCGCCTCCCGTCTCACCGATACGGACAACCGGCGTACTGCCCTGCGTGCCCTTTGCCGCGACTGGCCCGTCCACCCTGAAACGAAGGATGTTCTCCTGCGCCTCATCAACGACGAGGATCTCGCGATCCGCGGCATGGCCGTCGACGGGCTGGTGTACGGATGGCCGAGTGACGCTGTCGTTCGTGATCTCCTGATCGGTCTCCTCGGCCACGGCGAGGACTTCGACGTCGATGCCTTCGACGGGCTCGCGCGGGGGTGGGCGGGCGACACAGTTGTGCGTGATGTCCTTGTCCAGCTCATTGGCGGTGGCGAGGACGCCTTCTGTGTCGTTGTCGAGGAACTTGCCGAGGGGTGGGCGGGTGACCCCGTAGTGCGCAACGTCCTTGTCCGGCTCGCCGGCAGCGGCAGCAGGAGCGTCCGACGCGCCGCTGTCGAGGGTCTCGTGAAGGGGCCGCTGAGCGACGACCTCATCGGCAGTTTCCTCAGCGATGAGGACGAATACGTCCGCGACGGTGCGGTCGAGGCACTAACAGAGGCTTGGGCGGATGACGATAGCGCTGCCATTCGTGAAGCCCTTGTCCTTCTCATTGGAGGCACCGACGAGAAGGCCCGCTGTATCGCCGCCCGCGGCCTTATACAGGGACAACTAGGTGGCATCGCCGCTCGCGAGGCCGTCATCCAATTCTGCCGTGACGACAATGAGAGCATCCGCCGTGCTGCCGCCAGAGTGCTTGCGCGGGGGTGGCCAGGGGATGCTGCGGCCCGCGACGCCGTAGTGAGTCTCCTTCACGACAACAACCAACGTGTCCCACGCGCTGTAGCCCGTCAGCTCGGTCAGGGCTGGCCAGGTGACGTGGCCGCTCGCGATGCTCTCATCCTTCTCACCCAGCACGGCAGCAACGAGGCCAGACGCACTGCAGCTCGCGTGCTAGCGGAGGAATGGCCAGGCGACGCCACCGTGCACGACGCACTGACCCGCCTCACACACGATGGCGTTCACGACTACGTCCGACGTACTGCTGTCCGGCTCCTCGCGGAGGCTATATGGGACTCAGGACCTGCTGAAGGACGCCCTGCCGCTCCTGGCCTCCGTGATAGTTGGGATACAACCTGAGCCCGGCCATGGAACGTCAGTGCCTGTTGGGCCGCGAAGATATATCCGGACCCAGCGGCATCGGCAGAAGGTGTCGTCACGGTCCGACGGTAGGCAGGTCGATACCTCAAGGGGGAGCAGTGAACTTACGTCCAGTGGACTTGCCCGAGTTGCGAGCTGAGGTAGTCCGGCACCTGGCGAGCCGCCGTGGCCGTCACCAACTAAACCGGTTCGAAGGGACCCGCTTGGCGACAGGCGCGTCGATTGTGGGCACCATCGAGAGCGAGGAACTCCAAGCCGACGAGATCCAGCGCCTCGACCAAGCGGTGCTCTTCTACGTCTCGCCGGAAATGAGCGACCTGCTGCAGTCGCTGCACAACGTCGCCGGCGCACTCCAGCGCCACGGCCGCGTCCCCGCGGTCGCCGACTGGATCGAGGAGTACCGCACCATCACCGCCACCGGAGGAGGACGGGCGTGACCAGTACCCGCACAGACGTCGTGATCCGCACCTACGGCCCAGGCCAGGTCCCGCCGCTGCTCGACAGGGTCGCGGACATCTGGTCCGACGCGCACCCCGAGCTGGTCGACACCCCGGGCGCCTCCACCGACGGCCTGTCCGCCGCCGCGCTGCGCCGCCAGGTCATCAATCACCTCCGCCACGAAGGCTTCACGCTGGTTGCCGCGTACGTGAGCGGATCCATGGTCGGCTTCGGCTACGCCTTCCCCTGCACACTCGAGTATTGGTACGGCGACCTGCTTCCCGAGATCCCCGAACACGTCCGCGCGGGCCGCCTCATGGGCCTGTGCGAGCTCGCGGTCACCCCGGCCCGGCAGTCCCAGGGCATCGGTTCCCGTCTCCACACCGAGCTGATCAAGGCCATTGACCCCGACTACGCCTCGCTCCTGGTCCGCCCGGACAACACCGGCGGCCGCGGCCTGTACGACCGCCTCGGCTACACGTACGCGGGCCCGTACCGCAACGAGCCCGGCGGCCCGGTCTATGACCTGCTGCTCCTCCAGGTCGACGACCAACTCCGTGACTGGTCCGATGAACTCCGCCGTCACTGACCGAACAATCCGAGGCGCGTAGGCTGCCGTGACGTCGATGTCGCTGAGGCCTCCGGGCTCGCTGCGCACGTACGCCAGCACGGCCCGCTGCACTCGCCCGAGTCCTCGTGACACGCCTCCAGTGTTCCGCCCGCTTCCGCCCGGGTCTGGGAAACGAGCGCTTACAGCTCCGCCGGAGGTGATCGGAGCGAAGGTGTTGGGCGTCTCAGCAACGAACGCTTACGCCGACGCCCGCAGCGGTCGGCCCTTCCACGGCGGGGCGCCGGGGCGACGAAGCCTCCGGGGCGCAACCGGCCCCGGAGGCTTGTCTCTTGCTCCACAGACCCGGTCAACGAACGGGTCCCGCCGGGCGTCACGCCACGGCGGCCTGCTTCGCCAGCGCCGCGAGCGGTGAGCGCCAGCCTTTCTCGACTGAGCGCAGCTGCTGCCAGTCGACATCGGTCCGCGCGGCGAGCGCGTCGACGGACGCCGTGGTGTAGAGCGCGACGTCGACGGCCCCGGCCCGGGACGTCCCGAACCGCACCTCGATCGACTCAGCGGGCCTGATCCACTTCAGACGCAGCATCCAGTCGAACTCCACCCTGCGGACCCCGAGCCGTGCCGCCGCCTGCTCCGGTCCGAGCGGGGTATCGGCGGCGACCAGCTCCGCCAGGTCCTCGCGCTTGCAGACCTCCGCTACCTGGCCGGGGTGGACCAGCGAGCCGTCGGAGTTCGCGCTCAGCTCGGTCAGCAGCTTCCGGCCGATGAACCGCCGGACGACGAACGACGTCACGTTCGCCCGCTCGCCGATCACGTTCGGGGTGCCGAGGGCTTCGGCGATCCGGTCCGCCGCCGCACCGCCGGAGATCGGCGGGGAGGGCATCGCGGCCCGGATCGCGTCGGCGTCCAGCGCCTCCACAGCGGCCCGCGACCACTGCCAGGAGGACACGTCCGGTGCCGGGATGAGCCCGATGTGCCGCGCCCACCGGAAGGCAGCCGCGGACACCTTCAGGCGCTTGGTGGCCTGGGCCGCGTCGTACTCGGCCAGTCGTACTCGTGCCATGAGATCACCTCTCGCTCGTTCGCCGCGAAGCGGCGGAATAGAAAATGACAGAACGCCATAAAGTGTGTCAATAGCCTTTAAAAACCTGCAAGTTGGACTCATACGGCTAGAACGGCGCCCGCGTACGCGAGGGAAAAAGTCACCCGTCCGGGCGTCCGGCGGAGCCCTGGAGCCGCCACGTGGTCGGCAGCGTGGTCGCCCTGACCATGACCCCGACCACGCCTCCCGCCGTGCCGCGTCCAGCCCCGACCACGGCTGGTCAGCGCACTGCTGACGCCCGCAGAGACCGCGAGGCGGCCGGTTGCTTCTCGTGTTGCCCTTCTTGGTGTCCCTCGTGGTGCCTGTCGTAGCGCTTCTCGTAGTGCCCCTCGTGTTGCTTCGACCGGTCGGCCGTTGGCGCTCGGATGCGCGGCTGACCAGGTCGACAAGGGGCGGATACGCGCTGGCGCGGTGGCCGACTACTTCGCTACGGAGGGTCTGCCGGCGAAGCGCAGTACAGACCCGTGCCGTGTCTGCGGCGGCCGCGCGTCAGGTCTGGCGATGCCCGGACTCTGTCCAGCGGGCTCGCCGGCCGGGGTCGTGGACGGGACGCCACACGGGTGCAGAGGGGCCGTGCTGGAGCAGGTCGGCCAGCGGCGCCACGAGCACGGGGACGTCGTACGGAAAGCGGGCCAGCAGCCCGGCCCCCGCGCGCAGGGCGCTGATCCGGTTCTCGACACCGGCCGGTCCGGTGCCGTCCAGGACGAACAGGACGCGCGGGAAGAGCGGGTAGCGCCGCCGCCACTCCGCAACCGCCGGTTCCTGGAGAGTCGGCCGGCGCCCCGGGACCACGGGCACGTAGCGGTAGAGGCGCTCGTACGCGGTCAGCTTGGCGGCGAGGCGTTCGGGGCCCATGGTGGCCCGGTCGACTTCCACGAACGCCCGCAGCATCGACCCGTTGTCACCGTCGACGGGACCTCGCCGGTAGTACAGGACCGCGTCGGGGATGACGGACTCGCCGCTCCCGATCGGATGGTAGACCTCGGTCATCCAGTCCAGCGGCTCGCACACATCGCCGCGGCGGCGGGTGTCCTCGATGAAGATGAGCGCGGTCTCGGTCATCGTCAGCGTGTGGCCGGCCTTCAGCCGCACGGCGGTCGGATCGGACACGGTCCTGGAAGGCCGCCGTTCGCGCATCTCGGGCCACTCCGAGGCGAGCTGCACGCCGTACGAGGTCGGGAACCACACCCGGGTCCGTCCGGCCTGCGGCAGGGTGATGCGATCGACCAGCCCCTCCACGCGCAGCCGGGCCAGCCGCCGCAGGGTCTGCTCGATACGCACCTCAGGGGCGATCACCCGGTGCATCTGGTCAGTGGTGGCCATCCGGTACTGCGCCAGCACGGCCAACGCCATCCGGTCCCCGCTGCCCGCGTCCACGCCGATCATTACGGAGCTACTCGCTTCCCGTCCGGTACGGCACCGGCCTGCCCGGCGCCGCGCGTACCGGGTCACAGCAGCAGCCGGCCCCGACCAGAACCCCGACCACGAAGGCCCCACCACGGTCACGAAGCGACAACACCGCCGTGGACCAGGCCCACACCCCCGCCGACAACCCGCCCGACAACCGTCCTGAACCCCTTGCCGCACCTGCCCACGAACTCGCAGGTCACGACGCCTGCTCCTGCCGTGGTCGGGAGGCCGACATCCCCGTTGCGGCCGCTTTCGCCCATGTCCCTGCTGAAGTTGAGGTGAGGAAGGGGCGAATGGGCGGCGCGGACGCTGCCGGGGATCGGGGCTCGCTCGCCGGTGTCGCGTGTCGGCGCCGCCGCCGCGCCGTGGCCGCCGACGGCCCGGCGGCCCCTGACCGGGCGGGCGGAGGGTCCGGGTAGCGTGATCACAACCGGTCGGTGATGAGGGGGAGTTGTGGCTGCGAGCGTCGAAGATTTCTACTCCTGAGTGGAGAGCCGTCGGCATGCGTGGCCCGCAGGCCGGGATGACCTGCACTGGCATCTGCTGTACGACGAAGCACTGGTGGAAGAACAGCTCGTGATCCCGTACCGGGAGCTGACCCATCGTCCGGGTCTGGCGCCGGTTCCTGCCCGGTGGGTCCACGTCACGGTCATGCACGGCGGCCCGGTGGATCAATACACGCAGGCGGAGATCACCGCCGTCGTCGACCGGGTCGGCGAGGCCTGCGCCACGATCGCACCGTTCGACCTGATCTACGACAGGCCCTCGGTCGGCACGGTCGCGGTGGAGTGCGCGGCGCGGCCAGGCGCATCGGCCCGCCGCCTGTGGGAGCTGACCACCGGCATCGACGCCGACGTCACCGGCGGCCGTTTCCCGAGGATCCCGGACGACGGCTACTACCCCCACGTCTCGCCCGCCTACGGGGTCGGCGGCCCCGAGCGGGCCGACCGCCGCGCGATGAAGGCCTGGCTCTCCGACCACCCCGGTGGCCCCGTCGTGCTGCGGGCCACTCACCTGTCGCTGGTCGCCCAGCGCCATGACCGCCGACAGAGATGCCGGTGACCTGCCGTGAGTGCGGTGCACGGACCGGGCTGACGCTGACGGCGCAGGGCGAGGACACCGCGATCACCTGCCTGCAGGGACACACGACCCGGGACTGGCGGCTGACCCCCATGGCCGTACGGGAGGTCGCCAGGGCGGCCGCCGACGCCAGCGTCGACGTGGTCCCGGCCGACTCTGAGATCCGGCTCCGTGTGCGGACGGAGACGGCGATCCTGCCCGGATACGAGGACATCGCCTGAGGGCGCAGACGTGACACTGACGTTCCACCCGAGGCCGTGCGGATGGCCTGGTCAGCGGACATGCATTTGCGACCCCGGCGACAGGGCAGGCAAGACAGTCGGCGCCTTCGTGGAATAGGAGGTCATCCCGTCCTACTGCGGGCACATCTCCGCCCCCGTGCCGCTCCGGGGCGGCAGGCCCGGTGAGGTCCTGTACGAAGTCGCTGGCGACCCGGTGCTGTCCTTCGGGTGCCGAGCCCCGCCAAGGGGTGAGGCGGGAGCGTCCCGCCGGATGGAGGTACCGCTGTGATCGTCCGACTCCTGGGCGGTCGCGTGCTGGAAACCACCGACGCCCCGTGGGCCGGAGGCTGGCTCACGGCCGGTGACGCCGAACCACGGCACCGACGTCCGGCACCTAGGGGAGATGCTGCGGGTGCGGACCCTGTCCCGGCTGGGCGTCGACGTACGCGTCGGGATCGCCGCACGAGCACGGTCGCCGCGACCGCCTCCGGCCAGATCCATGCCCCCGGTCGTGGCCGTGGGCTGGCTGGGCCTCGTGCGGGCGCTGGTGGATGCGGGTCATTTTTTGATCAGGGTGTGGAGCATGAGGACGACGGCGACGGCCAGAGTCAGGGCTGCGCCCAGGGCTGGGTTGGTGTATGCGGCGTACCCGGCGGCGAGGCCTGCCAGGGCCAGCACGACAATGACGACGACATCGAGATTGGTGTGATTGTTCACGGTGACTTCTCCTGCGGGTGTGCGGCCGCTCTGGCATATGAGGCGGTGCAGTTGTTGGTCAAGGCGGTTGTGCAAAGCCGGGCCTTGGCGGCTTCGTGGATAACTGTGAACTGGCTGCGCCGCGGTGTGCGACTGCACCAGACTCAACAAGTCAGGCCAGACGGGGCGTAGTTCAGTGGTGAGGACGAGCACAGAGTGTCCAGGGACAACGGTGACAGGGCCAACTGCGGCAACGATGACGGGGCGCCGTCCGACAACCCCGATGTCAGGACGGAGATTGGGCGTCTGCGTAAGCAGTTCGGTAAGCGGCTGAAGGGTCTGCTGGAGACGGCGGGCATGTCGTCACGGGAATTCGGCAGGCGGTATCCGGCGTATGCACAGACGATCCGCACCTACACCAGCGGCAGCACCATGCCACCGCTGAACGTGGTTGAAGCCCTTCTGGAGGAAGTAGATCGACGCGCTGATCTGGCGCCCCAGGCGTATCAGGCACTCAGCGCGCACACACTGAACGACTACCGCAGTCTCCTGGCCAAGCTGGGGACCCCCGGCGGCAGCAACCAGAACTCGCTGCTCCTGCGCGTGTACGACCTGGAGATGGAACTGAGAGCTGTCACCCACGAACTGGCGCAGGTGCGTGAGCGGGAAACAGACCTGCTCACTCGACACGAAGGGCAGGAACATCAACCCCACGGTCGCCTTGAGGAGCAGCTGCAGACCAAGGCCATGGAGCTGGCCGCCCGTCGTGACCAGCTGGTGCGCCGCCGCAGAGCCGCGGTGCGCGAATTGGACGAGTGCCAGGAGCGCTACCTGCAGATAGTGCAGCAGGACGAATCCGACGGGCATTCCGGTGCCCCACAGCGCGATGATGATCGGCAGATCCTTGGGGCTGGGCACGGTGGTGAGGATCCGCACCACCGGCCTGACATGCGGAAAACCGGTGACACGGCAGGTGGTGCGGATCCTCACCAGCCCCCTGGCCGACGCCGCGCGGCCTGTGCCATGGCGGTGGCAGGCGGGGCTTTAGCTGTCGTTCTGCTGTTAGCGGCCGGGATATGGGTGGGCATGCACTACACGGACTCCACCACCCCGGAGGCAAAGGGAAAGGATGACCAGACAGGAGCTGCGAGCCCTTCCACTGCCAGGAAAGCGCAGGAGTCTGCCACAGCCAGTGCTTCTGCTTCGGCTTCCTCCACACCCACGGTGAGGTCATCGGCTCCGGTGTCAGTTTCGGGATTGCCATATGCGGAAGGGTCGAGCGAGCTGCAGCCGGGATCATTTCGCATGGACGGCCGCGAGTACGCCGACAGCCTTTCGGAAGGATGCGGGTTGGCAACAGAGAGACTGGGCGGGGGCACGGAATACGCGCTGAAGGGGCAGTACACCAAGTTCACAGCCACCTTGGGCGTCACTGCCGGTCCTGATGATGCGGATGCGGTGGGCACCTTCGGAGTACTCGTCGACGGCAAACGAGCCGGCTCTTGGACTGCCACCCGTGACCGGCTGGTCCAGATCGCCATTGACGTCAAAGGCGCGGAGCGGCTGACGCTTCAAAGCGCCGACCTGGTCGGCGACCCTCTGTACTGCAAGGTCGACCGATTCGTCTGGGGCAATCCCCGCCTCATCCCTCAATGACCCAGGCGTCCGCGTGATCAACGGGTGATGGTTCAGAAGGGTCGCGTCATGCTGATCTCCAGTCGATACTTCGTGTCTTGGCTCTGTTCATCTCCGGGAACAACGACTGTCGACGCGTTCGGGAGCCAGTTGGTGATTAACAGAGTCGTGGATGTCGACGAGAAGTGGGCTCTGGCACAGATCTTGGGGAGCGTTCGCGGAGCGTCACTGGAGCAGGATCATCTTGCGGAGTAGTTCGAATCCGGCTCGGCCGTAGAGCTGCCTCTTGATCTTTTTCACGCGTGTCACGGCGCCCTCGGTGCCGCCGGAGCTCCAGTGCAGGGTCAGTCCGGCGATCACGGCTTCGAGATCGGAGGTCAGTCCGCGGGCGAAACCGGTGGTCCCGGGCAGCTGTGCGGCGCGGGCGGTGTTGATCCAGTCCGGCAGGTCAGCGCCGGTGCGCTGGGTGAGCGTCGGTCGCGGGCCAGTTGGCCGATCCCGGCAGCTGCATGCCGAGCGATTCGGCCATGCAGATCATGGTCGGGGCGGTGCCCATTGTCATGCGTTGGCCGGTCGAGCGGGCCATGCGGCCCTCGGCGAAGAAGCACTCCTCCTGGGTCATCCGGCCGGTCGTGAGGTCCTTCTCGAACTGTCTGACCGCGGTGCCCGAGCCGACGTCCCGGCCCCGGTATGTACCGTTGAGCATCGGCCCGCCGGTGACCATCACCGCCGGCAGGTCGACGCCGGCGGCGTGCGCAAGAGCAGGGCGCCGGCTCGGAGGCGCTGACGGCTGTGCCGATCGTCGGGCGGCCGTCGAAGACCTCGTGGCCGAAGCTCTGGTTGCGCATTCAGGAGCGGTAGATCGTGCCGGTCCGGCCCTCGGCGCCGAACCAGGACTGGCTGCGGCGGTCGGGGCGGGCGTTGCCGGCTGCGTTTACCTCAGTCGGGGGGGTTCGCACCTCGGAGGCTTCAGAAGTTGTCGATGTACTGCTGGCGGATCGTGAGGGCGGCGAGGGTGCCGTACAGCAGCGCCGCCCAGATCAGCGCCGCTACCCGGTAGTTGCGGATTTTCAGGGGGCGGGGGAGTGACTTGCGGTTGAGGACGAGCAGCAGGATGGAGTAGACGAACATCATCAGGCCCGACACACAGGCGGAGATGACGAGCAGCACCAGTGGCTGGTCGAAGCCGGCGAGCAGGATCGCGGCGCCGACGGCGACGACCCCCCACACCAGCCAGAAGTACAGCTTGCTTTCGGTGACGGGGCGCCGGCGGAGATACGTCGACTTGAGGACGTCCGCCGCCATCCGCGACGTGTAGTCCACGATGCCGGTCGCCGCGGTGAAGAGGGAGAAGGCGCCGATCAGCCAGAACGTCGTACCGAACCAGCCGCCGACGGTCGACTTCAGCTCCTCGCCCTCGGCCTCCACGAAGGAGACGTCGTTGGCCAGGCCCTCCATGCCGAAGACCGTGGAGTGCGCGAGCAGCGAGGTCAGCACGATGGTCACGATGGTGACCAGGACGAACGTCATGCCCTGCTCAAGGTTGGCCAGCCGCCACCAGCGCCGCCAGCGGGACATGTTCTCGCGGTCGGCCGGGTCGAAGACGTAGCCCGCGGCGGCCTCGGTGGTCGAGGCTGCCTCCTCCTTGCCGGTGATCGGGCTGACCACCCGCGGCACGTAGCGGCCCATGCCGAAGCCCTTGTCGCGGATCCAGTTCGACTGGCAGAGGTTCTGCCCGCCGCCGGCGCCCGCGTACGCGATGGCGCCCATGAGCACCGCGACGCTCAGGTCGGTGGGCATCCGGCCGAAGTGCGTGGCGCCGTCGGGGAGGTCGCCCCAGCTGGAGGCCTCGACGGCGAGCAGGACGGCCAGGACGAAGAAGACGGCGACGACGGCCAGTTTGAAGAAGAGCAGCTTCTCCAGCGCGTTGTAGACCACGGGAGCCAGGGTCAGCATCGCCCCGATCGCGGCCAGCAGGCAGATGCCGATGATCGCCGGATCGCCGCCGAAGACGTAACTCAGCATCGTCGCGGAGCTGATCGCCCAGCCGGGCCAGAGGTTGGCGGCGTAGGTAAAGACCACCATCACCGCGCCCCAGTGCTTCCAGTACCGGTTGAACCCGGAGACGGCGGTCTCGCCGGTGGCGAGCGTGTAGCGCTCGACCTCCATGTTGATGAACCACTGGGTGAGCACGCCGACCACGGCGCCCCAGAGAAACACCAGGCCGGCCTGCGAGGCGATGTACGGCCAGAGGATGAACTCCCCGGAGGAGAGCCCGACTCCGGCCGCTACGACGCCGGGGCCGATGATCGGCCACACCCGTCTCGGCGGGGCGGGGAGCTCGCGGAGCTCGGGGGCCGGGAGATTCTGTGTGCGCAGGGGGAACACGCTGCTGTGCGTTGGGGTCGCGTGGCCTGAAGCATGCGTCATGCCGAGCACTCTCTTCGTTGAGGACGGCTCTCGCGAGGGCAGTTGACGGGGAAAGTTAAATCATTCGATGTTTGCCGTCGAGGGGGCGGGAGGAACATTTGTGATGGAGTAGTGATCTTGAGGGGGCTTGGTGGCTCTGGTCTGGTGTCCCGTCATTTGGTTGGGATTTGGAGCTGGGAGGGCGGTCCGGTACGGAGATGGTGAGGAGGGCATGGCGGTCTGTTCGATTTGAGTGTTCTGGTGGTTGGCCTGCGGTCCTGTAGTTGTGTGGGAATGATCTTGGGTAACTCGTTGGTGTAGTGGTGCGCCTATAGGTAGCTGTGAGTTGCTGTTGCAGATCACCGGATGGTGGCGGCGAGGGCTGGCCAGTCGGCTACGGTCTGGTGCCTCACCGCGGCGAACGTGGGGTCTTGCTCGACAAGAGCTTTCAATGCGTTGCCGTGGGGGAGGCCTGCCTCGACGAGCAGCCGGAGTTGGATGACGGCCTGGGTTACTCGCAGGACCCCTACGAGGGCTTCTGTGTCGTGCTCAAGGCGATGCTTGGTGGGGTAGCCGTGACTGAGCG
Organism: Streptomyces sp. NPDC048484; assembly: GCF_040651415.1. Classification (NCBI taxonomy): domain Bacteria; kingdom Bacillati; phylum Actinomycetota; class Actinomycetes; order Kitasatosporales; family Streptomycetaceae; genus Streptomyces; species Streptomyces sp. NPDC048484. The sequence continues at coordinate 19,635 of NZ_JBEZJY010000084.1, forward strand.
CGTTTCGGATGGCAGATGCCACGAACGCCCAGTCCTTTGCTCCGCTCGGGAAGAACCAGGTACAGAACTCCTCGCCCAGCCCTCCGGCCAACTGCAGCAGCCGTGTTTCCAGACGCAGCTGGGTCATCTTGACGGCGGAGTACACGGTGTCCCGCTCCCTCCGGTTTGTCCTCTCGGATTCCTTGAGGATGTCGAGCACCTTGTCGGCGAATGGGTAGTCGGAAGGCTCGCTGTGGGTGGTCCGGTGGAGCGTCTCGGCCGCGTTGACGACCTCCACAACCCCTGTCTGAAGGACTCCTGAGGCGTGGCGTGCTTCCGCAGCAGAGATAGGCACCGAGTTGACCTCTGCAAGCGTCAGCCACGCGGGGATGAACGAGCTCAGGTCGGTGTCATCCGCGGTGAACGTCGGCCGTACACCTGGGCGGTCCGACGCAACTTCGGCCTCTCCGTCGATCATTCCGGGATCAACCGTGATCGGGTATCCGAAGCGGGCCTGATCGGGATAATCATCGTCGAGTGGCCGGAGCCGCAGATTGAAGCATTCGACGCGCCGGTGACTGATGATGGCCAGCAGGCTGCGTAGAGGCGTGATCACCCGTTCCTGCAGTTGAGTCAGCGTGAGACCGGTCTCGCTGACTACTTCCATGCACACCCGCTCCGCTACAGAGTGGTATCGGTTCCACCCGCTGGTCTCTCGCAGACTGGCCCAGATAGTGATGGTCAAGCCATTGCCGCAGTCCGCAATGGTGGGTTCCGGGGGCTCATAGCCCTTCACCTCGGACGGGTCGATCCGGCCTCTCCCGAAACCGCTCAGCGGCCACCACGCCGACAGGCCCGTCAATTCGAATGAGGCGGCCTGGAACAGGGCGTCGCTGGGTAGAGCGTCGCCTTCGAGGAAGCTGTAGGCGGTCCAGACCTGTGAGTGCTGATCATCGTCTGTGGTGCGCTCGTCCCGGGGAACGTCATAGCGTTTCCCGGGTTGTTGCTGCTCGGACAGGTACGCCGGGGCGAGAGTGCAGCGTGTGCCCAAACACATGCCGTAGATCGTCATGGGTGAGACCAGCGACAGGGCGCCGTCGTGGTCGTGCTTGAAGGGCAGCAGCGTCCCAACAAGGTTGAGCGCCCAGGTACGGTCCTCCCGGACCAAGGTCCCTGGTACTCGCCGGCCAGGGTGATCGGCAGCCCACCAAACTCCACTCCATGACGTGACCACGTTCTCAGCCTCCGTTGGTCCTTGCCCTGCGGCTTCGCCTGTCGGGCCAGCGCAGTTTGTAGCCAGGGACGACGTTCCTGACAAGGTCGGCCTTGGCATTGCAGCACACGCCGTCCTGTGCCGCACCAACGTCGGCGCCATGGCCCAGGTCATGGAACTGCTGACCGCCGGACACCGCGTGGCGCTGGTCGGGGGAGGAGACAGCCTGCGCGCCCTGGCCCTGGCCGCCCGCGACCTGAAGGAAGGCCGCCGCACGACCCATCCCGAACTGGTGCTGTTCCCCTCCTGGGGCGATTTGCAGGACTACGCCGCCTACGACCTGGCCGGACGGGATCTGCAGCCGCTGGTCGACCTCGTCGACACCCACGGCACCGACGCCATCCTGGTTGCAGTCGCCCAACTTGCCCCCGAGCAACAGGCCGAAGTAACCGTCTCCACCGCCCACAAGGCCAAGGGCCGCGAATGGTCGCGGGTGAAAATCGCCGACGACTTCACCCCGCCCAAGGACACCGACCAGCTGGACGACACCGGTCGCGCGGCGCCCGGCCCGATCGACGACGGTGAGGCCCGTCTCGCCTACGTCGCCATCACCCGCACCCGCCACCATCTCGACATCGGAGGCCTGTCCTGGATCGATGATCACCCCAGCGCACCTCAGGGGGGCTGGCGGGTGTGTCCAGTAGACGGCTGATCCAGTTTCTGCAGGGGTCAGTTGGCGGCCGGTGTGAGCCGGCCTTCGAAGGCGATCTGGAAGGCGTTCAGGGGCGCCTTCCAGCGCATGGTCCACCGCTTGCGGCCCTTGCCGGTCGGGTCCAGGCTCATGAGCGCCATGTAGACGCACTTGAGGGCCGCGGCTTCGTTGGGGAAGTGCCCGCGGGCCCGGACGGCCTTGCGGATGCGGGCGTTGACGGACTCGATCGCGTTTGTCGAGCAGATCACCTTGCGGATCTCGACGTCGAAGGAGAGGAAGGGCACGAACTCGGCCCAGGCGTTCTCCCAGAGCCGGATGACCGCCGGGTACTTCTTCCCCCAGGCTTCCTGGAACTCGCCGAAGCGCTCGGCCGCGGCGGCCTCGTTCGGCGCGGTGTAGACCGGCTTGAGCGCCTTGGCGATCTTGTCCCAGTCCTGGCGGGCCGCGTGCCGGAAGGAGTTCCGCAGGAGGTGAACGACACAGGTTTGGACAATCGTCCGAGGCCAGACGGTCTCCACCGCCTCGGGCAGGCCCTTCAGGCCGTCGCAGACCAGCATCAGGACGTCGTCGACGCCCCGGTTCTTGAGGTCGGTGAAGACGCTGAGCCAGTACTTCGCGCCCTCGCCGCCGTCGCCGGCCCAGATCCCCAGGATGTCGCGGTGGCCCTCGGCGGTGACGGCCATGACGACGTAGACCGGACGGTTCGCCACGTGCCCGTCACGGATCTTGGTTCTGTCGACGATCTTGTGATCCGGACGGTTGAGCGGTTCGGGTCGACCGTTCGCAATCATGCATCGCGTGCTCTCGTGATGTGCTCTTGGAGCTGTTTCCTTGCCTGTCCGCGTTGCTCATCGAGGAGGTCGAGCGACGGCCGGACAAGGTGGTGTTGAGGACGCGGGTGCGGGCGGCGAGCGGGTCCTGTCGGTGCGGTCAAAGCTCCGCTCGGGTGCACGGCCGGTACGTACGCAAGCTGCGTGACGTCGCCGTGGGCGGCCTCGACGTGGTGATCGAGTTACGCATACGCCGGTTCCGCTGCGAGAACGCTGCCTGCACGGCAGTGACGTTCGCCGAACAGATCGTGGGACTGACGACCCCGCACAGTCGGCAGACCCCGCTATTGCGCGGGGTGCTGACGCGGATCGGACTGGCCCTGGCCGGCCGTGCAGGAGCCCGCCTGGCCTCCGCGGTCGGCATCACCGTGGGCAAGGACATGCTGCTGCGGCTGGTCAGAGCCCTGCCCGATCCGGAGGTCGGCGAGGTGGAGGTCCTCGGCGTTGACGACTTCGCCTTCCGCAAGGGCCGTCACTACGGCACGGTGCTGATCGACATGGCCACCCACCGTCCGCTGCATCTCTACGAGGGGCGCGAGGGCGAAGACCTCGCCGCATGGCTCCGCGGCCACCCCGAGGTGAAGGTGATCTGCCGGGACCGGTCCAGTGGTTACGCGGAGGGCGCACGCATCGGAGCGCCGCAGGCCGAGCAGGTCGCTGATCGCTATCATCTGTGGGCCAATCTCGGCCAAGCGGTCGAGAAGACAGTGAACGGTCATCGCTCCCGTCTGGCCGAACCGCCTTCGGAACCCGCAGACACCCCCGACGAACCGCAGGTGGTCCAGCTGCCGACAGAGCTGAAGATCGTGACTCGGCTCCGTGAACAACATGCTGCTGCCCATGAGTTGTGGCAGCAGGGTATGTCGAAGGCGGGGATCGGACGGAAACTCGGACTGCACCAGGCCACCGTCCGCAAACTGATTAACGCCCCCTCCGCGGACGACGTCGTCGCCAAAAGCCTGCAGCGGGCGCACGTCGTCGACCCGTATGTCGGTTACCTGCACCGGCGCTGGAACGATGGCGTCAGAAACGCCACCCAGCTCTACCGAGAGATTCAGGAACAGGGCTACCCCGGAGGCGAGTTGGCCGTCCAACGTCATCTGCGGCAGTACCGCACCGGGCGCGGACACGCACCCGATCCGGGGCCGAAGCCTCCGTCGGTCCGCGAGGTCACCTCGTGGATCATGACCCACCCCGAACGCCTGCGGGACGAGGTCGCCGGAAAGCTTCATCGGCTGCGTGAACGCGATCCTGAGCTGGACCGGCTCACTCTTCATGTCAGAAAGTTCGCCGTCATGATGACCGCACGCCACGGCGACCGCCTCGAGGACTGGATCACCGAGGTCGAACGAGACTCCCTCGCCCCACTCGCGGGCTTCGCCCGCAACCTCCGCCGCGACTTCGACGCCGTCCGCAACGGACTGTCCCTTCCCCACAGTTCCGGCGCCGTCGAAGGCAACATCAACCGGCTGAAGATGCTCAAACGCCAGATGTTCGGCCGGGCCGGTCTCGATCTCCTTCGCAAACGCGTCTTGCTCGCGCGATGAGTCCAGCCCGCCCGGATCACATGATCGTCGACAGAACCTGGAATCTATAGGGGAGTGTACGTCCAGCAGCTCGGGCATTGTCCCGGTTCGAAAGGAGGCTGAGGAGATGTAACCGAGCGTCAAGCTCAGGGCAGCCAGCCGGTGCAAGTCC
>NZ_JBEZJY010000085.1:0-22085 GCF_040651415.1 Streptomyces sp. NPDC048484
GCATGGGCGATGATGTTCGGGCAGGCACGGTCTCGCTCGGTTCTCATGGGTCTCGACAACCACATGATCACCAGCGCCGTGCCTGCTCTGCTTCCCGGGCTCTTCTCGCACCAAGCTGGGACATGACGCCACGTCACACACGAGACCGGCGAACCGGACCGACCGCCTTCACGCAATGACCCTGGGCTCAAGAGGGAGACGATGCACCAGAGACTGTTCTCAACGATGCGTCAGGCGAGGCTGGAGACTTCCAGTGGCTGACCTACTACAACGCCCGCAGGCGCCACAGCGCACTCAACTACCTCTCGCCAGCCGAATTCGAACAGCAGCATCTGCGAGCAGCTGCACTCTCAATCGCGGCATGAGCCCCTGTGTCCACACTCCGGGGGCCACCTCACCGTCAACCGCCACCTTGGAGCGCACCAGGCGGCCTCGCCCGACGCCTACCGTCCGGAGTTTGTTCTGCCAGCAATTCTCCCTCGCCGACGCCTTGTGCACGCGCTGAACCAAGACCTCGATCGCACCAACGACGAAGAAAATGAGGCGTATGGCTTTGTCGATGAGACAGAACACCGCATCTCGATGAGTCCTGGCAGCGGTTCCTGTTCAGTGAGGCGGAGAATGTCGGTAAGTTTTGACACCGCTTGGGGGCGCTCGGCTCCTTCCTCGGTGTCCTGATGGTGGCCGTCCTTCGGCTCATGTCAAGGTCGTTTGTTCTCGACTGCTGATGAGTTCCGCAGACCGCCGAGCGCCAGGACCATCATCGCCATCGCGGCCCCCGTCATCACGACGAAGCCGCCGTGTGCACCGCCCGCGTCAACCACCCGCCCCACGGCTGCCGCGGCGCCCGCTGATCCCGCCGCGCTTGCGGAGTTGCCCCAGGTGAACGCCTGGGTGAGGACGGCGCGCGGGACCGACGACTCTGTGAGGACGGAGGTGAGGATCAGGAGGACCGGCACGGCGAGTCCGGTCAGGGCGAGGGTGGCGCCGACCGCGAGGGGCGCGTCGAGGAAGGTCAGCGGGAGGCTCGCGAGGGCGAGGCAGGCGGCGGCTGCGGCCTGGCGGCGCCGGGGTGAGCCGCCGTGGTGCCACGCTCCGTAGGCCCAACCTCCCACCAGATTGGTGCAGTTGGCGGCGAAATAGAGCAGGGCTGCCGCGTCCGGCGTGCCGCGTCCAACGGCGTATGCGGCAACGGACACCTGCATTGCGCCGAAGAACACCCCAAGCGCGAGGCCGAGCGCGGCCTGCCGCAGGAATGCGGAGCGGAGCAGGGCGCGCCCGGCGTACCGACGCTCGGCGCGGCCGGTGAGGGGCGGCATGGTACGGCGCTGGGCGGCGAAGGCGAGCCCGCCGCCGACGACGAGCGCGGCGGCGAGCAGCACCCCGGCGCCTGGGCGGCCCGCTGCACCGAGGACGCTCACCAGGGCCGGGCCGGCCAGGTAGGACACGCCGTTGGCGAGGGCCTCCAGCGCGAAGGCGGCGGGCAGTGCGGCAACCCGTTCGCCGGACAGCAGGGCGGACCAGCGAGCGGCTGACAGGGCACCGAGCTGGGGCAGCGTTGCCCCGACGAGCACTCCGGCGACGAGGTCCGGCACGGCGCCGGCAAGCAGCAACGCCACGGCGCCGGCATGCGCGCCCAGCGCGCAGGGAAGCACCCGCGTCTGCCCGAACCGGTCGACGAGGCGCCCGATCTGGGGCCCGGCAACGGCGTCAGCGACAGCGAACCCGCCGGTGACGAGACCTGCGGCGGTATACGACCCGGTGCGTGTGTGCACCAGCCAGACGATGCCGATTCCCGTCATGGCAATGCCCAGACGCCCGACAACGGCGGGAAGGAAGAAGGCCGCGGCACCCGAAGTGCGCAGCAGGGTACGGTAGTTCGCCGAAACCGAAGGCACGGCGTATCCCTTTCGCCGCCCGGCGGGACGCGCCATCGGGGTCGTCGGCGTCCGGATGTGCCGACCCATGGCTGCGCCTGAAGCCGTCCAGTGTCGGCTGGGGCGGGGACGCGCACCCCACGCCGACTTCATCACCGGGCAGATGTCATGTGGTAGTTGATGACCTCCTTGAGCGTAGTGGAACGGAGCACGGAAACGAACAGAGGAAGGGACTGTTGCGATCCTCAGCCTGCGGCCTGTTCGGCCCTGGCTCGGGTCTGGGAGAGACGGAAGGAGTCTGTGCCGGTCTCGATGATGTTCCCGCCGAAGGTGAGACGGTCGACGATGGCCGCGCAGAGCCGGGGATCGTAAACGTTTTGGTCCACCCTCCAAAACTTTCGTTGGAGGCGATGGCGACGCTGTTCTTTTCCTCTCGTTCGGTCAGGACCTGGAACAGCAACTCGGCGCCGCGTTTGTCGAGTTCCATGTATCCCAGTTCGTCGATCGCGAGGAGATCGACGCGTCCGTAGCGGGCGATCGTCTTGGTCAGCTGCTTCTCATCGGCGGCCTCCACCAGCTCGTTGACCAGCTTGGTGGCCAGGACGTACTTCACCCGGTAGCCCGCCATCGCGGCCTCGGTTCCGAGCGCGATCAGCAAGTGGGACTTCCCCGTGCCGGAATCTCCTATGAGGCAGAGCGGAAGTCCCTTCTTCACCCATTCGCAGGATGCGAGGGTGTGAATCACGGCCGGGTCGATATTCGGGTTGGAGTCGAAATCAAATTGCCGCAGGGACTTTTCCCGGGGGAATGAGGCGGCCTTGATCCGGCGCTCGGAACGCCGACGGGCCCGGTCGTCGCACTCGGCCAGCAGCAGTTCCGCGAGGAACCCGCGGTAGGTCATCTGGCCCTTGGCCGCCTACTCGGCAATGTCAGCGAACTGACCCCGGATTGTGGGCAGTCGCAGTGCCTTGCAGGATGCTTCGATGGCCGCGTCGGCGGCCTGCTCGGTCAGACCACGGTGGCGTTTGACGGTCACGGCTCTTCTCCCTCGGGGTTGGGCCGGCCGCCGGGCCGGCGTCGTCGCAGCAACTGGTCGTAGACGGCCACCGAGGGCAGCGGCCGGTTGTCCGGCGGTAGGTGCGCCAGCCTCCGCTCGGTCAGGGACGTGACCTTCGGATGCCCGAACCGGTCGGACTCCGGCCCTTCAGGCAGCACGGTCGGGGCGGTGGTGTCGTCGGCCTCCGCTGCTTTGCGGGCCTCCAGCGCGACAGCGTCCGAGGTCATCGCTCCCGCCCGCAGCGCCGCAGCGATTCCGGCGACAAGGTGCTCGTGCGGCATGTGCCGGCCCAGCAGCAGGACCTCGATCAGCGCCCGAGTGCCGTCCCGGTCGCCGTGCGCCTTGCAGGCCGCTGCCCACCAGGCGTCGTGGACCGGGGTGAACTTCCCCGCCGATCGGGCCTGTTCCAGCGCGGTCGATCCGGGCAGGGCTCCCGGTTTGCGGACCAGCGCCTCCAGATAGTGGTCCAGCACCAGCCGGGACCCGGCCTTGGTCATCAGCCGTTCGTGCCGGGCGACTTCGACGCCGTCGTCGTAGACCACCAGCTCGGAGGCGTGCAGCATCACGCGCACCCGTCTCCCGATCAGCCGCACCGGCACCGAGTAGTGGTTCGTGCGGACGCTGATCTGGCCGTAGCGGTCCACCCGCAGTGCGAACAGCCGGCCCGTCTCGAACGTTTCGACCGGCAACGGCTTCAGCAACGGCTGTTCCGCGGCGAAGTACTCGCCGACCGTCCGCGGGCGAGAGCGGATCCGCCGGGCGTCGTCCTCCTCGTCCCAGCGGTCGACCATCGCATTCAGCTCGGCCAGCGAGCCGACCTCGGGAACGGGGACAAAGTGGTTGCGCCGGAAGTAACCGATCTGCCCCTCCACCCCGCCCTTCTCGTGAGCCCCCTCAATGCCGGGGCGGCAGTAGAAGACCTCGATGCCGAAGTGAGAGCGGAATGCGGTCCACCGTTCGGTCTCCACCCGGGCCCGGTTGAAGCCCAGCACCTGGGCGACAGCCGAGTTGAGGTTGTCGTAACGGACCTTGCCGGTCGGCACCCCGCCGAGCACGCTCAGAGCGTGGACATGCCCTTCGAAGAACGCCTCCTGGCCGCCGGAGGCGGACACCCGGTGCACGGCCTTGCCCGAGTACGACAGGCGGAAGGAGAACAGGCTGCACTTGACCTGCTGGCCAGCCAGACGGATCGTCACGTCGCCGAAGTCGACCTCCGCCTCGGCGCCCGGCCGGTGGGACTGAGGCACGAACGCCTTCGCGATGCCCCGGCCAGCCACGATCCGTATCTCCTCGCGACGCTCCGCGACGTAGGCGCGGATAATTCCGTAGGTGATGTCGTCCGCGCAGTGCTCGGCAACCAGCCGGTCGAAGATCCGTTTGGCGGTGTGCTGCTGTTTCCGCGGTGCGGTGAGATCCGCCCGCAGCATCTCATCGACCAGCCCTTTGTAAGGGTCCAGCCGTGTCCTGCGCGGCGGGAGCTTCTTACGCGGCTCCGGCCAGACCGAGGTCAGCGCTTTGCGAACCGTGCGGAAGCCCACTCCGTACTTACGCTGCAGGGCCCGGCTCGACAGTCCGGCCCGGGAATCACGGCGGATCGCCGCGTACAGATCGACTTTGGACTTCGGCGGCATCCACGCCCCCTCACCACGCAGAGCACCTCAATGCTCCCACCGCAAGCACCCAGGCGGTGTCGAAACTCGGTGATACCGCTCCCCGACAAGACCGGGTGCTGCCGCCGCTGACCGACAGACGGTGTCGCTACTCACGCACACAGCCAAGTGGTCGACGCACGGCAGCGTATGGGCCCTCTACCACCTCCACCCCAGACCCAACGCCCAAGGCCGCACGGGGAGCCTTCTGAACCTCCAGGCGCCAGGGCCTGTAGCGCGGCTGCGCTGGACCCACGCGGTGTGTGAAGTGCTTATAGCTCTGCCCTCCACGCACCGCGAGCGAGTCTCGTTCTGCCGTCCGGTGTGATCAGGACGTGGGCTCCACGCACAGGGAGCTCGCCGTGCTGGAGCCAGTAGGCGCGGATCTCGTCGAGGGTGTCCCACAGGCGACCGCTCCCCCACTGGTGAACCGTAGACGGGTCGGAGCCCACGGCTGTGGCGCGGGGCCAGGAGCCGTCCGGGTGCGCGAGCCACGCCGTGCGTAGCCCGGCGTCTTCCGTGTAGCCGTACAGGATGCCCGGCACCGTGATGTCGAGCATCGAGGCCAGGTCTCACGCCTGCTCGACGTCGACGACCGGATAGGGGCCGGTGGTGACGTCCTCTCCGTCCTGATTCGCGCACCGCGGCAAGAATCTGCCGCGTCTCTGGTGGGTAGTCGGCGCCGTGCCGGGTGCGCATGAAGCCGGCGCGGTCCCACTCGACTCGGCCGACGGCGCTGCCGTCCTGCCGCTTATCGGCAGTGACGATGAGCGATGTGCCGCCGATCGTCGTCACCAGCCGACCGCAGGGTCGGAGCGCGGCGAGCCAGTTGACGGGTACCGGCCGGACGCCGACGGTGGCCACGATGCGGTCGTAGGCTCCGGGCAGTTCGCCGGTGGCGTCCAGCGTCGCGAGGTTGGGGCGCAGTTTGATGTGCTCCAGGCGCTCGCGGGCGGCGTCGACGAGGTAGGGGTCGACATCGATGCTGGTGACCTGGAGGTCGTCGAGGCGGGCGTGCGGGAACATGCGCACGAGCAGACTCGGCAGGGTGCTCGACGATGTCGGCAGGCCGACGGGGTGGTCATTCTGCGCGGCGTGGTCGGCGTGAAGAGGGCCGACGCTGGTGATGAGTGAGCGGTCGCTGTACGCGGTGTCGAGCCATCGCTGATGGTCGTCCTCTCCCACGTTGAGGGTCCATCCTCCAGTGCCGCGGTGCCACCATCGCGGCACGAACTCGTGCCGCGGGATGCCTGCCACCGGGTCGGACCATCGAGAGCCCGAGTGCGTGGCCCTGTCGGCGAGGTGTGCGGCGTGGGCGGTCCAGTTCACTCGGAGGCAGTAGCGGAGGCTCCTGATGAGCCTGGCAACCTCCCCAGGCTCGTACTCACTCCCCTGGGTAACCGGCCCTACAAAGCCGCCCAGGTCGTACCTGCTTGGTGGCGGCTGCGGAACACCCACGACACTCACTCGCCTCGGGTGTTCGCGGTCGTTGGCGAGATCGGGGTCAACATCGAGCACGCACCGGGCCAAGGGCTCGTCGAACTTCTCATGCACCGGACCGCGAGCCCGGAACCGTCCCGGCTGCTGGCCGTCGACGTCTGGTCCGATTCCTCTGTGTCCCAGTGAGCTGTGCACTCGCTTCACCGGGCCCCCTGGCTTATCTTACTAACCCAAGGTGTGTTGGTCCGGGCACGTGGCCCGGTTTGTTTGGGGGTTGGTGGCATGGTTGCCGGTCGTGTGGTGCGGTTCGACGGTGTGCGAGGTTACGGATTCATCGCTCCGCAGGATGGAGAGGAGGATGTTTTCCTGCACGTGAACGATCTACGGATCCCCGAGCACTACCTGCATCCGGGCCTCGCCGTCGAGTTCGATGTCGAGGAGGGCGACCGCGGGCTGAAGGCCACGTCCGTCCGGCTCGCCGACGGAGCGGACGGCAAACCGCACAATCCTGCGGCGCCCGTTGTAGCGGCTGCTCCCCCGGCCAGGCAGGCCGACGGCGACGACTCGCTGTGCGACGTGCTCGCCGCGGACGAGTATCTCCAAGAGGTCACCGAGGTCCTGCTGACCGCGGCGCCCTCACTGACCGGCGAGCAAATTCTGCAGGTCCGTGGCGGACTGCTGCAGTTCGGCAAGAACCACGGGTGGGCCGAGGGCTGAGCGAGCCGAGGGGGGCGCAGCGCGCCCTCCTCGGCAGCGGCCCAGCTACCGAGGTTCGCGCCGCTCCGTGAGCGCCAGCGGCCCCTCGATGGCGTCCTGGCTGTTCCGCCGCCGCTGCTCCCACTCGGACGGGGTGCTGAACCGCTCCTCCACCGGTATGCCCATCAACCTCAGACACCGCCTCCTTAATCGACCGGACGGCAAGCGGGGCGCTGCGCAGCAAGTCGTCCGGCCCCGTGTCGACACACTCGTCGAGCTGTTCGGGCGGCACCCATCTCGTTTGACCAGACCGAAGCGAAGCGCGACGTCAGCCGTCATGCGACGGCCGGTCGGCAGGTACCCGATCGCCATCTTCATCGGAAGCTACCGGGCGAGTCTGAACGCACCGCCGGCACCGGACACCAGGCCGAGGCGGGCCTCGGACAGGGCGAACCGCGTGGTCGGAGGCGGCAATCAGGTCCCAGGCCAGGGCAAGTTCGATGCCACCGCCCAGCGGGTAGCCGTTCACCCGGGCGTTCATGGGTTCGGGCAGGCCGAACCGGTCGGTCAGCCGCGGCTCCCGGACATCGACCGCGGCGCTCCCTCCCAGTCCAGCCGCGTCCGCTCGCGCACATCCTGCCCCACCGAGAAGGAGCGGTCACCGGCGCCGGTCAGGACGGCGCCCCAGGCCTCGTCGTCGGCCTCGAAGTCGTTCCAGATCTTCGCGTGTTCCTCGCGCGTGCACAGGTCCATGGCGTTGAGCACGGCGGGCCGGTCGACCGTGAAGCCGGCGACGCGGTCCTTCTTCTCGTAGCGGACACGTGGCTCCTGCACACCGCTCATTCCGGCTCGCCGTCTTCGCCGCGGAGAAGCGACCGACCTTGTCACGCACGTCGCAGCTGTAAAGACGCAAAGCCTGCTGGAGTGCGAACTCGGTCATGTAACGGCTGAATTCGTCCACTGGATCCTCGGCGAGGTTCAGCATGTGCCGGTTGGCGACCACGGCGGGTCCGCGAAGGCGTTCGACGCTCCGCTCGATGGCAGGGTCCAGCTCGGCGCTCTCGTCGACCAGCAGCCGGGCCTCCGGCTCCGGCGCCCGGATCCGGCGGCCTTCGAGAATTACCTGCCGGGCGAGGCGGGACCCGACGGCCGACTCAGGTGGAGCCCGAGGCCCCGGGGGCAGTACCGGCTGTTTTGCTGCGGCAGGCTGAGGAAGGTGCCCGACGCAGTGAGGACGTGGTCGAACACGAGCAGCAGCTGGGCGCCGATGGCGATGGCGAACACGTCGACCGCGGCCACCCAGGGTTTCTCGACCGTCGGCGCTCGCCAGAGCGCTGCGTCGTCAACGCGAATGCCGCGAAGGGTCTTGTAGATGTGGCCCAGTTCACGTAGCAGTGGAGGTCAACGAGGGAAATGACTCCGGCGTGCAGGGACTTGAGGTTGATGCCGACGCTGAACACCCGTCTGCGCCGGTAGGGAGATGCGTCATCTCGCCACCGCGCAGCAGCCAGACCTCCACGCCGGGGTCGAGCAGCGACCTGGGCCGGGAGTTAATAACGCTGCTGCGCCCTCGATGACAAGGGCGAGTTGGTGCAGGAGCACCAGCATGCTTCGGAGGTTGTGCGGCATGCTTGGGTCCGCCTCCCTCTCGTCTCCCGGCGGAGAACTGCGGCGTACGGCACCCCGTCATGGCAGGGTCACCACCTGTGCCGCATACGTCACGCCTGCCCCGAATCCGGCAAGGAGCGCGTGGCCACCGCCCTCGACTGCGCCGTGCGTGCGGAGGCTGTCCATCGCGAGCGGGATGGACGCGGCGGACGTATTGCCCGCCTCGGTGACATCTCGGGCCACCACCACGTGCGGGGGCAGACGCAGCGCTTTGGCCGCCCCGTCGACGATGCGGACATTGGCTTGGTGGGGGATGAACGCGGCGAGGTCCTGAACGTCGAGACCCGCGGCGTCCAGGGCCTGTTGCCCGATCCGCGGCACGGTCCGCGTCGCCCAGCGGTACACCTCGGGTCCGGACATCCGCAGGGTGGGCCAGCGGGCCGCCCCATCGCGGACATCCAGCCAGGACCCCGAGTGCGCGATGAGGTCCCGCTGCTCGCCGTCGGCTCCCCACACCACGGGGCCGATACCGGGCTCGTGGGCGGGGCCGACCACCACCGCGCCGGCGCCGTCACCGAAGAGGAACGCCGTGCCGCGGTCGGTGGGATCGACGATGTCGGACATCTTCTCCGAGCCGACCACGACGACATGGCCGCTGGCACCGGAGCGAATCAGGGAGTCGGCGACGGCCAGCGCGTGGCAGAAGCCGGCGCAGGCGGCGCCTATGTCCACGGCCGACGCGGCATGGGCACCCATCTGGTGGGCAACCTGCGGCGCGGCGGGTGGGGACTGTTCCAGGTGGGACATCGAGGCGAGGAGCACCGTACCGACCGCGCCGGGTGCGACACCCGCTTGCGCCAGTGCCTTCACCGCTGCCTCAGCCGCCATGGTGACCACGGTCTCGTCCGGTTCGGCGAAGCGCCGGCTGACGATCCCTGACCGTCGGCGGATCCATTCGTCACTGGAGTCGATGGAGCGGATCACCTCGTCGTTGTAAACGATCCGGGCGGGCCGGTACGCGCCGAGACCCACGATGCGGGAGCCCGCGACGGCATCGGCGGAGCGCAACCGGGCCGCCATCACAGGCTCCGCCGCGCGGCCGGGGCGATGGTGCTGAACTCGCCGTCCAGAAAGCGCAATCGGCACGCCCGGCGCTGGACCTTGCCGCTGGAGGTCTTGGGCAGCGATCCGCGGCGGATAAGCATGATCTCGTCCACCTCCAGCCGGTGGGCGTCACGGACAGCGTCCCGGACGCGCTCCCGCAGCCCCTGTTCGCCGGTGTCCCGGAGCACCCGCCCGTCCACCTCCACCATCACGACGAGCCGCTCCGTCATTCCGTCGTCCACCGAGAAGGCGGCGGCGCAGTTGGGACGCAGTCCGGGGGCGGCGCTCTCCGCCGACAGCTCGATGTCCTGCGGGTAGTAGTTACGGCCCTTACGGATGATGACGTCCTTCAGGCGGCCGGTGACGAAGACCTCGTCGTCGTGCAGGAAACCGAGGTCGCCGGTACGCAACCACGTACCGCTGTCCTCCTCTCCCGCTACGCGCGCGGCGAAGGTCTCCCTGGTCTCCTCCGGCCTGCCCCGGTAGCCCCCGGCGACGCAGGGGCCGCTGACCCAGATCTCACCGACCCTGTCCGGCGGGCAGGCGGTGCGGGTGTCGGGGGCCACGATACGTATGCGTGTGGCGCCGATGGTGCTCCCGCAACCCACGACGGGAACGACATCCGGTCCGTTGTCCTCGAAGGCGCCAGTCGCATCCACTAGTACCACCCGGCCCTCCTGGAGGGCGTCGGCCAGGAGCCGGAGCACCGCGGGTTCACGGTCCTGGCGGCTTCCGGACGCCTTCAGGGTGTTCTCGGCGAGCCCGTACCCCGGACACATCGCCCGCGGGTCGAAACCCTGGAGAGCGAAGGTGTCCGTGAAGGCGCGAACCGTGTGCGGACGCACCGGCTCGGCTCCGTTGACCGCGACTCGCCAGGAGGACAGGTCGAGACGTTCGGGCAGGTTGCCCTCCGCCGCGGCCTGTACGCACAGTTCGTAGGCGAAGCTGGGGGCGGCGGAGTGGGTGCCGCGGAAGCGGTCGATCGCCTCCAGCCAGCGCACCGGGCGGCGGACGAACGCTTCCGGGGCCATCAGATAGGCGGGGACACCGGCCCACAGCGGGAGCACCACGCCGAACAGCATTCCCATGTCGTGGAAGAGCGGCAGCCAGTTCACGATGGCGCCGTCGACCCCGCATGGCCACAGGTCGTCGGTCTCGACGACGTTGCCGCGGAAGTTGGCGTGGGTGACTATCACGCCCTTGGGGTCTCCGGTCGAGCCGGAGGTGTACTGGAGCAGGGCGATGTCGTCGGGTTCCGGAGCGGGCCCGTTCCATTCGGCGGCTGCTTCCGGCCGCAGCGACTCGGTGTCCACCAGGGTCAGCCCGGCCAGTTCCGGCTGGTCACCGAAGTGCTCCTCCAGTTCGCGCTTGACGGCTGCCGTCGTGAGGACGGTCGTGGTGCCCGCGTCGTCGGCGATACGCCGCAGCCGCCGCAGGCCCCGCGCCCGCGTAGGAACCTGTACGGGCGCGCCGGCCACGCGCGCGTACATGCAGCCGAGCAGGGCCCGGATGAATTCGAGTCCGGACGGGTACAGCAGCACGGCGCTGCTGACGCCGAGCTCGGCGACGGCCGCGGCTCTGGCGCGAGCGGCGAGGTCGAGCTCCCGGTAGGTCAGGTCGTCCCCAGGGATCTCGCCGTTGCGCAGGAAGACGTAGGCGGTATCGTCGGGCTGTTGCTCGCTACGGAATCTGAGCACGTCCGGCAGGCTGGGCGGCGCGGTCATGGGAAGACCGAGTGCGACGGCGGTCATGGTCTGCACACCTCGTTTCACGGCAATCGATCGTTGCTCTGGGGAGCGGGGCACGAGGCTCGGTGGAGCGGCGGGTTGCCACTCCGCGGCCGGGGCCGCTCGGTACCACCGGCAGCGGCCTTCACAGGGCGAACCTGTCAGGGGAGAACGGCTTGGCGACCTCTGGCAGTTCGCCGGTGACCAGCAGGTCCGCCATGGCCCCGGCGCTCACGGGAGTGAGCATCACCCCGAAACGGAAGTGCCCGGTGGCCAGCAGGAGATCAGGAACGATGGTGCTGCCCAGCAGCGGTAGATCGTCGGGGGAACCGGGCCGCAGGCCCGCGGCGGCTTCGGCGAAGGCCATGTCGGCGACCCCGGGTAGCAGCCCCTGGGCGTCCCGCATGAGCTTCCACAGGCCGCCGACAGTGATGGTCCGGTCGTAGCCCCGGTCCTCGTGTGTGGAGCCGACGACGAGTTCACCGTCGGTGCGCGGCACCAGGTACACCGCGGATCCGCGGATGCGGCCGCGGGTGGTGCGTTTCGGGGACGCGCCGCCGCCGGGGGCGGCGGGGTCCGGACGTAGCCGCAGAGTCTGTCCCTTGACGGGTCTGATCTCCGGCACCACGCCGGGTGGCAGCCCGCCTATCCGATGCGTCCAGCAACCCGCCGCGAGCACCGTTCGGTCGGCGTGCACGATGTCGTCGTTGCCCAGTCGTACGCCGGTCGCGCGGTCGTCGACCAGCACGTCCGTCACTCGGTCGGCGACGAACGTGCCGCCGAGGGACCGGAAAGCGGTCAGCAGCGCGTCGGTGAGGAGACGAGGGTCGATCGAGCCGTCGCCGGGGACCAGCAGACCACCGCTCACCTCGGGAGCCATCATGGGTTCCAGTTCGCGGCACTCGGCGGCGCTGACCGTGCGGGAAGCGACCCCGACCGAGTCCCGGAAACGCCGCTCGTTCTCCAGGACTGCCAGGTCGGCTCCGCCGAAAGCGACTTCCAGAATGCCGTCACGCCGGTATCCCGTGCGCAGCCCGGAGACCTCTTCGAGCTCGGTGACGAAGTCCGGGTAGGCTTCATGCGAAGCCAGGCAGAGCCGCAGCAGTGCCCCGTCCTCGCACGTCTTGTCCGCGATCGGAGTGAGCATTCCGGCCGCCGCGTGCGAGGCGCCGCTGCCGGGGGCGGGGTCGATGACGGTCACGCCCAGGCCGCGCTGGAGGAGCCGCCAGCCGGTGGCCAGGCCGATCACCCCGGCACCGGCGATCACTATGTGCATAGTCTCTTCCCTCCGTCGGCGTGGCGCAGTCCGTGCTCTGGAGACCGGTCGCTGTGCGGTGTCATGCCGGCTGACTTCTGATCAGGCCTGCGAGGTGCCCGGCCAGCGCGGCCGGGGTGGAGTGGTCGAAGGCCGCCGTGGCCGACAGCCGCACCCCTGTCGCCCGGTTCAGCCGGGTGTTCAGTTCCAGGGTGGTGAGCGAGTCGAGCCCTGCTGTACTGAACTCCCGTTCCGGCTCGACAGCGGCCGCGCTCACGTGCCCGAGCGCGGCGGCCACTTCGGCGCATACCAGCTCAAGGACGGTCAGTTCCTGTTCGGCCGCAGGCAGTTGGCGAAGTCGTCCTCTCAGTTCCCGCCCCTCGTCGGACGGCCCGACGGGCAGCGGGCGATCCGAACGGCGCGGCTTGGTGAGCTCGAGCAGTACCGCGGGGACGGTGTCGGGGCGGGAGCGCAGGACTCCTTCGTCGGTCCGCACCGGCACGAGCACGGCCTCATCCCGGGTGGCGGAGGCATCCAGCAGGGCGAGTCCCTGGTCGACGGAGAGCGGTGCCACGCCCCAGCTCCTCATCCGGGTCAGTCCGGTGGGTCCCAGCTTCCCGGCGAGCCCGTCGGCATGGCCCCACAGTCCCCAGGCCAGCGAGATCCCCGGCAGGCCGGTGGCCCTGCGCCGGTGGCTCAGTGCGTCCAGGAAGGCGTTCGCCGCCGCGTAGTTGGCTTGCCCCGCGCCGCCCAGCACGCCGATTGCCGAGGAGAAGAGGATCAGTTCACAGTCCGGGCGTTCACGGGTCAGTTCGTGCAGATGCAGAGCCGCGTCCACCTTGGGCCGCAGCACCGTATCCAGCTTGCGCGGGGTGAGCGCGGCGACCATCTGATCGTCCACGACCCCCGCGGTGTGGATCACGGTCCCGAGCGGGTGCTCGGCGGGTATCGCGGCCAGGGAGCGTTCCAGGTCGGCCCGGTCGGCCACATCGCAGGCCACCACGTCGGCATGGGCGCCCAGCTCGCGGAGTTCCGCGGCCAGTTCGTCGGCACCCGGAGCGCCGGGCCCCCGGCGGCTGAGCAGCAGCAGGCGCCGCACTCCGTGCCTGCCCACCAGATGGCGGGCGACCAGGGCGCCGAGGGCACCGGTGCCGCCGGTCACCAGGACGGTGCGTCGCGGGTCCCAGCGGCGGGCGGGTACGGGCGGACCGTCCGCGGGTTCGTGCCCCACCGGTCGGCAGCGTTTCAGACGGGGGATGGTCAGGTTCTCCCGGCGGACGGCGAGTTGCGGTTCACCGGATTCCACAGCGGCGGTGAGAGCGCCGCCGGCCCCGTCCACCTCGTCCAGATCCACCAGGACGAACCGACCGGGATGCTCCGACTGAGCACCGCGTACCAGGCCCCACACTGCGCTTCCGGCCAGATCAGGGACGTCCTCCCCCGGTTCCGCGGAGACGGCGCCCCGGGTGATGAACGCCAGTCGGCAACCGGCCAGCCGGCTGTCGGCGAGCCATTCCTGAATCAGGACGAGTGCCCGCTGGACAGCGGTCCGCACGTCGGTGGTCTCATCGGTGCAGGAGACGAGGACGGCGTCGGGGGCCGGCTCGCCGCGCCGCAGTCCGTCGTCCAGGGAGTGCAGCGATTGGTAGGTGGCGATCTGGCCTCCGGCCGACTTCAACGCGCCGGTCACCCCGGTGTGGTCGGTGCCCACAAAGGCCCACTGCTGACTGCTCGCGGGTGCGGCCCGCGGCTTCGGGATCGCCTTCCATACGAGCTGCAGCAGCTGGGCAGCGTGTCCTGTGCCCAGCTGCTCGGCCGTCACCGGGCGGAAGGCCAGCGACTCGACCGAGGCCACCGGTGCGCCATCGGCATCGGTGACGGTGATTGTCACCGCGTTTGTGCCGTTCGGCGTGACGTGGACGCGCGCGGCTCGCGCGCCGGGAGCATGTACCCGCACCCCGCGCCAGGCGAACGGCAGGTAGGTGCCGCCGGCCGCGTCCAGGAACGGGATGAACGCCGCGTGCAGGGCCGCGTCGAGAAGGACCGGGTGAAGGAGGAAGCCGCCTGCGGGCACCGTCAGCCCCGAATCAACCTCGACGTCCGCGAAGACGTCGTCCCCACCGCGCCAGGCGGCGCGCAAGCCGCGGAAGGCAGGGCCGTAGTGGAAGCCTCTTCCGTCGAGCCGGTCGTACAGTCCGTTGGTGTCCACCGGCTCGGCCCCTGGCGGGGGCCAGCCGGCCGTACGCGCCGGGGATGCCGGTGACGGGGTGGCGAGGTCGTGGTCCGCGTCGGTCGCCAGGACCGCGACCGCGTGCCGTGTCCACTCCGCGGTCAGGTGATCCTCGGCCCGTGAGTGCACGGTGACGCGGCGATTGCCGGCGGCATCGGGGCCGTCCACCGTGAGGCGGATGTCGACGGCTCCTTGCTCGGGCAGGATCAGCGGCGTCTCCAACGTCAGTTCCGCGACCTGGTCCGTGCCCAGGCGGCGCGCGGCGTGGAGCGCCCATTCCGCGAAGAGGGCGCCGGGGAGCAGGACGGTGCCCAGTACCGAGTGGTCGGCGAGCCAGGGGTGGCTGCCCAGGGACAGCCGCCCCGAGAAGACGAACCCCGAGGTGTCAGGCAGCTCAACGGCCGCGCCCAGCAGGGGATGTCCAGCGGATCGCAGCCCCGCCGAACTGAGGTCCGCGGACCTGGTTTCCGCTTCCGCGAGCCAGTAGCGCTCGCGCTGGAAGGCGTACGTCGGCAGTGCGACACGGGGTCCCGCGTGGCCACCGAGGAGTGCTTTCCAGTCCAGCGCCACACCCCTGCAGTGTAGTTCCGCCATGGCCTCGACCATCGTCTCGGCCTCCGGACGGTCCCCGCGGACGGCGGACACGAAGTGCGCCTCGCCCGACGCGACTCTGTCGGCCAGGCACAGTCGCCCCATCGCCGAGAGCTGTCCGCGCGGGCCGAGTTCGAGGAAGGAGCCCACGCCGTCAGCGGCCATCCGCCGGACGCCAGAGTCGAAGAGGACAGCTTCGCGCACGTGACGCACCCAGTAGGCCGGCGAGCGGATCTCGTTCTCAGCCGCCGGGCGACCGGTCACGTTGGAGATGACCGGCAGTTGCGGCGCGGCGTACCGCAGGCCGCGGGCGATGTCACCGAACTCCGCCAGCATCCCGTCCATGTGCGGCGAGTGGAAGGCGTGGCTGACCCGCAGCCGAGATGCTTTCCGCCCCGCGGCCCGCCAGCGTTCGGCCAGTTCCTCGGCCGCCTCCTGGTCGCCGGAGATGACAACGGAGTTCGGGCCGTTCACCGCGGCTATGTCGAGGGCGCCGGTGCCCCCCTCGATGAGTAGCCGCACCTCGTCCTGCGTCGCCTGGAGGGAGACCATCGCACCGGCGGAGGGCAACGCCTGCATCAGCCTGCCCCGGGCAGCCACGAGGGTGCAGGCGTCGGACAGATTCAGTACACCGGCGACGTGCGCGGCGGCCAACTCGCCGACCGAGTGGCCCATCAGGACAGCGGGGGTTTGGATGAGCCGTTCGACGAGCCGGTACAGCGCGACCTCGAAGGCGAACAGGGCGGGCTGGGTGTAGCGGGTGCGGTCGAGCAGTGCGGCCGCCGTTGACCCTTCCGGGGCGAACATCACCTGCTGGAGCGGACGTTCGAGATACGGGTCGAGGTGCCCGCACACCTCGTCGAGGGCTTCGGCGAACACCGGGAAGGCGCGGTACAGCTCCTGGCCCATGCCCGGCCGCTGGCTTCCCTGCCCGGCGAACAGTATGCCGAATCCCCGTGTGGAGGCGCTGTCCCGTACAAGGCCGGGCGCTTGTCTGCCGTTCTCCAGTGCTTCCAGGCCGATCAGGAAGTGCGCGGTGTCCTGGGCTAGGACGACCGCGCGGTGGTCCAGGTTTGCCCGACCGGTCGCCAGAGAGAGGGCGACGTCCGACAGAGGTTGCCCAGGGCGGCTGGCGAAGTGCTCGCGCAATGCGGCGGCCTGCGCTCGCAGTGCCTCGGTGCTGTGTCCGGAGACCGGGCACAGCACCGGCACCGCGCCGGCGGCCTGTTCCGCGTCCGCGGGCCCCTCCCCGGCCTGGGCGGGCCGCGGAATGTCTGGGGCCTCCTCCAGGATTACGTGAGCGTTGGTACCGCTGAGACCGAAAGAGGAGACACCGGCTCTACGGGGCTGCTCGCCCCGGGGCCAGGGGACTTCCTCGATCAGGGGACGCACCAGACCTGCCGACCAGTCAGCGTGCGGCGTCGGCGTTAGCGCGTGCAGGGTGCGTGGCATGAGTCCGTGCCGCAGAGCCAACACCATCTTGATGACTCCGCCCGCTCCGGCCGCGGCCTGAGTGTGGCCAATGTTCGACTTCAGCGAACCGATCCGCAGGGGATGGCTTTGCTTCCTGCCCCGGCCGTAGGCATCTGTCAGCGCTTGGATCTCGATCGGATCGCCCAGTCGGGTGCCCGTGCCATGCGCCTCGACCATGTCGATCTGGTGCGGCTCCAGCCCGGCGTCGGCCATCGCGGCCCGCATTACTCGTTCCTGAGACGGCCCGTTGGGGGCGGTGAGTCCGTTGCTGGCGCCGTCCTGGTTGGTCGCCGAGCCGCGCAGCAGCGCGAGGACGGGGTGGCCCTGACGCCGGGCATCGGACAGGCGCTCGACCAGCAGCAGTCCCACGCCTTCGCTCCAGCCGGTGCCGTCGGCGTCGGCCGAGAAGGACTTGCACCGCCCATCCGAGGACATGGCGCGCTGCCTGCTGAACTCCAGGAAGACACCGGGCTGCGACATCACAGTCACACCGCCCGCGAGTGCCATGTCGCTCTCCCCGCAGCGCACCGACTGAGCTGCCTGGTGCAGGGCCACGAGCGCGGAGGAGCAGGCGGTGTCCAATGTCATCGCGGGGCCTTCGAACCCGAAGGTGTAGGAGAGTCTTCCAGCCAGCACGCTGGCGGCGAGCCCGGTGAGCGCGTGACCCTGGACCTCCTCGGGTATCTCGTGCAGCCGGGGCCCGTAGTCTCCCGCCATGGCTCCGACGAAGACCCCGGTCCGGCTGCCGCCCAACGACATGGGGTCCATTCCGGCGCGTTCCAGCGTTTCCCAGGCGGTTTCGAGCAGCAGCCGTTGTTGCGGGTCCATGGCCAGGGCCTCACGGGGGCTGATACCGAAGAGCGAGGCGTCGAAGCGGTCGGCGTCGTGCAGGAACCCGCCACTGCGGACGTAGGTCTTGCCGGGGCGGCCGGGTTCCGGATCGTACAGACCTTCCAGGTCCCAGCCGCGATTCCCCGGGAACTCCGAGATGGCGTCGGTGCCGGAGGCCACTAGGTGCCACAGCCGTTCGGGGGTGTCAGCACCGCCGGGAAAGCGGCAGGCCATGCTCACGATGGCGAGGGGTTCGACCTCGCCAGGTCCCGGGGGCGCGGCGGCCACCATGTCCGCCCCATCCATAGTGGCCGCATCCGCCGCGTGCGGGCCATGGGTTTGCTCGAGCAGGAAGCGGGCCGCCTGCTGGGGAGTGGGGTGGTCGTATAGCAGCGTGGACGGCAGCCGCAGTCCCGTCGCGTCCTGAAGGCGGTTCCGCAGGTCAAGCGCCGTGAGCGAAGTGAAGCCCAGGTCGCGGAAGCGATGAGCCGGGTCGACTGCTTCCGGGCCCGGGTGTCCGAGCAAGTCGGCTGCGTGCCTACGAAGCAGCTCCAACGCCTCGGATTCGCTCCGGATGCCGCCCTCCTCCCGCCAGGACACGGCCGCCTCCGTCGTGGGGTGAACGTGACGACGTCCTGCGTCCGCGGCATCTGCCGGGGACGGACCCGCCGCCGAATCCAGCCAGTGCCGCTGCCGTTGGAAGGCGTAGCAGGGCAGCTTGATCCTCCGCGCTCCTGTCTCCTCGGACGCTGCCGTCCAGTCCACGTCGACCCCGCGCGTATAGGCCTCGGCGAGGGACGTGAGGAAGCGGTCGAGCCCACCCTCGTCCCGTCGCAGCGTGCCTAGCGCGGACACTTGACCTGCCGTCGTCTCCTCGCCTCGCGAACTCTCGGCTGTCTCCTCGATGCCCTGCACCAGGACGGGGTGCGGGCTGATCTCAAGGAACACCTCGTAGCCGTCCGAGAGCAGGGCGCGCGTGGCCTTCGCGAAGCGCACGGTGTCACGCATGTTGTGGAACCAGTACGCGTTGTCCAGACCCGCGGTGTCGATACGGCCGCCGGTGACGGTGGAATAGAAGGGGACGGGTACTCCGCGCGGACGGAGTCCGGCGAGCGCCGACGTCACGTCGTCGTGCAGCACGTCGAGTTGCGACGAATGGCCCGCGTAGTCGGTGGAAGGAATCCGGCGCGCCCGTATCCCCGCCTCCCGGCACATGGCCAGCAACTCGTCGAGAACCTCGTTGAGGCCGCTGACGACGGTGGACGCGCTGCCGTTCACCACGGCGATGGACAGTCGGCCGCCCCACTGCTCCACGAGACGGAGGGTCTCCTCCTCGGACCTGGCCACAGACACCAGGCCGCCGCTGCCCGCGAACCGCTTGACGGCCCGGGAGCGCACGGCGACGATCCGGGCAGCCTCCGGCAGTGTCAGGGCACCGGCTACGCACGCGGCGGCGACCTCTCCCTGGGAATGCCCCACAATGGCGTCGGGTTCGACCCCGTGGGAACGCCACAGCTCGGCGAGCGACACCATCATCGCGAACAGCACGCAGGGGACCACGTCCAGACGGTCCATCGGAGGTGCGCCGTCCGATCCCTCCAGTACGTCGGTCAGTGACCAGCCTGTCAAGGGCGCCAGGGCGTCGGCGCACTCCTCGATCCGCCTCCGGAAGACGGGGGAGGAGCGCCTCAGCTCCACCGCCATCCGCCCCCACTGCGAGCCCTGCCCTGGAAAGACGAAGACGGTTTTGGCGGGGCGAGTCGCCATGCCCCGCACGGTCCCGGTGACCGTCTCTCCGGCGGCGACGGCGCGAAGGCCCGCGAGCAGTCCCTCGCGGTCGCTTGCGATCGTCACCGCCCGGTGCTCCATCGGCGTACGGGTGGTCGCAAGCGAGAACGCCACGTCCGCCGGATCCAGCTCCGGTTTCTCCTCCGCCCAGTCGTGCAGTCTCCTGGCCTGCTCCCGCAGGGCCGCTGCGGTCCTGCCGCTCACCGGCCACGGCACTACGCCCGCCGCGCGGCGGGCCGACGGGTCAGGCTCAGCGGCGAGCCCTGCACCGGACGCGGGCGGCGAGGAGATCACCACATGGCAGTTGGTGCCGCCCACGCCGAATGAACTGACCCCGGCCAGCCGCTCAGAGCCGGTGTGCGGCCACGGGGTGTTCTCCCGCTGAACACTCAGGCCCAACCGGTCGAGCGGAACACGGTCGTCCGCCCGTACGAAGTTCAGCTGAGCCGGCAGGACACCGTGGTGGATGCTCAGCGCCGTCTTGAGCAGCCCGGCGATGCCTGCTGCTCCCTCCAAATGACCGATGTTGGTCTTGACCGAGCCCACGGGGAGCGGCGACTCCGCATCGCGTGAGGCGGCAAACACCGTTCCCAGTGCCGCGGCCTCCACCTGATCGCCGAGCCGGGTTCCCGTGCCGTGGAGTTCCACGTACTGCACATCTGCGGGCACGACACCGGCCCGGCGGTGGGCGGTCCGCAGGACCGCCTCCTGGGCCGAGGGGTTGGGGGCGGTGAGGCCCTGGCCGGAGCCGTCGTTGTTCACCGCACTGCCCCGGACGACACAGTAGATGTCATCGCCATCGGACACGGCGCGCGCGAGCGGCTTGAGTACGACCAGGCCACCGCCCTCGCCCCGGACGATGCCGTTGGCCCGCTCGTCGAACGTGTAGCACTGCCCGTCTGGGGAAAGCACGCCCAGTTTTGCCGCGCTGACGGCACTCTCCGGGGCCAGGTTGAGGTGCACTCCACCAGCGAGGGCAAGCTCCGACTCTCCCGAGCGCAGGCTCGCGCACGCCAGGTGCAGGGCGACGAGGGAGGAAGACTGCCCGGAGTCCACCGTCATGCTCGGACCGTGTAGCCCGAAGGTGTACGAGACACGGTTAGCGATGAGCGCACGGTTGAGCCCTGTGAACGTGTACTGGTCCACCGCTTCGGCCCCGCCGCGCTGCGAAGCCAGCGCGTAGTCGCCGGCCATCGCCCCTACGAAGACGCCCACTTGCTCTCCGACGAGGGCGCGGGGAAGTACTCCCGCGTCCTCCAACGCCTCCCAGCACAGCTCCAGTGTCAGCCGCTGCTGTGGGTCGGCGGCCGCCGCTTCCCTCGGCGAGAGCGAGAAGAACGCGGCGTCGAAGTCACCCACACCGTCGAGGAACCCGCCGTGGCGGGTGTTGATTCGACCCGGGCTCCGACTGTCCTTGTCGTAGTACGCGTCCACGTCCCAGCGGTCAGCCGGAACTTCCGTGATGCCACTCCGGCCGTCGACCAGCATGCGCCAGAACGCGCGCGTGTCGGGAGCCTGCGGCAGTCGGCAGGCCATGCCGACGACTGCGATCGGCTCGTCGTACGCGGCATCCTCAACCGCTGCGGAGACTTCAGAGTTGCGCATCGTCGCTTCCACTCTCGAATGGCGGAAAGGGATCTCGGTAGGGGACCGGCGACCGGCCCCGCGTTGGTGCGTGCCGAGGGCATCGGATCCTGTGGGTGACACACGTGGACAAGTGCGCCCGGCCAACGACGGCCGCGGGAGCAGGACCCATCACCGCCACATGGGTGTTGGGCATCGCGCAGCGGCGGCAATCAGTGTGTGGCGGGCGGCGGATTCGTGATGGCGATGCTGATGTCGCCCCGGGACTCGCCCCCGAACTCGTCCCAGTAACGGCACTGGGTACGCATGACGATGAGCGGGTCCCTGATATCGCTTCCCTCCCACTCGGCGATGTCGACGACCTCGATCTCGCCGCGGAAGGACCGGCCGCTCATCGCGCTCCTGAACGAGCTGCGGAAGTCGGTGATGAGGAAGTCTGCCAACTGCCGTTTCCAGTAGTCCTCGGTCGACCACCGGGAGAAGGGATACATGAACCCTTCCTGCACGGCCTTCGCGGCGACGTAGTAGAACATCTGGTTGAAACAGATATTGAACTCGACCGAGTTGAAATGACCCGTGTCGTCGATGTAGCAGGACTCCGGGATCTCGAACTCGCAGGTCGCCGTGATCCGACCGCTTTCCAGCGAGTCGCCCTCCACGGTGATAGTGGCCGCCTTCAGGTACTTGCAGTTGTCGCGGTACGGGCGTAAGACCTGTTCGAGCAGGCCCGGGTCACTCGGGTACTTCGCCCTCACCTCGTCCACGGTGACAGTCCGGTCCCTGACATCGTCCATTCCTTGCCTCCATGCCTTGAAACCACTTGCCCGGCGTCTCGGGTGGGGTCATTACTGGACTGTGCGCTGCGCCGCTGCGAGGAGTTCGTCGACCCCCATGCTCTTGATCGCGGCGGTCTGCTCCTCGGCGGGCTTCTTCCCGAGCTCACTGCCTCCGGGGTTCGCGAGTTCGAGCAGCAGGCTCAGCAGACCTGCTTCCCGTATCCGAGTGAGCGGTATCGATTGCAGGGTCTTGCGGAGCTCCGCTTCCTCGTCGTCAACGGCGGACGTCACCTCTTCCGGCAGCAGTTCGGTGTGGAGGTGGTGGGCGAGGGTGGTGGGGTCGGGGTAGTCGAAGACGAGGGTGGCGGGCAGGCGCAGGGTGGTGGCGGTGGCGATGCG
>NZ_JBEZJY010000086.1:0-21665 GCF_040651415.1 Streptomyces sp. NPDC048484
CATGCGTAACCTGCACACCCTTCGGACGCCCCGTCGAACCCGACGTATAAATCACATACGCGAGCTGGTCCGGACGGGGCACCGCCTGGACCCCGGCAGGCGGTCCGGCCAGTGCGGTGGTCATCTCGTCCGGGCCGAGCACGATCCCGGCCCCACTGTCACCCACCATGAACTCCAGCCGGTCCACCGGATACTCCGGATCCAGCGGCAGGAAGGCACCGCCGGCCTGCCACACCCCCAGCACCGCCACCACCATGTCGACACCACGGCCGAGCCGCAGCCCCACCACCGACTCCGCACCCACCCCCACCCCACGCAGATAACACGCCACCCGGCCCGCGCGCTCCACCAGGCCGGCGTAGGTCAGCGAGACGCCGTCACACACCACCGCCACCGCATCCGGACACACCCCCGCCCGCCCCACGACCAGCTCATGCACCCCACCCACACCCGGCAGAGCAACAGCCGTGTCGTTCCGCTCACGGACCAGCGTGTGGCGTTCCGCAGCGGACATCACCGGCAGGTCACCGACCCGCTGCCCACCATCCGCCGTAACCGCCTCAAGAACAGTCCCGAGGTGACCCGCCATCCGCTCGACCGTGCCCTCATCGAAACGCGCCCGGTCGAACGTCAGCCGCACCATCAGCTCACGGCCGTACCCCGCCGCCACACTCAGCGGATAATTCGCCTGATCCCGACCATGGTTGAAGCCCGCCCGCAACCCACCCGCCGCCGACTGCTCCTGCCCCTCCTCCAACTCCTCCACCGGATAGTTCTCGAACACGAACAACGTGTCGAACAACGCCTCCCCGGCAGGCAGACCGGCGCACCCGGTAACCGTCACCAGCGGGGTGTGCTCGAACTGCCGCGCCCGCACCTGCTCCTCCTGCACAGCCGCCAGCCACTGCGCCACCGGCCGCTCACGCTCCACACCGACCCGCACCGGAATCGTATTGATCAGCAGACCCACCATGGAGTCCATACCCTCGATCTGACCACCACGCCCCGACGACGTCACACCGAACACCACATCATCACTACCCGAGTAGAGCGCCATCACCAACGCCCACGCACCCTGCACCACCGTATTCACCGTCAGCCGATGCCGCCGCGCGAACTCCGCCAGCCGGGTCCCCGCCACCTCTGCGGGCAACGACACCTGGACCTGCCCCTGACCCTCCTCACCCGTGGAGCGCTCCACGCCAAGCACCGTCGGCCCGGTCACACCAGCCAACCGTTCACGCCAGTACTGCCGTGCCTCGTCCAGATCCTGCTCCGCCATCCACCCCACGAAGTCACGGAACGGGGCACGTGCAGACAGCTGCGGCCGCTGCCCCGCGCGGAACGCGTGATAGGCCTCCAACACCTCCCCCAGCACGATGGGGACGCTCCACCCGTCCAACGCCAGGTGGTGGTAGCTCCACACCAGTTGGTGTCGTCCCTCCGCCAGCCGGATCACGGCGATACGAGCCAACGTCGGAGCCTCGAAGTCGGCACCTAGGACCCAGTCGGCCTCCAGATGGTCCGCGAGCGCCTGCTCACCCGCCTCCGAGAAGTCCAGCACCTCCAGCGGCAACGGCACAGCGCGCGACACCACCGCCAGCGGTTCCGGAACGCCGTCCCACACCACCCCGGTCCGCAGAGCCTCAAAACGCCCGAAGACCAGTTCCCAGGCGCGGCGCAGAGCCGCCAGATCCAGCTCACCCTCCAGCAACAGCCCGTTCTGCACCCAGTACATGCCGGACTCGCCCGCCAGCTGGGTGTGGAACAACATCCCCTGTTGCAACGCCGTCAGCGGATAGATGTCCTCGACCACCGTGGAGACACCGGCCACGATCCGGTCGACCGCGTGCTGATCCAGGTTCGCCAGCGGGAAGTCCGACGGTGTGCAGCCGCCGGTATCCGGACGGCAGCAATGGTCGATCAACTCACCGAGCACGTCCATGTAACGCCGCGCCAACCGGTCGACCGTCGCCTCGTCATGGACCTGACCGCCGTACGTCCACAGCATCTCCAGGCGGCCGTCGACCACGAGACTGTTGATCTCGATGAGATGAGGCCGCTCGCCGCGAGCCGATCGTTCCCGGCCCAGAGCCCGCAGCGCGGGCCGGAACCGCCCGCCCGCGGCCCCGGGCCGCTCGCCCGCACCGGCCTGGCCCTGGTAGTTGAAGCTCAGCTCGGCGGCCGCGTCCGTACTGGGCGTCCAGTCGGTCAGGTACCGCAGCAGGCCGTAACTCAGTCCCTTGCGAGGTACTCCCCGCAGGTACTCCTTCATGGTACGGAGCGCACCTCCGAGGTCTCCGTCGCCCACCCCGCCCAGCGCCACCGGGTACATGCTGGTGAACCAGCCGACCGTCCGGGACACGTCGATGTCGGCGCCCACGTCCTCACGGCCATGGCCCTCCAGATCGACCACGACCGACGGCGCCCGGCACCACTCGGTCAGCACCGCGCCCAGCACACACAACAGCACGTCATTGATCTGCGTCCGGAACGCCCCCGGCACCTCACGCAGAAGCCGGTTCGTCTGCTCCGCGTCGAGCACCGCGCGTACCTTGCGGGCCGACTCCGTGTCGTTGGGGCCGTCGTGGTCACGGGGCAGTGGCCCGGAGGCGGCGTCCTCCACCGCGCGCCGGTGGGCGGCCTCTGCCCTCGTCTCGTCCGAGCCCGCCAGCACGGTGAGCCGCTCCGACCAGGCCATGAATGAGGTCGTCTTGGCCGGCAGTTCAACCTGCTCGCAGGCCAGGGTCAGGTCCTCCAGCAGGACCGGCCACGACACCGCGTCCACCACGAGGTGATGCGCCACGATGAGCAACAGCTGTCCCCGGTCACCGCGTTCGAAGAGCACCACACGCAGCAGTGGCCCGTCGGCCAGGTCGAGACTCGCCTGGACGGCACCGGCCTGGGCGTCCAGAAACGCCCACTCGTCCTCGTCGCCGGCCTCGGTGGCGTCGATCACCCGTACCAGGTCGGCCGTTTCGGCCGCGGCCACCCGTCCGCGCCACTCGCCGTCGGCGTCACGGACGAAGCGTGAGCGCAACGCGTCGTGTTGCCCGACCAGCACGGCCACCGCGGCGCGCAGCTCCGCGGGCTCTGTCCTCCCGGTCACCTCCAGCAGCGTCGACTGGTTGAAGTGCCACGGCTCGGGTGTCTCCCGTTCCAGGAACCAGCGCTGGATCGGCGACAACGGGAAGTCGCCGACGAGCAGGCCCTGCTCCGCCCGAGCCGGGCTGTGCTCCGTCGCCACCGACGCCAGACCTGCGACCGTCTGATGGTCGAACAGCTGCGCCACGGTGACGTGGACGCCGGATTCGCGGGCCCGCGCCACCACCCGGATGCTGATGATGGAGTCGCCGCCCAGCTCGAAGAAGTTGTCCTCGACCCCGACCCGCTCGACACCCAGCACCTGCGCCCACACCTCGGCCAGCACGCGTTCCGTCTCCGTGCGCGGCGCCACATAGTCCACAGCCGGTCCCAGGCGGGTGCCGTCCGGCGCGGGCAGGGCAGTACGTTCGACCTTGCCGCTCGGGGTGAGCGGCAACGACGCCAGCTCGACGAAGGCCGCCGGCACCATGTGCGCAGGCAGTCGTCGGCCTGTGAACTCCCGCAGCTCACCGACCGCGGGGATGCCCTCGGCTTGGTTCTCCGGGACGAGGTAGGCCGCCAGACGCCTGTCGCTGTCCTCACCGAAGGCGGTCACGACCGCGGTCCGTATACCGGGGTGGGCAGCCAGTACCGCCTCCACCTCGCCCGGTTCGATCCGGAACCCGCGTACCTTGAGCTGCTCGTCGACGCGCCCCAGGAAGTCCAGCCGCCCGTCCGGCAGCCACCGCGCCCGGTCTCCGGTGCGGTACATGCGTGTGCCGTCGCCCGCGAACGGGTCGGCGACGAACCGTTCGGCCGTCAGCGCGGGACGTCCGCCGTAGCCTCGGGCCAGTTGCGGGCCCGCGATGAACAGCTCACCGGGCACCCTGGCCGGCACCGGGTGCAGATGACGGTCCAGCACGTAGGCCCTGGTATTGGCGATCGGCGCTCCGATCGGTGGCGGCCCGTCGTCCCCGATCACCGTGCTGCTGGCGCAGACCGTGCTCTCGGTCGGTCCGTAGGCGTTCACCAGCCTGCGGCCGCCCCGCCACACCGCGGCCGACCCGGCTTCCAGGCGTTCGCCCGCCGTGATGAGTGTGCGTACGCCGCGCAGGTCATCCGGCAGCAGTACGTTCAGCAGGGACGGCGGCACCGTCGCCACGGTGACACCGGTCCGCTGCACCAGTTCCGCGAGCCGCCGGGGCTCGGTGCGCTCCTCCGTGGTGGCCACCGACAGCGTCGCGCCCGCGCCCAGCGCCATGACCAGCTCCCACACCGAGGCGTCGAAGCTGAACGGTGCGAACTGCAGCACCACCTCGTCCGCGGTGGTGCCGAACGCGCGCAGTTGCGCCACCGCCAGACTCACCACTCCGCCGTGCGGCACCACGACGCCCTTCGGCCGTCCGGTGGAGCCCGAGGTGTAGATGACGTACGCCGCCTGTTCAGGGGCCACCGCGGCCGGGGGCGGTGTGTACGTCGGTGCTTCCCGTACGGCCGGGTCGTCCAACCACACCGTGGTCCGTACCGGAGCGCCCGCCGTCAGGTCGGCGGCCACCTCGCGGTGACCGACCAGGACGGTGGCTCCGCTGTCGGCCAGCATGAACGTCAGACGAGCGGCCGGATAGCCGGGGTCGAGTGGCAGGTAGGCGCCGCCCGCCCGCCACACGGCGAGCACCGCGACCACCATGTCGAGCCCGCGCTCCAGGCACAACGCCACGACCGACTCCGCGCCGACGCCCGCTTCGCGCAGGCGGTCCGCCAGCCGGCCGGCCTGGCGCATCAGGCCGTCGTAGGTCAGCGAGGTGTCTCCCGAGACACAGGCCACCGCGTCCGGGGTCGCCGCCGCCCGGGCCGCGATCAGTTCGTGCGCCCCGCGCGCCTGCGGCAGTTCGGCGTCGGTGGCGTTCCATGCGCCCAGGACGCGGTCGCGCTCGGCCGTGGTCAGCACGGGCAGGTCCGCGATGTGCCGGCCGGGGTCGGCGGCGACGGCGTCCAGCAGCGTGCTGAGGTGTCCCGCCATGTGTTCCACGGTGGCCGCGTCGAACAGCGCGGTGCTGTATTCCAGGGTCCCGGACAGGCCGTCGCCCGTCTCACCCAGCGTCAGTACCAGGTCGAACTTGGCGGAGAGGGTTCCCGGTCCGACCTCGCGGTCACGGTCGAGCGCCGTCTGTTCTGCTGCCGTCCGTTCTGCTGCCGTCCGGCCGTCGCCGAACGCCTCGACATAGTTGAAGAACACCTGGAAGAGCGGGGTGCGGGAGCGGTCCCGTCCGGTCACCAGGGCGTCGACCAACTCCTCGAACGGCACGTCCTGATGGGCCTGTGCGCCCAGCGCGACCTCCCGCACCCGGCTCAGGACGTCGGTGAACGTGGGGTCGCCGGACAGGTCCGTCCGCATGACCAGGGTGTTGACGAAGAAGCCGATGAGTTCTTCGGTCTCCGCGCGGTTGCGGTTCGCCACGGGGGTGCCGACCACGACGTCGTCGACGCCGCAGTAACGGGCGAGCAGGACGTCGAACGCCGCCAGGAGTGTCATGAACATCGACGCGCCGCCGGTGCGGGCCGCGGCCCGCAGGCCCTCCGCCGTGCGCGCGGAGACGGTGAACGCGGTCGCCGCACCCGCCGTGGACCGCACCGGCGGGCGTGGCCGGTCGGTGGGCAGTTCCAGCACCGGTGCCCCGGTCAGCCGTTCCCGCCAGTACTCCCGTTGACCTTGGAGCAGCTCGCCGCTCAAGAACTCCCGCTGCCAGAACGCGAAGTCGGCGTACTGCGACTCCAGTGGCGGCAGCGGGTCGGGGGCACCTGTGCGGAACGCCTCGTAGAGTGCCGCGAGTTCACGTCGGAACACCCCGGCCGACCACTCGTCGAAGACCACGTGGTGGGTCGAGACCGCCAGGACGTGTTCCTCGGCGGCCAGCCGGATCAGGCACGCCCGGACCAGCGGGCCGGCCGCCAGGTCGAAGGGTGCCGCCGCGTCGGCCGCGACGAGGCGCTCGGCCCCCCGCAGGGGGTCGGGCCCGGTGGAGACGTCGGCCACCGACAGCGCCACCGAGGAGGACTGGTCGATCACCTGGTGGGCCGCCCCGTCGGGGTCCGCGACCAGCCGGGTGCGCAGCACCTCGTGCCGGTCGACAACCGCGTCGAGCGCCGCCCCGAGCGCCGCCACATCCAGTTTTCCGTCCCACCAGACACGCATCGGTACGTTGTATTCAGCCGATCCCGGCGCCAGTTGGTCCAGGAACCACAAGCGCTGCTGGGCGAATGACAGCGGAATGGGACCGTCGGGCCTGAGCCCCCATCCCCGCTGGATTCTCTGCTCTCCTTTCAGGCGCCGCCTCAGTAGTTCTCGCCTGGCTTCAGAAAGCATGAATGTCCCCTGAGATGAGAAATCCGAGTCAACCGAGAACGGCACCCGCCGGGGCGAACGGGCCCGCCAACTATGGCATCGCGCGCCGCACCGCGACAGACCCGGCCCGCCGCGGCCGGGAGGGGCGGCGAAAACACTGAGCTCACCAGCGCGGTCGGCGGTCGGCGCGTTCAACTGCGGCAGAGCCCGAGTTGAACACCCACGCCATGGCGACCGACGACTACAGCCGGTTATCGTGACCTTCCCACGGCACAGAATGGAGTGCAAGAGTGCCAAAGAACTCGCGCGCCGAGCGAATCATTTTGATCTCCATGATGAAATCGGGAACCCATCTCATCACCGAGTTGTTGGCGGCGCTCGGTTATCGAATGCACGGCCATGTCCGCGTCCGGCCCGAGACCGCGCCGGTGCTCGACCCGCAAACCCGCCGGCGTATGGCCGAGATGGTCTATGACGACGAGCGGCTGGCCGAGCTGAAGGCGCAGGACGAAGCGTCCTTCCTGGACGCGACCGACCAGGCCTGGGAGGCGCTGGCCTGGGCCTGGAAACTGCGGTGGGGCATGCCGCTGGTCAACCAGTACAGCACCGAGCTCGTCAACCGGAGGCTGGTCGCACAGGCTCTTGAGCGGACCAGCGGCACACCGTTCACGCAGACTCCCTCCAACGTCTGCTGGGTGCTCCACGAGTTCGACATCAGGAAGATCGACGGGGCATTCCTGAGTGACTGGTCGCGGACCGGCGAGCCACGCATCGTCTTCAACTACCGTGACCCGCGCGACGTGGCCCTCTCCATGGTCAACTTCGCCTCCGGTCACACCAGGGGCGGCCTGAGCGCCATCAACAACCTGCAGGCGTTCGGCAGCATCCTGCGCGCCAAGCCGACCCTGGAAGAGCGGCTCACCTACGCACTGACCGACGGGTCCTTCCCCGCGCAGGCGCACGACTACATGCGCATGATGTGGCTGCTCCATCACCCGAACGTCTACTCGACCTCGTTCGAGCAGCTCGTCGGACCCGACGGCGGCGGATCCGCCGAGGCGCAGCTCCGTGCCACCGCAGGACTCATCGAGTTCCTGGGCGCGGCCGATGCCTCTCCCGAGGACGTGGCCACGAAGCTGTTCAACCGTGACGCCTTCACGTTCTTCAAGGGCCAGGTCGGCGCGTGGAAAGAGGTCTACACCGCCGAGCACCGCCGCATCGCTCAGCAGCGCTTCGCCGAGGTCCTCCCGCTCTACGGCTACGTCTGAGACCTCGTCGACCAGAGTGACGAGCCCGGGGCCCCCGCCCGCACTCGCCGGGGCCCCGGGTTTCAGCTGTGCCGCAGGCGTTCCAGCTCGGCGCCGAGCAGGGCTCCGACCGCCCGCGCCGACTCGCCGTAGAACACCGACGAGTGCTTGCCGGGCACCTCGACGCTCTCCGGCTCCGCCTGGAGTCCCGTCCGCCAGTTCTCGATCGTGTTGCGTTTCCAACTCGACGGGTCGCCCTCGGGGATCAGCAGCACCACCCGGCCGTCGTAGGGGCGCATCCCGCGGTGTTGGAGTTCGCCGTAGTAGGCGTACGCCGACCGGTTGACGGCCAGGGACCGCATGACCCGCAGCGCGTGCTTGTCTCCCTTGCGTACCCCCGCCTTGATCTCCTTGCCCG
Organism: Streptomyces sp. NPDC048484; assembly: GCF_040651415.1. Taxonomy (NCBI): domain Bacteria; kingdom Bacillati; phylum Actinomycetota; class Actinomycetes; order Kitasatosporales; family Streptomycetaceae; genus Streptomyces; species Streptomyces sp. NPDC048484. The sequence continues at coordinate 8,093 of NZ_JBEZJY010000086.1, forward strand.
GTGCGCCGTACTTCAGCAGGCGTTTCTCGTTGGCCCTGGCAAGGCGCGTGCCGGGCGGGCCGCTGATGGTGGCGTTGAGATCGTCCAGGACCGCCCGTTCCGTCTCGTCGAAGGCGCTGAGGGGCAGGGTGTCCGCGTAGGGCTGCAGTGCGGGCGCCAGCAGGAAGACCCCGGCGGTCTCCTTGCCGAGGGCCGCCAGCCGGCGGGCCATCTCGACCGCGATGTACGAGCTGCCCGACTGCGCGACGAACAGGTACGGCCCTCGCGGCTGCACCTGGAGCACCTCGCTGACGTATGCCGCCGCCATGTCCTCGACCGACTCGGGCGGCGCCTCGTCGCCGGAGAAGCCACGCGCCTGCAACCCGATGACCTGCCGGCCTTCCTCGATGCCCTCCGCGATCTCGGCGTACGCGGCCACCTCGCCGGTGAGCGTGTGCACGGCGAACAGCACGGGCAGTTCGGTGCCGGTCCGGATGGCGACCGCCGACTGCAGCTCCTCGGTGCGCATCTCGATGAGCGGCGCCGCGGCCGCGACGGTCGGCCGGTCGAACAGGCTGCCGACGCTCAGGTCATGACCACGGGCGCGCAGCAGGCCGACGATCTGGGTCACCTGGAGTGAGCTGCCGCCGAGTTCGAAGAACTGGTCGTGGGCGCCGACGCGGTCCACGCCCAGAACCTCCTGCCAGATCTCCGCCAGCAGTTCCTCGGCGGCCCCCTCCGGGGCCACGAACTCGGCTGTGCCGGGACGGACCATGTCGGGGGCCGGCAACGCGGCCCGGTCGACCTTCCCGTTCGGGGTCAGAGGAAGACTCCCCAGCTCGGTGAAGACCGCCGGCACCATGTGGTCCGGCATGCTCCGCAGCAGCGTGTCGCGCAGCTCGGTGGCGGGCGGCAGTCCCTCGCCGTGGTCGGCGGGGACCAGATAGGCGGCCAGCCGCCGGTCGGTGCCCTCCCCGTAAACGGTCACCACGGCGGTGCGCACGGCCGAATGGGCGGTGAGCGCCGTCTCGATCTCGCCGGGTTCGATCCGGAATCCGCGCACCTTGAGCTGGTCGTCGGCGCGGCCCAGGAACTCCAGTTGCCCGTCCGGCAGCCACCGGGCCCGGTCACCCGAGCGGTACATCCGCGATCCGTCGGCGGCGTACGGGTCGGCCACGAAGCGTTCGGCGCTGAGCGCCGAACGACCCAGGTAACCCCGCGCCACCTGCGCGCCACCGACGAACAGCTCCCCGCCCACGCCGGGCGGCACCGGCCGCAGCCGGCCGTCCAGCACGTAGACCCGGGTGTTGGCGACCGGCGTCCCGATCGGCGGGACGGTGTCGGGGGCGCACAGCGCCACCGAGGCACAGACCGTCGTCTCGGTCGGTCCATAGGCGTTGAAGAGCCGCCTGCCCCACGTCCAGGTGTCGGCCAGTTGTGGATCGAGCCGCTCCCCCGCCGTGATCAGCGTCGCCACCTCGTCCAGCTCGTCGGGCTGAAGGACGTCGAGCAGCGACGGCGGTACGGTCGCCACGGTGACCCCGGTCCGCGTGGCCAGCTCGGTCAGCCGGTCGGTCTCGGCGCGCTCCCGCCCCGTCGCCACCACCGCTGTCGCGCCCGCGCCCAGCGCCATGACCAGCTCCCACACCGAGGCGTCGAAGCTGTACGGCGCGAACTGCAGCACCATGTCGTCACCGCCGGTACCGAGCGCGGCCTGCTGGGCGTGCACCAGGTTCACCACGCCCCCGTGAGCCACCTGGACGCCCTTCGGCCGACCGGTGGAGCCGGAGGTGTAGATCACATACGCCAGCTGATCCGGCCGGGTGGTCACCTCGGGCGGTGTGGGCGGCATCGTCGCCGCTGTCGCCCGCAGCACCGGGTCGTCGACCATGACCGTACGGAGCCGCCCCACGGGCAGATCCTCGATCGACTCGGTGGTGCCGATCAGGACCGGCGCCCGGCTGTCGCTCAGCATGAACTCCAGCCGCTCGACCGGATACTCGGGGTCCAGCGGCAGATAGGCGCCTCCGGCCTGCCACACCGCGAGCACCGCGACGATCATGTCCGCGCCGCGTGGCAGGCACAGGCCGACCACCGTCTCGGGGCCCACCCCGGTGCCGCGCAGGTAGTGCGCCAGGCGGCTCGCCCGTTCCAGCAGGCCGCCGTACGTCAGTGACATGCCGTCGCACACGACCGCGACGGAGTCGGGGTTCGCGGCGGCCCGGTCGGCGATCAGCTCGTGCACTCCGTTCACCGCGGCCACGGGTGTCGTGACGTCGTTCCAGTCGTCCAGGATCCGGCGCCGTTCGGGCTCGGCCAGCAGCGGCAGATCCCAGACGCCCTCGTCCGTGCCCGTCGCGACGGCCTCCAGGAGCGCGACCATGTGGCATGCCATGCGTTGCGTCGTCGAGGCGTCGAACAGCGCGGTGCTGTACCGGATCTCTCCCGTGAGGGTCCCGCCCGCCTTCTCGTCCAGCGACATCACCAGGTCGAACTGGACGGGCAGTGTGCCGGACTCGGCCACGGTGTCCGGGTCGTTCGGCCGGTCGCCGGCGGCGTCCACCGCCCTGGTGCCGTCCGCCTCCTCGTACCCGTAGTTGAAGGACACCTGGGCGAGCGGGCTGCGGGACCGGTCGCGACCGGCGACCAGGGCGTCCACCAACTGCTCGAACGGGAGGTCCTGGTGGGCGTAGGCGCCCAGTGCCATCTCCCGCACCCGCGCCAGCACCTCGGAGAACGCCGGGTCGCCGGTCAGGTCGACGTGCAGGACCAGCGTGTTCACGAAGAACCCGACGAGGTCCTCGATCTCGGCCCGGTGCCGGTTCGCGACAGGCGTGATCGCCAGCACGTTCTCCTGACCGCTGTAGCGGCCGAGGAGCACCCCGTAGGCCGCGAACAACGTCATGAACATCGTCGCGCCGGCCGCGCGCGCCACCGCCCGCACCCCGGCCACGGTCTCCGCCGCGACGGTGAACGTGGTCACCGCGCCCTCGACGGAGCGCAGTGGTGGACGCGGCCGGTCGGTGGGAAGTTCCAGCACCGGAATCCCGGCCAGCCGGTCCCGCCAGTAGTCCAGCTGTTCGGTCAGGGCCTCACCGGAGTACCACTGCCGCTGCCAGACCGCGAAGTCGGCGTACTGCACCGGCAGCGGGGCCAACGGTGAGGGCCGGCCCTCGCGGAACGCTTCGTAGAGCGCCGAGAGTTCACTTCGCAGGATCCTGCCCGACCACTCGTCGAAGACGACGTGGTGAAGGGAGAGCGACAGCAGGTGCCGGTCCGGCGCCAGCCTGACCAGCACCGCGCGGAGCATGGGCTCGGTGGCGAAGTCGAAGGGCGCGTTCTTGTCCTGCTCGGCCACCCGTTCGGCCGCGGCCCTCGGGTCCGGCTCCGCGGACACGTCGACGACGGGCAGCCGGAACTCGTCCGGTACGTCGACCACTTGATGCGCCACTCCGTCCGGGCCCGCGACCAGCCGGGTCCGCAGCACCTCGTGGCGCCCGGTGAGCGCGGTGAGCGCGGCGTCCAGGGCCGCGATGTCGACGGCCCCGGTCAGGCCCATCCGGATCGCTATGTTGTACTCGGTCGAACTCGGCTCCAGCTGGTTCAGGAACCAGAGCCGTTGCTGGGCGAACGACAGGGGCAGCACCTGGTCGCGGGCGACCGGCGTCACCGGCGGCACCGCGGCGCGGCCTGCGCTCTCCACCACCGCCGCCAGCCGGGCGACGGTGGGCCGGTCGAACAGCGCGGCGAGTGGGACATCGGCCCGCAGGACCGTACGGATCCGGGAGATCAACCGGGTGGCGAGCAGTGAGTGCCCGCCCAGCTCGAAGAAGTCGTCGTCCGCGCCGACCCGCTCGATGTCCAGCACCTCGGCCCAGATGGCCGCGAGCAGTTCCTCGACCGGGGTGGCGGGCGCCACGTAGGCCGCCGCACCCCGCCTCTCGCCGGAGGGGTCCGGCAGCGCGGCCCGGTCCACCTTGCCGTTGGGGGTGAGGGGCAGCTCGGCCAGCTCGGTGAAGACCGCGGGGACCATGAACTCCGGCACGGCGCGCCGCAGGTGCTCGCGCAGTGCGGCGGCTGCCGGAACACCGGTCCGCGGGTCGGCGGCGACCAGGTGGGCCACCAGCCGCCGGTCCGTGCCGTCTCCGGACGCCGTCACCACCGCGGCCCGGACACCGGGGTGCGCGGCCAGCGCCGCCTCGATCTCGCCCGGCTCGATCCGGAAACCGCGGACCTTCACCTGGTGGTCGACGCGGCCGAGGAACTCCAGGTTCCCGTCCGGCAGGCGGCGGGCCAGGTCCCCGGTGCGGTACAGCCGGGAGCCGTCGGCGGCGAAGGGGTCGGCCACGAACCGTTCCGCCGTCAGCGCGGAGCGGCCGCCGTAGCCGCGGACCACGCCGTCGCCGCCGATGAACAGCTCGCCTGCGACACCCACCGGCGCCGGGTGCAGGCGCTCGTCGAGCACCAGCACGCGGGTGTTGGCGACCGGGGTTCCGAGGAGCACCGGCCCGTCCGCGGTGAGCTGCTCGCAGGTCGACCAGATCGTGGTCTCCGTCGGCCCGTACATGTTCCACACTCCGGCCGTCCGCTCCAGCAGCGCCGCGGCCAGCGCGCCCGGCAGCGCCTCACCGCCGCACAGCACCCGCAGGCCGGGCGCCCCGGCCCAGCCGTCGCCGGTCAGCAACAGCTGCCAGGTCGCGGGGGTCGCCTGCATGAGCGTCGCCCCCGAGCGGGCGATCTCAGCGGCGAGGGGTTCCGGCTCGCGTACGGTGTCACGGCCCGCGACGACGACCCGCGCTCCGGCCGTCAGGGGGAGCATGAGCTCCAGGCCCGCGATGTCGAAGCCGAGCGTGGTCACCGCCAGCAGGACGTCGGCGTCGGTGACACCAGGCCGCTCGGTCATCGCCGTCAGGAAGTTCACCAGGTTGTGGTGCGTGACCTGGACTCCCTTGGCCCGTCCGGTCGAACCCGAGGTGTAGATGACGTACGCAAGACTTCCGGCGGCTCCGGCCTTCTGGGTATCCGTGGGCAGTGTTTCGGCTGCCGTGGGGCGGTCGGGGTCCGTGGGGCGACCAGGCTCCGCAGGACGGCCAGGCTCGTCCAGCCACACCGTCACTGCCGCGTCGGCGAGGGCTGCGCCCACGCCGCGGTGGCTCACCAGCACGGACGCGCCGCTGTCGGTCAGCATGAACCGCAGCCGGTCGGCAGGGTGGTCGGCGTCCAGCGGCAGGTAGGCGCCACCCGCCCGCCACACGGCCAGCATCGCCACCACCATGTCCGCGCCGCGTTCCAGGCAGAGCCCGACCACGGATTCGGGGCCGACTCCCGCCTCGCGCAGGCGGTTCGCGAGCCGGTCCGCCCGGGCCACCAGGCCTGCGTAGGTCAGCGTCGCTCCTTCGGCGACCACCGCCACCGTGTCCGGCACGGCCGCCGCCCGCCCGGCGATCAGGTCGTGCGCCGTCATCACGTCGGGCAGCACCGCGGCGGTGTCGTTCCAGCCGTCCACCGCCAGGGCCCGCTCGGCCGGAGTCAGCAGGGGGAGCCGCGACAGGGGCAGGTCGGCGTCGGCCGCCACCGCCTCGACCAGCATGACCAGATGCGCAGCCATCCGTTCCGCGGTCCCGGCGTCGAACAACGCGGTGCTGTAGTGCAGCGTGCCCGAGAGCGCGCCGCCGCTCTCCGCCACGACCAGGGACAGGTCGAACATCGCGGGCGCCGTCCCGGCGGCGGCGTCGGGACGATCAGCGGCGGTGCCGGTGTCGTCGCCGCCGCCCTCGCCCAAGGTGTAGTTGAAGAAGACCTGGAACAGTGGCGTCCGGGAGCGGTCCCGCTCGGTCACCAGGGCGTCCACCAGTTGCTCGAACGGCAGGTCCTGGTGGGCGTGGGCGCTGAGCACCGTCTCCCGCACCCGCCGGACGAGTTCGTCGAAGGTCGGATCGCCCGACAGGTCGGTGCGCAGCACGAGCGTGTTGACGAAGAACCCGATGACGTCCTCGGTCTCGGCCCGGGTGCGGCCCGCGACCGGGGTGCCGACCACCACGTCATCGGTACCGCAGTATCGCCCGAGCAGGACGTCGAATGCGGCCAGCAACGTCATGAACACCGACGCGCCACCCGCCCGCGCCACCGCGCGCAGCCGCGCCATGGACTCCGTCGGCACGCTGAACCCGGTGACCGCGCCCTCGGTCGAGCGCACCGGGGGACGCGGCCGGTCGGTGGGCAGCTCCAGCATCGGTGCCCCCGCCAACCGGTCCTGCCAGTAGCCCAGTTGTGCCTCCAGGACGTCGCCGGTCAGCCAGTCGCGCTGCCACACCGCGAAATCTGCGTACTGCAGTTCCAGCGGCGGCAGCGGGTCCGGCTCGCCCGCGCCGAAGGCGGCGTAGAGCGCCGACAGTTCTCGCCGGAGGATTCGCCCGGACCATTCGTCCGAGACCACGTGGTGCATGGACAGCGCCAGCACGTGTTCGTCCGCGGCCAGCCGGATCAGGCACCCGCGGACCAGTGGCCCGCGCGCCAGGTCGAACGGTGTCGCGGCGTCCTCGGCGACCAGCCGTTCGGCCAGGGCGCGCGGGTGTGCCGTGCGGGACACGTCGATGACGGCGAGCGGGAACGCCGACGGCGGGTCGATCACCTGCCGCGCCTCGCCGTCCGGTCCTGTCACGAGCCGGGTGCGGAGCACCTCGTGGCGTGCCACCACGCCGGTCAGGGCCGCGGTCAGCGTCCCGACATGGAGGTCGCCGTGCCAGGGCATCGGCACGGGCAGGTTGTACTCGGCCGATCCGGGCTCCAACTGGTCGAGGAACCAGAGCCGTTGCTGCGCGAACGACAGCGGCAGAGCGTGGTCACGGCTGACGGCGGTGACCGGTGGTGCCACCGCTCCGGGCGTGCTCTCGTCGATCACCGCGGCGAGTCCGGCGATCGTCGGCCGGTCGAACAGCGACGACAGTGGCACCTCGGTCTCGAACACCTCGCGGATCCGGGAGACGGCCTGGGTGGCCAGCAGGGAGTGCCCGCCCAGCTCGAAGAAGTCGTCCTCGGCGCCCACCCGGTCCACGCCCAGCACCTGCGCCCAGATCTCCGCGAGCAACTCCTCGGTGGGCGTCGCCGGGGCGGTGTAGGCCGCCAGGTCGGGCCGGGCACCGTCCGGCGCGGGCAGCGCGGCTCGGTCGAGCTTGCCGTTCGGGGTGAGCGGCAGCCCGGCGAGTTCGACGTACACCGCCGGGATCATGAAGTCCGGCACGCTGCGCCGCAGGTGGTCACGGAGTTCACCGACCGACGGGATACCCTCGGTCTGGTCGGCGGGTACCAGATAGCCGATCAGCCGCCGGTCCGCGTCCTCGCCGGCGGCCGTCACGACCGCCGAGCGCACCCGCGGGTGGGCGGTGAGGGCCGCCACGATCTCGCCCGGCTCGACCCGGAAGCCGCGCACCTTGACCTGGTGGTCCGTCCGGCCGAGGAAGTCCAGCTGTCCGTCGGGCCGCCACCGTGCCCGGTCGCCGGTCCGGTACATCCGGGACCCGTCGGCGGCGAACGGGTCGGCGACGAACCGCTCCGCGCTCAGGGCGGGCCGATGCCCGTAGCCCCGGGCCAGTCCCGCGCCGCCGATGAACAACTCGCCGGGCACCCCCACGGGCACGGCGGCGAGCCGCGCGTCCAGGACGTACATTCGGGTGTTGGCGATCGGCGAGCCGATGGGCGGTTCGCCTGCCCGTCCGGGGTCCGCGGGCGAGATGCAGGAGATGACCGTGGTCTCGGTCGGTCCGTAGGTGGTGTGCATACGGCGGCCCGGGGCCCAGGCGCTCACCACCCGCGCGCTCACCTGTTCCGACCCGACGTTGACCGTGGTGACGCCCGGCAGTGCGGCCGGGTCCAGGACGCTCAGCAGGGACGGCGACATGCTCATCGAGGACACGCCGTTGTGGCGGAGCATCGTGGTCAGCAGGGCGGGTTCGGCCCGTTCCGCCGCGTCGGCCACCACCAGCGTCCCGCCCGCCGCCAGCACCGCGGCGATGTCACGCGCGGCCGCGTCGAAGCTGAACGAGGCGAACTGCAGTACCCGCGCGCCGGGCTCGGCGGCCATCGACTCCCGCAGGGCCGCCGTCAGGTTGGCGATGCCTCCGTGCGTGACCTGTACACCCTTGGGCCGGCCGGTCGACCCGGAGGTGTAGATGACGTAGGCGAGCCGGCCGGGCACCACGGCGGGCCCGGGCGGTGCGAACGGCTCCTCCGGCGCCTCGGCGTGCGCCACCGGTTGGTGCGTCGCCGGTTCGTGTGCCACCGGTTTGTCCAGCCAGATCGTGTGCTCGGCCGCGAGGCCGCCGGCCACGTCCCGGCGGCCGACCAGGACCCGGACCCGGCTGTCGGCCAGCATGTACGTCAGCCGCTCCGGCGGGTAGTCCGGGTCCAGCGGCAGATAGGCGCCGCCCGCCTGCCACACCGCCAGCACCGCGACGACCATCTCCGGACCGCGCGGCAGGCACAGGCCCACGACCGACTCGGCGCCGACCCCTGCCGTACGCAGGCGGTGCGCCAGGCGGTCCGCCCGCTCCACCAGGCCGCCGTAGGTCAGTGATGTGTCGCCGCCGACCACCGCGACCGTGTCGGGGGCGGCCGCGGCCCGGGCGCGGATCAGTCCATGGACGCCGCCCGTCCCGGCTGCGGGCGCGGCGGTGTCGTTCCAGGTCACCAGCAGCTGGTCCCGCTCCGGGGCGGTCAGTATCGGCAGCCGCGACAGCGGCCGGTCCGCGTCCGCCGCCACGGCGTCCAGCAGGGTGGTCAGGTGCTCCGCCATCCGTTCCACGGTCGCGGCGTCGAACAGCGCGGTGCTGTACTGGAGTTCACCCGTGAGGAAGCCGCCGGTCTCCCCCAGCTGTACGGCCAGGTCGAACTTCACCGGCCGTGGCTCGTGCCGCGGGCCGACGCGCCGCTGCCCGCCGCCGCGGGGGCCGCCGCTCCTCGTCGCGTCAGCGGTCACGGCCCGGCCGCTGTCCTGCGGGGCGGCGGTGTCGAAGCCGAAGAACACCTGGAAGAGCGGGGTACGGGACCGGTCGCGGTCGGCGACCAAGGCGTCCACCAACTGCTCGAACGGCAGGTCCTGGTGGGTGTAGGCGTCCAGCGCCGTCCGCCTGACCCGCGCCAGCAGCTCGTGGAACGTCGGGTCGCCGGACAGGTCGGTACGCAGCACGAGCGTGTTGACGAAGAACCCGATGAGGTCCTCGATCTCGGCGCGGTTACGGCCCGCGACCGGCGTGCCGACGACGATGTCGTCCTGGCCGCTGTAGCGGCCGAGGAGTGCGGCGAACGCGGCGAACACCGTCATGAACATCGTGCAGCCGCTCTCCCGCGCCACCACACGCAGGCCTGCCGTGGTCTCCGCGGAGATCTCGAACCCGGCCGACGCGCCCGCGCTGGAGCGCACGGACGGACGGGGCCGGTCGGTGGGCAGCTCCAGTACCGCCATCCCGGTGAGCCGCTCCCGCCAGTAGCGCAGCTGCGCCTCCAGGACCTCCCCGGTCAGCCAGGCCCGTTGCCACACCGCGTAGTCGGCGTACTGCACGGCGAGCGGCGGCAGCGGGTCCGGCCCGCCCCGGCGGTACGCTTCGTAGGCCGCCGTCAGTTCGTGCTTGAAGACACGGTCCGACCACTCGTCGAAGACCACGTGGTGCATGGACAACGCCAGTACGTGCTCGTCGGCGGCCACCCTCACCAGCATGGCGCGGATCAGCGGCCCGGCCGCCAGATCGAAGGGTGCCACCGCGTCGGCCGCCACCATCCCTTGCACCACCGGCACCGGATCGGCCAGCCCGGACAGGTCGGCCACCGGCAGCGGGAACGGCGACGGCGGGTCGATCACCTGTCGCGCCACTCCGTCCGGACCGGCCACCAGCCGGGTCCGCAGCACCTCGTGCCGCGCCACGACCGTGCTCAGCGCGGCGCCCAGCGCGGCGACGTCCAGGTCGCCGGCCCACCGCTGTGGTGAAGGCAGGTTGTAGCCGACCGCCCCCGGCTCCATCTGGTCGAGGAACCAGAGCCGTTGCTGGGCGAACGACAGCGGCAGGTCGGGCCCGCGGGGCACGGCCGTGATGGGCGGCGCGACGGCCCCGCGCGCCGCACCATCGACGAACGTCGCCAGACTGCGCACCGTGGGCCGGTCGAACAGCGCGGCGACCGGGACCTCGGCCTCAAACACCACGCGGACCCGGGAGATCACCTGGGTGGCCAGCAGGGAGTGCCCGCCCAGCTCGAAGAAGTTGTCCTCGACGCCGACCCGCTGGACGACCAGTACCTGTGCCCAGATACCGGCCAGCAGTTCCTCCGTCGCGCCCGACGGAGCCTCGAACCCGTCCGAGGCCGGCCCGGCCGGTTCGGGCGCGGGCAACGCCGCCCGGTCGAGCTTGCCACTGCGCGTCAGCGGCAGGCTCGCCAGTTCGGTGAAGACCGAGGGGACCATGAAGTCCGGCACGGCGCGCCGCAGGTGCTCGCGCAGGTCACCGACCGCGGGCAGCCCCGTGGCACGGTCGGCGGGGATCAGGTAGGCGACCAGCCGCCGGTCCGCGTCGTCGCCCCGGGCGACCACCACCGCGGTGGCGACGGCAGGGTGGGCTGTCAGCGCCGCCTCCACCTCTCCCGGTTCGATCCGGAACCCGCGTACCTTCACCTGCTCGTCGACGCGTCCCAGGAACTCGATGCGACCGTCCGGCAGCCACCGCACCCGGTCACCCGAGCGGTACATCCGCGATCCGTCGGCGGCGTACGGGTCCGCCACGAACCGTTCGGCGGTCAGCGCGGTACGGCCTCCGTAGCCGCGCGCGACACCGGCGCCGGCGATGAACAGCTCGCCGGCGACCCCGACCGGAACCAGCGTCAGCCGGGAGTCGAGCACGTAGACCGTCGTGTCCGCGATCGGCAGTCCGATCGGCACCGGTGCGACCGTTTCCCGAAGGGGCGCGGCCACGCAGGTGATGGTGGTTTCCGTCGGCCCGTAGGTGTTGTAGACCGGCACGGTGGTGCGGTCGAACCAGCGGGTCAGCGCGGCGGGCGGGACCGCCTCTCCGCCCAGGACCAGCCAGCGGAAGCCGGGGCCGAGCGCGTCCCCGGCCGCCAGGTGCGGGATGAGCAGTTCCCAGAGCGCGGGCGTGAGTTCCACCGAGGTGACGGCGGCGCGACGGATCTCCCTCACGATCTGATCGGCCGGCCACAGCTCCGGACCACGCAGCACGAGCCGCCCGCCGTGCATGAGGATCGGGAAGAGCTGTTCCTGCGCCGCGTCGAACATGAACGACGCGAGCTGCAGGACGGAGTCCGCCGCGGTGATCCCGTACCGGCGGGCCATCTCCAGCAACCGCAGGCTCATCGACCGGTGCTCGACCAGCACTCCCTTGGGCGTGCCGGTCGAGCCCGAGGTGAAGATGACGTACGCCAGATCGGCCGGACCGGCGGCCGTGTCCGGGTCGGCCGTGCTGTGCGCGGCGTTCGCCGCGTGGTCGCCGTCGACGAGCAGGGTCGGGACGGTCACGGCGGCCAGGCGCTCCTTCGACCTGGTGTCCGTGATCAGCAGCGCGGCGCCTGAGTCGTCCAGCATGTGCCGCAACCGCTGTTCGGGGTGGTCCACGTCGAGTGGCAGATAGGCCGCACCCGCCTTGAGGATGCCAAGCATGGTCACGACCGTCTCCGGGCCGCGCTCCAGGTACAGACCGACCACGTCCTCGCGGCCGATGCCTTCAGCCGCGAGCCGGTGGGCGAGTCGGTTGGCCCGGGCGTTCAGCGCGCCGTAGGTGAGTTGCCGGTCGTCCATCACCACCGCGACCGCGTCGGGCGCGCACCACGCCTGCTCCTGGATGAGCACGGGAACGGTGCCCACGTCCGCCTTGGTGTCGGCGCCCGTGCCGAGGGAGAGCAGCTCCGCGCGCTCGCTCTCCGCCAGGGGGTCGACCGTACCGATCCTGCGGCCGGAGTCGACGACCGCCCTCAGTACGGCGAGCAGATGACCGATCATCCGGCGCACGGTGGACGCGTCGAACAGCGCGGTGCTGTATTCGAGGTCGCCGGACAGCGGGCCCTCACCGGAGTCGCTGAACGTGACCGACAGATCGGACAACGTCAGCTGCCGCGCCGCCCCGGTGCCCGACTGCTCCGGCTCGGCCCGGCGCCCGGGCCTGTCCTGCGGTGTGGGCGCGTTGTCGCCATCCTCCTGAAGGTAGGTGAAGAACACCTGGAAGAGCGAGGTGCGGGAGCGGTCCCGGTCGGTGACGAGGGCATCCACCAGCTGCTCGAACGGCAGGTCCTGGTGTGCGAAGGCGTCCAGCGCCGTCTGCCTGACCCGCGCCAGCAGCTCGTCGAACGTCGGGTCGCCGGACAGGTCGGTACGCAGCACAAGCGTGTTGACGAAGAACCCGACGACGTCCTCGGTCTCGGCCCGGTCGCGGCCCGCGACCGGCGTGCCGACGACGACATCGTCCACACCGCAGTAGCGGCCGAGGAACACGTCGAAGGCGGCCAGCAGCGTCATGAACATCGTCGTACCGCGTTCGCGGGCCAGCGCGCGCAGCGCCTGCGCGGTCCCGGCCGGGACGACGAACCGCTCCAGTGCTCCGGCCAGCGACCGGACAGCCGGACGGGGCCGGTCGATCGGCGGCTCCAGCACGGGAACGTCGGCCAACTGACCGCGCCAGTAGGTGAGCTGCCCCTCCAGTACGTCGCCGGAGAGCCAGCGCCGCTGCCAGTCCGCGAAGTCGGCGTACTGCACCGGCAGCGGCGGCAGCGGGTCCGGCCCGCCCTCCTTGAAAGCCTCGTAGAGCGCCGCCAGGTCACGCCGCAGGACCCGGCCCGACCACTCGTCGGAGACCACATGGTGCATCGTCAGTGCCAGTACGTGCTCATCCGCGGCAAGTCGGATCAGCACTCCGCGGATCAGGGGCCCGGCGGCGAGGTCGAAGGGGGTTGTCGCGTCCTGCCCGACCACCCGTTGGGCCACGCCCATCGGATCGTCTCCGCCCGCCACGTCGACCATCGGGAGCGGGAACGGCGAGGGCGGGTCGATCACCTGCTGGGCCACACCGTCCGCGTCCGCCACCAGGCGGGTCCGCAGCGCCTCGTGCCGCGCCATCACAGCCTCCATGGCCGCGCCGAGCGCGACCCCGTCCAACTCGTCGGCCAGCCGGATGGGGATCACCACGTTGTACTCGGTCGACCCCGGGTCCAACTGATCGAGGAACCAGAGCCGTTGCTGCGCGAACGACAACGGCAGCACCCGGTCACGCGGGACGGGTGTCATCGGTGGCACGTCGGCGCGCTGCCCCGGGCCCTCGATCGCCGCGGCCAGCCCGCGCACGGTCGGCTCGGCGAACAGGGAGGCGAGCGTCACCTCGACCCCGAACGCCGCCCGGGTCCGGGAGGCTAGCTGGATGGCCAGCAGCGAGTGGCCGCCGAGTTCGAAGAAGTCGTCCTCGACGCCGACCCGCTCCACCCCCAGCACCCGCGCCCATATGTCGGCCAGGGCGTGTTCGGTCTCGGTGCGGGGCGCAATGTATCCACCGAGTTCGGGACGGGCACCGTCCGGCGAGGGCAGCGCCGCCCGGTCGACCTTGCCGTTCGC
>NZ_JBEZJY010000087.1:0-21613 GCF_040651415.1 Streptomyces sp. NPDC048484
CGACTCTTGGGGCCCGCTTGAGCCGGATGCGGGGACGACCCGCACGTCCGGTTCTGAGGGGGCCGGGGTACGGCAACGTACCCCGGCTACCCGACCGGGGCGGACGCCCCCAAGCGCCCGCAGCCTGACACCGCCTGGCGGCCAGTGGATCAAAACCCTCGGAACACGCCGTCGTCATCGACGGCACCGCCGAACTCCTCGAAGTCCATGTTCGCGCCCGAGAGGTTGTTCTCGATGCTCCACAACTCGGCTGTCACAACGCGGACGCAACGCCCACGCTCACCCCGCCTGTCCACCACGAGGAGCGGTTGTTCAGCCGAGGCGACAGCTATGAAGTCCGCCAGGACAAGAAGTGGATGCTGGTACTCCGCAGGGATCAGGTCGAGGGCCTGGTCGGGGGTCAAACCCTCGTACTGCCGATCATCGTGAAAGACAGGGACTACACCGTCTCCGGCAACCAGCTCACGCTGACGGCCGCCGCCCTCACCGAGCTCGCCGGCGACCGGGCGTACTGAGTCAACGCGACGCTGGAGGCCAGGTTCTCCCGCGGCGTCCCGTGGCGGATCGACGTGATCACCTACGACACCCCGGTCCTGTCGAGCGCCTCCGGAAACACCAGCGGCCTGACCACCCCCACCCAGGTCCGCGGTGACCAGATGGAAGCCAAGTATGACGACGGAAGCAACGCGGGTCCGGCGAGCTGGACCTCCTACCAGCAGTGGGACACCGCCTTCACCGCGTATACCGGCGACTCCATCAAGCTGACCGCCGACTTCGTCAACTCCCTGAAGGACGGCTCCCGGGTGACACTCACCTTCCACTTCTGGAGCGGCGCCTCCGCGACCTACTACGTCACCAAGACGGGAAGCACTGCGACCGGCACAACCGCCTGACCTCGCAGTTATCACTTTCCTGCAGTCACCCATGGACACCGACCGGGACTGGACGCGGCGGGTCAACGCACGCGTCATCGCCGGCTGAACGCGACCGTGCCGCAGCAGGGCGGGGCCTGCGACAGGGGGAGCCCACACCTTCCTGTCGCCCTCGCCCTGGCTGCGCGTCCATGGCCGGGACGTAAGGTCGGGGTGGGCTCCGCGCACCTAGGCTGGAGGCCGCGTGTCGCGGGCGGTGAAGGCGTAGGCGCCTGACCGGACGCTGTACACCGCCCGGTCCCCTTCCATACGCTCGAACTTCGCCCCGTCGGGGACGGTCTGAGGCTTTCCACCGCCAGTCGGCACCCAGACCTCCGCCGTAGTGTTCGGGGGCACGTCAACCCTGAGTCGAAAGACGCCGCTCTTTCGCGTCCATTCCGTGGATACCTCGCCGTACGGTGTGCGGTAGGCGCCCTCTACGTGCGTGAGCCCGCCCACCGGCCTTGGATCGATGACGAGTTGGCGATAACCCACACCTCCACGGGGCTGGCGTATGCCTGCCAGGCCGCTGTGGAACCACTCCTCGATCTGGAGAAGGATCATGTGGTTCTTCGAGGCGCCCATGTCCCAGTTCTCGGGGATGGTGGTCAGTCCGCCCGGGTTGGCCGTAGTGGGAGCCATGAAGTAGCCGTAGCTGGGTCGGGTGTCCTCCTGGAGTACGTCCCACAGGACGTCGTCGCGGCCGCCTTCGTGCAGAACCCTGACGATGGGAGCCATCCCGATGGTGCCCCCGCTGAAGTGGGGTCCTCCTCCGAACGGCTGGTGGGCGTAGACCAGTTCGACCAACGCGTCGAAGACCTTCTTACGCTCACTCCCGGGTACCAGCCCCTCGTCGAGGGCCAGAGCTTGCGCGGCCTGTGTCGCTCCGGCACTGCCCTGGTTGCCCGTCGCCGTGTAGCGACCGAGAGAACTGTTGTAGAAGGCGTCGTTAAAGGCGTTCTTGATGTTGGTGGCGAGGCTGCGGTATTCGGCGGCGTCGGCCGGGCGTCCGATCAGTTCGGCCATGCGGGCCATCCGGTCGGCCACCTGGTGATAGCCCCAGGTCCCGGTGATCCGGCCGGAGGTCTGCTCACTGGAGATCCAGTCCGCCAGTGCGGCGTCCACGATGTAGGCGTCCGCGCCGGTGCCGGCCTTCTTGGTGCGGATGTAGGTGAGGAAGGCCTGCATCTGGGGGTAGTAGCGGGCCATCGTCTGGGCGTCGCCGTACGTCTCGTACAGGAACCACGGCGTCAGGACGATGCCGTTGCCCCAGTTGATCTCGTCACCGAAGCGGCCTGTATAACCCCAGTCGTACACAGGCGCTTTGAGCGCGACGTTGCCGATGTTGTCGCCCGCCACCGACTGGCCCTCCGCCAGATGGCGTTGCATGGTGCGCAGATAGGCGGCGTAGCCGAAGGTGCGGTGCAGCGAGCTGAAGGGCTGCAGGTAGTCGGCCGGGTAGGCGAGCTTTTCGCGGCCGGGACAGTCCGTGAAGGTCGACATGACATTGCTCATGATCGAATAACGGGACATGCGGTGGATCCGGTTGATCCGCTCGTTCGACGTCCGTATGGACCCGGCAGCCGGCACGTCCGCGTGAATCTGCAGGCCGGTGACCGTGTCCCGGGTGGGGATGTATCCCTCGGGCAGGCCGGTCACCTGGACCCACTGCATGCCGAAGTAGTGGAACTGTGGGTGCCAGGTCTCGCCGCGGGCTCCGCCGTGAGTGGTGTAGGCGGCGAAGATGTCGGTTCCTCGGGCAGCGCCGCCACCCCTGATGGATGTCTGGTCGACCGTGCCGTCCTCGTTCAACGACTCGGCGGGGTGCAGCTTCACGGTGGTTCCGGCCGACACCCGGTGGTCGAGGTCGAGCTGGGGCCAGCCTGCGAAGTTCTGCCCGAAGTCGAAGACCCAGACGCCGGGTTGGGGCTGCTTGACGCTGACGGGACGCAGTGTGTCGACGATCCTGAGCGGCTCGGCGTTTCGCCAGACCAGTTCGGTCGTCAGATTGGGGGGCGGGGCGATGCCGGCACTGGTCCACCCCATGGCGCTGCCGTCGCGGCGCTTGGCCGACTTGCCCAGCTCCGCTCCCGGGGCCGTCCAGGCGTGCTGCTCTCGCCGGGCGTCGTAGTCGGATCCGGAGTACCAGTTGGCCGTGGTTGTCGCACCGAGGGCTGTCTTCCACGAACGGTCACTGATGATGGTCTGGACGGTTCCGTCGGCCTTTGTCAGTTCCAGGCGGGCGATGAGCCGCGGAGTGACAGCGGCGCCTGCGCTGGGGTCGGTACTGGCGAGCGAGTTGCCCGACCCGGAGACGGCCGCGCCGTCGGCGTGGTCCGAGGAGAGAGCAGGTTTGAACGAGATGCCGCTACCGTCGGCGCCCGCGGTGCCCACCGCGGTGATCGTCCTCGGTTCCAGTCGTTCTCCGCTGTCGCCGGTGTCAATGTTGACGGTGCCTCCGACGTGGAAGTTGGCGACACTGCTCACTTTGACGGCGGTGGCGCCCCTGGCTGCGGCGCCGACCAGGCTGCCGGTGCCCTTGAACTGGCTCTGCCACCAGCTGTACGGGGCGGTTCGGCCGGTCGCGGTGTTGGTCACGGACCGTGTCACCAGTGCCGTGCCGTGGCCCAGCTCGATGCCGACGGTGTTGTTGCCGGTTTTCACGAGGTGCGTGACGTCGTAGGCCCGGTACTCCACAGACAACTGGTAGTTGGAGTTGCCCGGAGCGAGCACCTCGTCGGTGACCGGTTCGTCGTTGAGCCGGGCTACGTGGAGACCTACGCCGGACACATACAGCCTGGCTCGGGTGACGCGTCCTCCGCGCTCGTTCACCCGGAACGCCCGAGCGAAAACGGGCAGCGGCTGGTCGACGGCACGCCCGGCGTACTCGATCCATCGGGCCGCGCCCCAGTCGGCGCGCTGGAGGAGCCCCATTTCCCACGACGCCGAGCGGCTCCAGGTCGTCGCGCCTGCCTTGGACCCCCAAACCCGCACCTGCCACACGACGCGGTCACGTGAGCGGAGGACGGGACCTCGCCAGGAGACATCGGTCTGGGTGTCGGAGCGGACCTTGCCGCTGTCCCACAACAGACGCCCCGAGTCGAGCTCCCGTTCCGTACGCGCCGCACGGATCTGATAGGCGGTCTGGACCCACTCGTCCTCGGCCTGGACGACCTTCCAGCTCAGTCGTGGAGCGGGGTTGTCGACACCGAGCGGATGGTCCACACGGCCGTCAACGGCGAGGCCCACGACCAGAGTTCTCTCACTTCCGCCCTGCTGCCGGGCATGGGCATTCTGCACGGGAAGTCCGGGAGCCACGGGGAGGGCCAGTCCTACCGCGGATGCGGCCATGGTGCCGACAACCCGTCTGCGGCTGGGGGAGCCGTTCGGTTCCTCTGACATACGAAGTCTCCTCATAGGTTCTGCGTTCACGCGCGGGACAACTGCGTCCAGACGGCCCTGGGGCGGAAGGGGAGGAACCGCCCAGGGCCTTTCAAGCCGGCTCGCCGCCGGCCCCCGGGGCGAGCAGGCATGCACCCTCCGGGGCAACGGCAACAACTTGAATCGTTTCAATAGTGAAGCGCAAAAAGATATTGAGTTTGGACGTGGGTGACCATCCGCGCTCTGGCCACTCGCGCACACCGCCAAGCGCGCCCCGCAAGGAACAGCGGGCCTGTGCCTGAAGTGGGTAACGTTTCCCACTATGTGTGCCAGACCCTAGAGTTACAGCCATGTGACGTCAAGCACTCGCCCTCGCACAGTCCGCCGGCACTCAGGCCCCTGAGGCATGTTCTGCGGCACGCACGCCTCAGGCTCGTGCAGGCCCGGCGCCGCCGCACGTCAGCACTCGAACGAGGCCGCTCCGGCGGCCCTCGGGCCTGTCGGACGGACCGGTCGAGACGCCGGGACAACCCGGACTACGATGGCCGCAGGGGCCACTACGGGGCATGGGCAGAGCCGGGAGTTTCGCTGAACAAGGTCACGATTCGGGACGTCGCCGAACTTGCGCAGGTGTCCCAGTCCACGGTGTCGAACTACTTCCACAAGCCCCGCAAGCTTTCAGATGTCACCAGGGAGCGGATCCGGCAAGCGGTGGAAACGCTCGGGTTCGTACCCAACGACGCGGCACGCATGCTGCGTACCGGGGCGAGTCCGGTCATCGGTTATGTCGCGTTCGAGCTCGCGAGCGCCACCACCCCGCAGATCGCAACCGCCATCGAGCAGCATGTGGCCGCCGAGGGCATGTACCTGCTGATGGCCAATGACACGGGATCGCGGCAGCGGGAGCGGGAGTATCTGCAGCTCTTCGAGCAGCAGCGGGTGGCGGGGATCATCATCGCGCCCGTCGGCGACGTGGAGGACGAGCTGGCACGTCTACGGCAACGCGGCATTGCCAGTGTGTTGAGTGCTCGACGCGCGTTCTCGCCCTTCCAGGCATCGGCGTCGATCGACCATGTCACCGGCGCCCGCCTCGCGGTCCAGCACCTCGTCGGCCTCGGCCGCCGAAGGATCGGATTCGTCGCCTCCTCCCTGGATCTCCAGCAGATCGCCGACCGGCAGCGCGGAGCACTGTCCGTGATCGAGAAGGTGCCGGACGCCACCCTGGAACTCATCTCCGTCCCCGAACGCACAGTGGAAGCGGGGCTCGCCTGCGCCGAGCGCCTCGCCCGGCGCGATGCCGCCGACCGGCCGGATGCGCTGTTCTGCGCCAACGACCTGCTCGCCATCGGCATCATCCAGTCCCTGGTGGCGGGCCGACGCGTCCGCGTACCCGAGGACATCGCGGTGGTGGGCTATGACGACATCGAGTTCGCCCAGTCGACCATCGTCCCGCTGACCACAGTGCGCACGCCGCACGCGCAGCTGGGAGCAGCCGCGGTGAAGCTGCTGTTCGACGAAATCTCGGCGTTGCGCGACCCAGAAGGCGCAGAAGCCGGGCGGACGGCGCCTCGGATCGAGTTCGCACCCGAACTCGTGGTCCGCGACTCCACCAGCGGAACCTGACACGGCAGACTTCGCACGGCAAGACACTCGCAGGTTCGATTGAATCGATTTACCTTTTACCTGCCAACCCCTTGACTGTTCTACGTGCACTCATGGTCCCATGTCTGCGTCGATGGTAAATCGTATTACCATCTGTGCCCGATCAGGGCAGCAGGTGAAGAACGGAGAACCTGATGGCGGATCCGACGAAGACGTCACCGCAGCTCGACCGCAGGCACTGGATGCTGGCCGTGGCCGCCGGCATGGCATCGTTCCTCGACTCGGGAGCGATCATCTCGGTCGGCCTCGGTCTCGCTCTCTGGAAGGAGAGCTTCGGCCTGAGTGTCTGGACCGTCGGTGTACTGGGATCAGCGCTGACCCTCTTCATCGCGGTCGGAGCGCTGACCGGCGGACGGATCGCCGACCTCGTCGGGCGCGGCCGGGTGTTCTCCCTGACCATCCTCCTGTACGCCGCGGCCGCACTGGCCGTGGCCTGCGCCCCCAACTCCGCCGTACTGGTCGCCGGGGTCATCGTGATCGGTGTCGCCGCCGGAGCTGACCTGCCGACCTCGATCGCCGTGCTGACCGAGAGGGCGCCCGACGGCACTCAGGGGAGGCTGGTGGCCTTCACCCATGTGATGTGGACCGCGGGAGTGGTCGTGACCACGCTGCTGGGCTTCGCCGTGGCCGGGCTGGGCACGTTCGGCATCCGGCTGATCTTCGTGATCCTGTCCGTACTCGCCGTCGCGACCTTCGCGTTCCGCGCCTTCTATCCGGCGTTTCGCGATCTGGAGGCCGAGGCCGAGGAGCGTCACACTGCGGGAGGTGTCGATCCCTCCCAGGCGCTGCCCCTGCGCGCGCTGTTCCGCGAGCGGAACTTCGCCGTCATGATCACCACTACCGCGCTGTTCTATCTGTTCTTCACCCTGGTCGCCAACACCTTCGGTTCCTTCAAGACCTACTTCCTGGTCACGGTCGGGGACACATCCCAGTCCACGGCGACCGCTCTCTCCTTCCTCACCACGCTCATCGGGCTGGTCGGCACCATCGTGTTCACCCGCATCGCCGACACGAAATGGCGCAGCCGCTTCTTCGCCGCCGGTGTCGTGGTGTTCACCTCGTGCCAGCTGCTGATCGCCATCACGGGCGGCAACGTTCTGCCGGCCATGATCGCCGCGCTGGTCCTTTACAACATCGGGTTCCCGTTCGTCGGCGAAGCGCTCTACAAGATCTGGACCCAGGAGTCGTTCCCGGTCAACGCACGCGCGACGGTGCAGGGCGCCACGATGGCCGTGGCACGCTTCGCCGCCGCCGGTTTCGCCCTGGTCACGCCCGCCCTGATCGACTGGAGCCCGGCCGGCCTCTACTACTTGCTCACCCTCTTCGCTCTCGTCTCGGGAACCATCGGCATGCTGATCATCCGTCGCTTCCGCACCGCTCAAGAGGACTCCGTCGCGTCGTGCGTCCTGCCCACCTCCGTCGCGGGAGACGCCCGATGACCGCCCAGGAAGCCGCCGTGCACGTCAACTCCGTTCGCGTCGGTTGGACCGACGAAACCTTCGTGCCGAACTCCCGCCCCCCGCTGACCTGGAAGACCGCTACCGGGCTGCCGTCGTGGATCCAGCGGACGGCCGACATCTCGATCACACGTGGCGGAGTGACCAGCACCGCGTCGGTCGACGGACCGGATTCGGTGCTCGTGGACTGGCCTTTCGAGCCCCTCGCTCCCGGAGAGACCGCCCTCGTACGGGTACGGGTCCACGGCACTGAGGGGTCGAAGTCCCCCTGGAGCGACGGCACCCGGGTCACGTCCGGTTTCCTTCCCCCCGGCGCCTGGCGGGCCCGCTTCGTCGGCTCCGGTGCGGAGGAGCCCCACCTGTTGCGGGGCTCGTTCCATGTGCGGGGCGCGGTCCACCGTGCTCTGCTGCACTCCACCGCGTTCGGCGCCTACGACATCCACGTCAACGAGGCCACAGTCGACGACGCGGAGCTGAAGCCCGGCTGGACGAGCTACCAGTGGCGTCTCCACCTCGACGTCGCGGACGTCACCGAACACATCCGCCCCGGCCCGAACTCGCTGGGCATCGTCCTCACCGGCGGCTGGTACACCGAACGGTTCGGCTTCCGGGATGCCGCGCGGCGCTTCTACGAGGGCGCTCCCGCTGCGGCCGCCCAGCTGACGCTGGAATACGAGGACGGCTCCATGGACACCGTCGTCACCGACGAGGGATGGCGCTGGTCTCGGGGGCCAGTGGTGTCCGCAAGTCTCTACCAGGGCGAGACCTATGACGCCCGGTTGGCCGTACCCGGATGGTCGGCACCGTCGTTCGACGCGTCGGCCTGGGCTCCGGTCGAGCTGGTCGCCGTACCGGATGTCACTCCGACGATGCGTAGCCTGCCTCCGGTCCGGGTCGTCGAGGAGCTGCCGGTCGAGCGTGTCCTGACCACGCCGAGCGGCAGGACCATCCTCGACTTCGGCCAGAATCTTGTCGGCCGGGTCCGCATCCGGGTCCGGGGCGAGCGAGGACACACCGTGACGCTGCGGCACGCGGAGGTGCTGGAGCACGGAGAGCTCGGCACCCGGCCACTGCGCAATGCCGCCGCCACCGACCACTACGTGCTCAGCGGGGCAGGGGACGAGGTGTGGGAGCCCAAGTGGACCTTCCACGGCTTCCGTTACGTCCAGGTGGACGACTGGCCGGGGGTACTCGCCGCTGGTGACGTGTCGGCGTCCGTCGTCCACACCGACATGCCGCGCAGAGGCGGATTCGTCACCTCGCACACGCTCCTGCAGCGGTTCCACGACAACGTCGTCTGGGGTATGCGCGGCAACTTCCTCTCCGTTCCGACCGACTGTCCGCAGCGTGACGAGCGCTTGGGCTGGACGGGAGACATGCAGGTCTTCGCCCCGGCCGCGGCGTTCCTGTATGACTGCGACGCCTTCCTGCGCTCCTGGCTGGACGACGTGATGCTGGAGCAGCGAGCCGCGGACGGAGTGGTGCCGATGGTCGTCCCGGCCGTGATTCCCCAGGTACCGGGGCTGTTCCAGCCGGTCGCGGCCTGGGGCGACGCCATCACGGTCGTACCGGATGTCCTGTGGGAGCGCTTCGGCGACCGGGACGTCCTTGAACGCTGCTTCGAGGCGATGGCTGCGTGGGTCGACGTCGTGCGGTCCCGGGCGGACGGCACGCTGTTGTGGGAGGAAGGGCTGCAGTTCGGTGACTGGCTGGACCCGGACGCGCCACCGGAACGCCCGGGGGACGCCAAGACCGACGCCGGCATCGTGGCCACCGCCTACTTCTTCCGTTCGGCGGACCTGACGGCCAAGGCGGCCGCCCTGCTCGGCCGGGACGCCGACGCCCGCCGTTACGCCGACCTGGCCGCACGCATCGCCGACGCCTTCCGCAGCGCCTACGTGACACCACGGGGGCGCATGATGTCCGACGCGCCGACCGCCTACGCCCTGGCGATCGTCTTCGGCCTGGCCAAGGACAGTCAGCGCCAGGCACTGGGCGACCGCCTCAAGGATCTCGTCCGCTCGGCCGGCTACCGCATCACCACCGGCTTCGTCGGCACACCCATCGTCTGCGAGGCGCTGACCTCCACCGGCCACACGGACGCGGCCTCAAGGCTGCTCACCCAGACCGAATGCCCCTCCTGGCTGTACCCGGTCACCATGGGCGCGACCACCGTGTGGGAACGCTGGGACTCGATGCTCGACGACGGCTCGATCAACCCGGGCCAGATGACCTCGTTCAACCACTACGCCCTGGGCGCCGTGGCCGACTGGCTCCACCGGCAGGTCGCCGGACTCGCTCCGCTGGAACCGGCCTATCGCGTCATCCGCATCTCCCCCACCCTGCTCAATGACCTCGACGACGCCTCGGCATGGCACGAGACGCCGTACGGACGAGCCTGCGCCGGCTGGCGCCGTGAGGGCAGCAGGGTGCACTTCCACGCGCGGATACCGCCGAACACGCGTGGCGTGGTGGACCTGCCCTCCGGTGCCCACTACGAGATCGGCAGCGGCACGCACAAGTGGGTGGAGGAGCACGCGCGGCCCGCCGTCTCCCGGGACCGGCTGACCCTCGGCACCAGCCTCGCCACGATCATCGACGATCAACAGGCATACCAGGCCGTGCTGGACGCCATCCGCGGCATCGACGAGTCCCGCGCGGACAACTTCCGCCGGACCACCCGGTGGAGGGCGGGCCGAGCACTTCGGGAGCCCTTGGACAAGGCGCCCCTGGAGGTCCTGGCAGCGGTCGAAAAGGCACTGGCTGCCCTGCCGGGCAGCGACGACCGCTCCTGAGTCCCCGGCCCCGCCCGCCGGAACCGGGCGGGGCCGGGGACCGACGTCAACGCACCGTACTGGTCAAGGAGTAGTGACCTGACGGCAGCTGAAACGAGGCGGTGCCGTCCGCGTGCCCGAGCAGTCGCACGCCCTCCGCGCCGGCCAGCGGGGTTCGCCCTTCGCGGACGGAGTCGGCAGAGACAGCCGGGAGGCGCAGAGTCGCCCGGCTGTTCGCCGGAACGGTCGCGTCGTAGGCGAGGGTTCCGCCGCCCTGGATCCTCCACTCACTTCGTATCTCGCCGTACGGCGAGGCATACGTAGCCGAGACGTGCCTGATCCTCCCCGTGGAATCGATCTGCGGCTGCAGGAGGAAGCGTTTGAAGCCGGGGCTGTCCGGGTCCCGGGCGATGCCGGCCATGTAGGCGTATATCCACTCCATGACGGCGCCATAGGCATAGTGGTTGAAGGAGTTCATGCTGACCGGGCCGAAGCCGTCGTTCTCGGAGTAGGAGTTCCAGCGCTCCCAGACGGTGGTGGAGCCGTTCTTCACCGAGAAGAGCCAGGAGGGCAGCGCGTCCTGGTGCAGCAACTGGTACGCCACGTCCGCGCGGCCCTCGTCTGTGAGGACGGGGGCGAGGACGTTGACGCCGAGGAAGCCCACGGACAGCGTGTTCTCGGCGTACTTGACCCGGCTGCTGTTCGGGTGTGCCGCCTTGTAGGCGGCGTCGTTGCCGATGTTGTCCGCGAGCAGCCCGACGAGGGTGCGGCGCTGGGCCTCGGTGTCGTAGAAGCGGAGCTTCAGCACCCACAGCAGCGCTGTCTGGCTGTTGTCCTCGGTCTTCTGGTTCGGGTCGGCGCCTGGTTCGATCGGGGAGGCTTCGCCGAGACTGGACTTCACCGTGACCGTGTCGCCGTCGGCGCTGAGGTACTTCCTGACGAACGCCTTCTTGATGCCGGCGAGGAGCCGCTCATAGGTCACGGCCTCCGTACGTCGGCCGACGGCTCGGGCCATCCGTGCCATGAGCTGGGCGGAATAGCCGTAGTAGACGTCGCTCATGAGCTGGGCGCTCGTCTTCTGCGGAGCGAGCCAGTCGCCGGTGAGGGAACCCTGCCCGGCGTAGGTGTCGCCGGTCTGCTGCCTGATCCAGTCGAGGTAGCGGGTCATCGCCGGCCAGTTGCGTTCGACGACGGCCGGGTCACCGGTCATCTGCCACAGGGTCCACGGGAGGATGACCCCGCAGTCCGCCCAACCGCTGCCCCCGCCCGGGAAGTTGTACCGCCCACCTGGAGCAACGCCGGTGAACTGGTCCTTGTCCATGCCGTAGATGGTCTGGGAGTCGACGACGGTGTCCTGGAAATGGTTGAGGAAGGGGCCGGCGTCCACGTTGTACAGGCCGGTAGTGGCGAAGACCTGGGTGTCGCCGGTCCAGCCGAGACGCTCGTCGCGCTGCGGGCAGTCGGTGGGCACCCAGAGGTAGTTGCCACGCTGGCCCCAGCGGATGTTGCTGATCAGCTGGTTGGTGTCCGGATCGTTCGTGGTGACGGAGCCGACTTCACGGATCGCGGAGGTGGCGACCTTTCCGGTCAGGCCGGTGATCGTGACCGTGTCGGTGGTGGTGACGGACGCGTAGCGGAAGCCGTAGAAGGTGAGGGAGTCCTGGTGGGTCTCCCCGTTGCGGTCGCCCTTGAGGATGTAGGTGCTGGTGGCCTTGGCGCTGCGGAGGTTGGCCCGGTAGAGGGAGCCTTCCGGGCCGTCCGCGCCGGCGCTGCTGTCGTTGAGCATCTCGCCGAACTGAAAGGTGACTTGGGTGTCGGCCGGGCCGCGCAGGCTGTAGCGGGGGACGCCGACCATGTTCTGGCCCAGGTCGAAGACCGCGGTGTCGCCGGCGCCGATGGTGACCGGGGCGGAGGCCGCCCGGTGCGGGTCGGTCACCGTCCGGTGGGGGTCCACGACGATGCGGCCCTTACCGCCCGGGCTGCCGTCCTGTCCGGTCACCCCTGTGGCGACGGTGACCGACTGGGGCCGACGGTCCCAGCAGCTCATCAGCCGGGCGGTTTCGGCCGGGTATGCGAGCAGGTGCGCGTCCGGATATTCGGTCTCGAAGGGGATGCGTTCCGTGTCGGACCAGTCGGCGTCGTCGAATCCCGCGGACGTCCAGCCCGGCAGTTCCCTGCGGGCGTCGTAGGTCTGGCCGTCGTAGATGTCGTCGGCCAGGTAGGGGCCGACGTCGGTGGCCTTCCACGAGCCGTCCGGCCGGGTGACGACGGACTGCGTCGTCCCGTTGGTGTAGCGGATCAGTAGCCGGGCCTTGAGGGCGAGGGGGTTGCCGTTCCTGGAGTAGTAGGTGCTGCCGTCGGAGATACGGCCGTTGTACCAGCCGTTGCCGAGGACGGCCGCCAGGGTCACGGCCTTCTCGCGCCCCACGAGGTCCGTGACGTCGTAGGTGAGGTAGTTGACGCGCGTGTCGTAGTTGGTCCAGCCGGGTGGCAGCAGCTCGATGGTGGTGTCGCTGTCCTGCGGGACGGTCACGTGGTGCCCGCTGACGTAGGCGTCGTAGACCCCGAGGGCGGAGACGTACAGCCGCGCCTCGCGGACGCGGGCTCTGGTGTTCAGCGGTGCCTGGGTCCGCAGCATCGGTGCACCGGGCGAGCCGGGTGCCTTTCCCTTCATCCCGATCCACTGCGCGCCGTCCCAGCCGGTGACGCCGTCGGTGCTCATCAGGCCCGTCTCGAAGGAGGCTACGGGTCCGGTGCCGACCAGGCGGTCGTCGGTGTCCCAGACAGTGACAGTCCAGTAATAGCGGGTCGAGGGCTTGAGGGGCTTGCCCTTGTAGCGGACGGCCACGGACTCGGAGGAGCGGACGCGACCGCTGCACCACATGTCCGCGCGGGCACGAGTCAGTCTGCCCGGCGAGCCGGCCACGAGGATCTCGTAGGTGCCCTGGCTCCGGCCGCGCCCAGCGGACCGCATGCGCCAGCCCAAGCGGGGGTGCGCGGCGTCCACCCCCAGAGGGTCGGTGCGGTGTTCCGCGGTCAGTCCGTACACTGCGCCATCCTCCACGGGACGAGTCGATGCGGCGTGCGCGGTCGTGCCGCCGCCCATCACGCCTGCCACTACCGGCACCGCGCCGGCGGTCGCCGCGAGTACGGTTCGGCGGCGAGGCCCGGTCTGCTCACTGCCCGCATCGCCGTTCCCCTGGTTCTCGGGCACAGCAACATCTGCGCCGAATGCTTCATTGCTCACACCGTCGTCCCTTCGGTTGTCGGCACGGAGCTCAGGAGCCGGCTTCGTAGTCGGTGTCCATCTCCTTGAGGAGCTTCTCGGGCGTGGACTGCCCGCTGAAGATCTCCTGGAGACCGCTGAGCATGTTCTGCTGCACCTTGGCGTTGGGCCAGAGCTGGTCCATGAACGGCACGGTTCGGTCGGCCTTGATGAACATCGAGAGTTCGGTCAGCGACGGGTCGACCTGGTAGCCCGTGTCCGGGAGGGAAGGCAGGCCGCCCTGCTTCTTGGCGAACATGTTCATACCCTTGGGCGACATCACGAAGTTCACGAACTTCAGCGCCAGGTCCTCGTTCTTCGCCTTGGCGTTGACGCCGTATCCGGCGCCCGCCGCGGCGGGTACGAGGGTCTCGGACGGGTCGTCGGTGGCCGGTAGGGCCTTGAGTGTGAACGTACCCTTCGGGTTCTTCTGCTTGAGGAGTGCGATCACCCAGTTGCCCTGGATGATGCCGAGCGTCTTGCCGGTGGCGGCGAGTTGCTGGCTGGCCTCGTAGTTGGTGCCCAGCGGGTTCTTCTGGAAGCAGCCGGTCTTCTGCATCGTCAGGTACTTGTCCAGGGCGGTGGTCCACGGCGACTTGGCGAAGGTGGCCTCGCCCGCTTGCATCTTCTTGTCGAAGTCGCGGTCCGGACCGTAGACGGTCGTGGAGACCAGGGCGTACTGCACGAGCTGGGTCACCCAGTTGTCCTGGTTCCCCAGCGCGAACGCGGGCGTTCCCTTCGCCTTGGCGGCCCGGCAGAAGGCCAGCAACTTCGTCCAGGTGTCCGGCGGAGTAAGTCCGGCCTCGTCCAGGACTTGCCGGTTGTAGACCGCGCCGATGCCGTTCTGCCCGAAGACCGCGTTGTAGGTCTTCCCCTCGTACTGGGCGACGCTTTTGATCGCTTCGGGCATCTTGGCAGCCCAGGGCTGATCCGACAGATCACGCAAGTAGCCCGGCTTGGCCAGGACATGGGTGGCGGCGGGGTTCCCGTTACCCGGCCACACCGACATCACGTCGGGTGCGGTGCCCGAGGACAACTGGGTGCGGATCTGCTGCTGGTACTGATCGGCGCCGCTGGTGGTGTAGCGGACCTTGACGCCCGGGTTGGCCTTCTCGAAGGCCTTGACGACGTTCTCGACGGAGCCCTGGTCGACCGAGGCCAGCGTCAGCGTCTTGGCACCGCCGCCGGAGTCGGCCTTGGTGCCGCCGCTGCAGGCTGCCAGGAGGGTGGCGGCGGTTGTCGCGGCCACCAGAGCCGTGAGTGCGCGTGTCTTCATGATGTCTCCTTTGAGGAGAGGAAGGCGGGTGTCATCCCCGCAGCCCTCCGGCGAAGCCGTTGATGATGCTGCGTTGCAGGACGAAGTAGACGAGCAGGACGGGCAAGATGCTGATCACCAGTGCGGCGAAGATGAGGTTCCAGTCGGTGACGTACTGGCCGACGAAGCCGGCGATGGCCACCGGCATGGTCTGCTGGGCGCTGCCGCTCAGGTACAGCAGCGGGGTGAAGAAGTCATTCCACACGGCGACCGTGTTGAGCACGAGAGCGGTCACGGTGATGGGCTTGAGCATCGGCAGGACGACGTACCGGAACCCCTGGAGCGGGGTACAGCCGTCGATCAGCGCGGCGTCCTCGAAGTCCCGGGGCAGAGCGCGCAGGAA
Source organism: Streptomyces sp. NPDC048484 (assembly GCF_040651415.1). NCBI lineage: Bacteria > Bacillati > Actinomycetota > Actinomycetes > Kitasatosporales > Streptomycetaceae > Streptomyces > Streptomyces sp. NPDC048484. Next base: position 15,109 of record NZ_JBEZJY010000087.1, read on the forward strand.
TCCGACGTAGAGGAAGACGGTGAACGGTACCTGCAGTCCTGAGTAGAAGAGGACCAGCGCCCAGGGGGTGCCGAGCAGGCCGAGATCGCGCATGGTCTGGTACAGCGGGAGGGAGGCGAGCTGGAAGGGCAGCACGAGTCCGAGGAGGACGACCAGGTAGGTACCGCGTGACCAGCGGGCGGTGATGCGGGCCAGCGGGTATGCGGCGAGGGAGGAGACGGCCAGCACGATGACGACGCTGCACACGGTCACCAGCACACTGTTCGCCAGTGCCCCGCCGAGCCCGCCCTGCTGCCAGGCGTGGGTGAAGTTCTCCAGGGTCGGCGAACTGGTCGGGCTGATGGGGGACGACGTGTCCGACGCCGGTCGTACGGCGAGGTTGACCAGGACGTACACCGGGAAGCCGACGACCAGTGCGACGCCGATCATCACGAGCTCCAGCGCCAGGGTCCGGGGGCGGTAGCGGCTCAAGACGCGGCCCTTTCGCTGCGGGACAGCACGAGGTACTGACCGGTGGACGCGACGGCCACGATGATCGTCAGGACCACCGCGAGGGCGATGCTGTAGCCGAACTCGCCGAGGGTGAAGGCGTCTTTGTAGATGAGGGTCGACAGGGTGTCGGTCGCATGTCCGGGTCCGCCGCCGGTCAACGCGTACACCTGGTCGAAGAGTTTGATCCCGCCGATGATCGACAGCATCAGGTTGATGGTGAAGGCCGGGGCCAGCAGCGGCCTGGTCACCGACCAGAAGCGCCGCACGGGACCGGCTCCGTCGAGCGCCGCCGCCTCGTGGACCTCCTGGGGCACCGACTGCAGTCCCGCCAGGAAGATGACCATCGAATAGCCCGCGAACTGCCACACGATCACTCCGACGATTGCCCAGAGCGCCAGGTCGGGGTTGCCCAGCCAGTCCTGCCGCCATGCGCCGAGCCCTACGGTCCCGAGCAGGCTGTTGACGGCCCCTTCCGGGCCGAGCAGGTTGCGCCACAGGTAGGCGGTCACGATCGGGGTGATCACGGCGGGGGCGAACAGGAACACTCTGAGGAGGTTGCGGGACCTGATGGCCGAGTTCACGCCGAGTGCCAGCAGGAGCCCCACCGCGTTCTGCACGATCGTGATCGCCACGGCGATCAGCACGGTGTGCCAGATGGCCTGGATCGCGTCGGCGTCATGGAACATGTCGGCGAAGTTGCCCAGGCCCACGAGCGAGTAGTGGGGATCGAGGCCGTCCCAGTCCGTGAAGGCGTAGTACACACCCCGAGCGCTCGGCACGAGAACGACGAAGGCGAACAGCAGCAGCGCCGGGGCCATGAACCACCAGGGCGGAGTGGTGCGCGCACGGCGGGGCACGGCCGCCGAGACGGGATCCGACGGATGGCCGCGATCCGGAAGTTGCTCGTTCGGGGCGAGGGCCACTGGCGGACCTGCTTTCTTGAAACGTTTCAGTCGCTTCCCGGCGAAGGGATACGGCACATCCGGGGATCGAGGCACCTGCCGGGTTCTGGTTGTGGCGCACGGACGACGCGAGGGACGCGGCCCGACTGGCAAATTGGGTAACGTTTCCCACGGGTGGTGCCAGACCTTAGAGAGCCCTTTGAGTGACGTCAAGATGCCGCGCACGCTGCACGATTGTTACGGGGCTACGCTCCGGAGGCCCACCGGCCGCGTGATCGATCCTTCCGAGCCAGGAGATATCTCCGTACACTTTCCGCCAACGTTGCCCACCGCGTCGGAGGAAACTGCATGGAGCCACCCGCACCGCCCCGTCGCGTCACGATCGTCGATGTCGCCCGTCATGCCCAGGTGTCCACCACGGCCGTGTCCAAGGTGCTGCGCAACGCCTACGGAGCCAGCCCGCAGATGCAGGCGAAAGTGCGACGCGCGATCGACGAACTGGGTTACCGTCCGCTCGCGGCGGCCAGGGGGCTGCGCGGGCAGACGTACACCATCGGCGTGATGCTGCCCGACATCCGCAACCCCTTCTTCCCCGAGATCCTCGACGGCATAACCGGCTGCCTGGAGGAGACCGACTACCAGGTCCTCATGGGCCCGGGCTGCAACGGGGAGAAGGCGGAGGCCCGCGTCACCGAGGCCATGATCGACCGTGGCATGGACGGTCTCGTCCTGGTCGCCCCCGTGTCGTCGCGCGCCCACCTCGAACATGTCGCCTCCGTCGTGCCGACCGTGGTCGTCGGCCGCCACGGGCACTCCCCCGCGTACGACAGCGTCACCGACGACGACGTAGCGGGCGCGACCCTGGTCGTCGGCCACCTCGCCGCACTCGGGCACCGCCGGATCGCCCATATCGAGCACCACGAGACCGACCCGACACGCATCGCCGAGATGCCCAACGCCCAGCGCGCAGACGGCTATCGGCGAGCCATGCGCAACCTCGGTCTGGACGAGGAGATCGATGTCGTCTCCACCAGCTACACCCAGCAGGGCGGATACGAAGGCATGAAGGGATTGCTCACGCGTCCCCACAGACCTACGGCCGTCTTCGCCGGCGCGGACTTCGCCGCCATGGGCGTACTGGAGGCGCTCACCGAAGCCGGGCTGTCGGTGCCCGGTGACATCTCGGTGGCGGGCTACGACAACACGACCTTCGCCGCGCTCGGCCCGATCTCCCTGACAAGCGTCGACCAGGCCGGCCGTGAGATCGGAGCGAACGCCGCCCGTCTCCTCCTGGAGCGAATCGCGGACCGCGGCAAGCCGTCCGTCCAGGTCAAGCTCTCCCCCGCACTCGTGCCACGCCGCACCACAGCTCCACCGCCGACATAGGCCGACGGCTGAGATCTCACAGGCGTTCAACCGTTCGGTTGAACGCGGTTTCCACCCTCGGTCGGCTCATCGATCCGTACGGACGACGCGGCGGCCAACTCCCCCGCACCACAATGACGATCACCCATCACCCCTGGGCCCTTCACGCCACCCCCCATCAGAGAGGCCCCACCGTGTCCAGCTTCCTCAGCCGACGACGTGTCCTCACCACCGGGGCCGGCGCCGCCCTCGGCCTCGGCGCGGCCGGCGCCCCCGCGACCTCCGCCTCGGCATCCCCGGCCACTGCCTCTCGGCGCGCAACCGGGCGCGAGGAGAGTCGAACGCTCGACGAGCTCTACCGGGCTGCCCTCAAGGAGGGCGGGAAGCTCGTTGTCTACGCAGGCGGCGACACCCCGACCCAGCAGGACGGCACCAAGGCGGCCTTCAAGGCACGCTTCCCGGACATCGACCTGACCCTGATCGTCGACTACAGCAAGTACCACGACGTCCGCGTCGACAACCAGTTCGCCACCAACACGCTCGTCCCCGACGTCGTACAGCTGCAGACCCTGCAGGACTTCGTCCGCTGGAACCGACAGGGCCGCCTGCTGCATTACAAGCCCGCCGGATTCTCGAAGGTGTACGACGCGTTCAAGGACCCGCAGGGCGCATGGGTGGCCACCGGAGCGATCGCCTTCAGCTTCATGTACGGCACGGCGGCCGTGGGCTCGGACGCGCCACGCAACCCGCTCGACCTGATCGACCCGAAGTGGAAGGGGAAGATCGCCTCCTCGTATCCGCACGACGACGACGCCGTCCTCTACCTCTACGCGCTCTACGCCCAGAAGTACGGCTGGGAGTGGGTGGCCAAGCTCGCCGCCCAGGACGTGCGGTTCGCGCGCGGCAGCAACTCGCCGGGAGATGCCGTCTTCGCCGGGCAGAAGGCGATCGGCATCGGCACTGCGGGCTCGGCGGTCCCCTCGTTGTCTTCTCCCGCGAAGTTCGTGATCGCCGACGGACACCCGTTCATGAGCTGGGGCCAGCGCATGGCCATCCTCAAGCAGGCCAGGAACTCCACGGCCGCCAAGCTGTTCCTCAACTGGCAGCTGTCCGCCGAGTCGCAGCAGAACTCCTTCAACGGCTGGTCGGTGCGCACCGACATCACTCCCCCGGCCGGCCTGAAGCCACTCTGGGAGTACCCCGACGCGCACCTGGACGGCTTCCCGAAGTTCATGGCAGACCGCGCCGAGGTCGAGCGCTGGAAGCAGACCTTCGCCCTGTACTTCGGCGAGGTCAAGGGCGACCCCACGCCCGGCAGCCTCGGACTGCACCCGGGAGCCTGACCAACGGTGCGGCCGCCGGCACCCGCTCCCCCGCTACACAAACCGGCGGCCCCACTCCTCACATCGGCCCTACAACCAGCGGCTAGACTCGGCCGCCCCGACGGATCATTCTCCAGGGGGCTTGCCGTGTCCGACCCGGGCTCCGCCCACCCGCCACCGGCGACCCGTGCCAGTCGCTTCGCTCCCAGACACATGGCTCACCTCGTGTTCTTCCTCGTCGTCGGTGCGGCGCTGGTTCGACTGGCTCGTCTGAACATCGCGCTGTGCTGGGACATCGTGACCGTCAGCGCGCTGCTCGCCCTGACGTACGCGACAGGGCTGGCCCTGTGGAACCGCCTGGGCGCCCTCGCCCGGCATGCCTGGGTGGCGGCCATGCTCCTGCTGTGGGCGCTGCTCGTGGTCCTCACTCCACCGCCCCTGACCGGTGCCTACGTCTGGTGCGCGGTGCCACTGGCCTGCGCGGCACTCCGCGCGCTCGGACGCCGTACGGCGGCGGCCACGATGGCTGCCATCACTCTCGTACTGATCGGTCAACTCAGCCGGAGCGCGGGCGGTTTCGACGCGGAGATGGTCTTGATCCCGGTGGCGGCCGTGTGGGGCACGGCGGCCCTGTATCAGGCGCAACAGCGCGCTGCCGGGGAACGCCAGCGCCTGGTGGAGGAACTTCGCGGCACGCGTGACGTGCTGGCACAGGAACAGCGGCGGGCCGGTGTGCTGGGCGAGCGCGAGCGCATCGCGCGTGACCTGCATGACACGCTCGCCCAGGAACTGTCCGGCAGCCTGATGCTGTTGCAGGCCGCCGAGCGGGACTGGGAGGAACGGCCAGTTGTGGCGCGTACCCGTGTGCGCGCGGTCGCCGACGGTCTGGACGTGAGTCTCGCGGAGACCCGGCGGATGATCAGGGACCTCACGCCCTCCGCGGTCGCCGAGGAAGGCTTGGAGGGATCCCTGCGGCTGCTGTGCACCGGCGCGCAACAGAACGGTACGGCGACGGGCGTCCGGTTCCGCTCGACGGGGACCCACCGACCCGACCTGGACGAGCAAGCCGCCACCACCCTGTTCCGGGTGGCACAGAGCATGCTGGCCAACGTGCGTGAGCACGCCCGGGCAAAGACCCTGCTCGTGACGCTGCACCATGGCGCGGGCCGCATCGAGCTGGATGTGCGCGACGACGGGGTCGGCTTCGACCTCACCCACTCCGGCCGCATGCCTCCCACGGGCCGTGGCTTCGGTCTTCCGGCGGCCCGGGCGCGGCTGCGGGAGTGCGGCGGCGAACTCACCGTCGACAGCTCACCGGAGCGGGGCACCCGCATCCGGGCCACCGTTCCCGCCCGGCCACACTCCGGTTCGCTGCTGCCCGCGAGCCATGCGACGGCGGTCCGATGACCGCGCACCCACTTCGCCTGCTGATCGCCGACGATCATGCCGTCGTACGGGCCGGGCTGCGTGCCCTTCTGGAGGGCGAGCCTGACCTCGAGGTGGTCGCGGAGGCGGCAAGCGGGGAGGAGGCTGTCCGCCTCTGCGTGGCTCTCGCCCCCGCCGTCGTCCTCATGGACCTGCGATTCGAGGGCACGGACCGCGGCAACCGTGCGGGCGACGGCGTCGAAGCGGTCCGCTCGTTGGCCGTCGAAGCTCCGGGAGTGCCCGTGGTGATGCTGACCAGCTATTCCGGGCGCGCCGACGTCGTAAGAGCACTGGAGGCCGGCGCTCGCGGCTATGTGCTCAAGGCCGGGCCGCCCGAGGACCTCTTCCGGGCCGTACGCAGCGCTGCGGTGGGCGGCATGGGGCTCGCGCCGGAGATCGTCGGTGACCTCGTCGGCCAAGCCGCCACTCCCGCATCGGAGTTGACCCGCCGCGAGCGGGAAGTCGTCCAGCTGATGGCCGACGGCCACACCAACCGCGCCATCGCCGACTCCCTGTACCTCAGCGAGGCGACGATCAAAACACACCTGGTGCGGATCTACCGCAAGCTCGGCGTCGACAACAGAGCGGCGGCGCTCTCCGAGGCGATCCGCCGGGGCCTGCTGGAACTCAGGCGCTAGGGCGTGTTTCGAAAGTAGCGTCGTCCGCCCGGAGGGCGGGTCCGGCGGCGTCAGGTGCGTGCTCTCGGCGTGCCGGGCGTAGACCCTCGTACTGGACGTACTTGGGTCTGCGCCCGGTGCGCCGAGTGGGGGCACCTCCCACGCCCTTAAGGCAGTGGGGGAGCGTGCATGGCGTCGCCGGGCAGACGGGACTTTCGAAACACGCCCTAGGGAGCGTATTTGGTTGTGATCAAGGGGTGGCTCGTGTGAGGTCCTTGATCCAGATTATCGAGGCGCGAAGGTGGAGGCCGGCGAGGTAGCTTCCCGGGGTCTTGTCGTAGCGGGTTGCGATTCCCCGCCATGCCTTCATTCTGTTGATCGC
>NZ_JBEZJY010000088.1:0-21121 GCF_040651415.1 Streptomyces sp. NPDC048484
CGCCGGACGGGCTGGAATTCCAGCCCGTCCGGCGATTGAGGACGAGGGGTTCGGGCGGGCGGGGGCGGAAGAAACCCTAAGCCGAGGGCCAGGCGTCGCCCCAGGACGCGCTCCGGGCCTCCTTGTAAAGGGCCCCCTGCCGCTTCGTCACGGTGGAGCGGCTGAGCACCTCTTCCACCGCACACAGATCCAGCAACACCTGCCCCTTACGGATCTGCGGCCGCCGCACCACCCTCGACGCGACCGGAGTCACCGGAAAACGCGTCGCGGCGACATAGCTGAACTTCTCGTCCTCGTACGCCAGTGAGCCGCCCTTGACCTGCCGATGCAGAGAGGACCGGCTGACCCGCGCAGAGAAGTGGCACCAGTCCTCGCCGGGAACGATCGGACAGGCGGCGCTGTGCGGGCAGGGCGCGGCGACCTGGAATCCGGCGCCGATGAGCCGGTCACGGGCCGCGATCACCCGGGCGTACCCGTCCGGCGTACCGGGCTCGACGACCACGACGGCCTGCGCGGCGGCCGCGGCGGCGTCCACGACGGCGGCACGGTCGGCATCGGTCAGCTCGCCGAGAACGTACGACACGGTCACGAGGTCGGCGCTCTCGATCGCGAGCGCCGCTCCGATCCGGGCGCGCTGCCACGCGGCGGACCTCAACAGCGGGCTGCCGGCGGCGAGTTCACGGCCGAGGGCGAGTGCGGGTTCGGCCCAGTCGAGCACGGTCACCGGCCGCTCCTCGGGCCAGGTGGCGTTCACGGCCCAGGTCGCCGCGCCCGTGCCACCGCCCACGTCGACATGGCTGCCCGGCACCCACTCGGGCACGACGTCCGCGAAGGCGTCCAGCGCGGCCCGTACGGCCTCGAAGGTCGCGGGCATCCGGTAGGCGGCGTACGCGGCCACGTCCGCGCGGTCGCGCAGGATCGGGGCGTCGGTCGGGGTGATCCCCCGGTAGTTGGCGATCAGCCGGTCGACGGCCTGCGCGGCCACCTTCGGCGGCAGTCCGTCGAGCAGCCCCGCAAGGGCCGCGCGCAGGGTCTCAGCTGGGGAAACGGGGGCGGTCACGAGGGGAGTCTACGAGCACCGCCCGCGGAACAGCGCACCGCTCACGCTCCGCGGACCGCCCTGGCCAGCCGGGTGGCCGCCGCCGCCCGGGGTCCGTGGTCCGCGGGCCGGCGGCGCGGGTGGACCGTGTTCGCCAGGAGCACCAGGAACGTGTCCGTCGACGGGTCCATCACCAGGGACGTACCCGTGAAGCCCGTGTGGCCCAGGGCTCCGTGACCGGCGAGCGCACCCATGAACGAGGGCTGGTCCAGGGCGAAACCGAGGCCGGGCGGCGAGAGGAGCAGTTCGACGTAGTCGGGGCCGAGGATCCGGGCGGTGCCGTAGGAGCCGCCCGCCAGCAGGGTGCGGCAGAAGACCGCGAGGTCGCCCGCCGTCGAGAAGAGCCCGGCATGACCCGCGACTCCGCCGAGCGCCCACGCGTTCTCGTCGTGGACCACGCCCCGCAGCATGCCCCGGTCGGCCTTGCCCCAGGGCCTTCGCTGGTCCTCCGTCGCGGCCGCGCCCGGGCGGGGTCCGAAGCCGGTGGCGGTCATACCGAGCGGCCGGGTGATGCCGTCCCTGACGAGGACGTCCAACGGGCTCCGGGTGATCCGTTCCAGGACCTGCTGCAGGAGGAGCATGTTGAGGTCCGAGTAGCCGTACGCGCCGCCCGGCGCCGTCACCGGTTTCTCGGAGCGCAGGAGGGCGAGCCGTGCCCTGTCGTCCGGGCAGTCGTACAGCGGGAGTTCGGGCCGCAGCCCGGAGGTGTGGGTGAGCAGGTGCCGCACGGTGATGCCGTACTCGGCGGCCGCGGTGAAACCCGGCAGGTACGCCGCGACCCGCGCCTCGATGCCCAGCGTGCCGCGCTCCAGTTGCTGCACGGCCGCGACGCTGGTGAAGAGCTTCGTGAGGGACGCCAGGTCGAAGGGCGTGTGCGGGGTCGCCGGCACCCATTCCCGGCGCGGCAGTTCGACCGCCGCGTCCGCCTCCTCGTCGTACGCGCAGTAGCGCACGGCCCAGCCCGCCGCCTCCTGGACGGCGATCACGGGCCCGCGCCCGGCGACCAGTACGGCGCCCGGGGCCCAGGGCCGGTCCCCGTCGGTGAGCCGCCGGAACTCGCGTACGAGACGGTCGAGTTCCTCGGGGTCGAGCCCGGCACGCTCCGGTGTGCCGCGGCGCAGTCTCGGCGCGCTCAGCTCCCTGCTCCCTTCGCGTCCGTCGGTTTCGCGTCGGTCGGTTTCGCGTCGGTCTGTTTCCGCCAGGGACGGCACAGTGCCATGAAGCAGCCGACGGCCACCAGTGAACACACGAGCTGGACGACGGCCATCGGAACGGCCGTGTGCTCCCCGGCGACGCCGACGAGGGGCGTGGCGATCGCGCCGACGAGGAAGGAGGAGGTGCCGAGCAGGGCGGACGCGGAGCCCGCGGAGTGCCGGGTGCGCATCAGGGCGAGCGCGTTGGTGTTGGGCATGCACAGACTCATCGCCGACATGAGGACGAAGAGTCCGACGGCGATCGGGACAAGACCCACCTCGCCGAAGACACCGGTGGACATCAGGAGCAGCGCGGCCGACGCGACGGTGATGACCGCGAGGCCGACCGCGAGCACCTTGTCGAGGCTGACCCGGCCGACGAGGATCTTGCCGTTGATCTGGCCGACGAGCACGAGGCCGACGGAGTTGACGCCGAAGAGGAGGCTGTACGTCTGCGGGGAGGCGCCGTAGATCTCCTGGATCACGAACGGCGAGGCGGAGATGTACGCGAAGAGCGCCGCGAAGGCGAAGCCGCCCGTGAGCATGTAGCCGGTGAAGACGCGGTCGGCGAGCAGTCCGCGCATGGTGCGCAGGGCTTCGGCGGTGCCGCCGTCGTGACGTCGCTCGGGCGCGAGGGTCTCGGGCAGCAGCCGCCAGACGACGACGGTCAGCACGATCCCGATGACGGTCAGGACGTAGAAGACGCCCCGCCAGTCGGTGATCCGCAGCACCTGCCCGCCGAGGAGCGGCGCGAGGATCGGCGCGACCCCGGAGATCAGCATGAGCGTGGAGAAGAACCGCGCCATGTCCACGCCGTCGTACAGGTCGCGTACGACAGCCCGCGCGATCACGATCCCGGCGGCGCCTGCGAGGCCCTGGAGCAGCCGGAAGGCGACGAGGAGTTCGACGGTGGGCGCGAGGGCACAGACGGCGGTGGCGAGGATGTAGACGATCAGCCCGGCGATCAACGGCCGTCTGCGGCCCCACTTGTCGCTCATCGGTCCGACGACCAGCTGCCCGAGCGCCATGCCGGCGAGGCACGCGGTGAGCGTCAGCTGCACGGTGGCCGCGGACGCGTGCAGCGCGTCGGTGACCTCCGGAAGCGCCGGGAGGTACATGTCCATGGACAGCGGCGGTACGGCGGTGAGACCGCCGAGGATGAGCGTGACCAGCAGCCCGACGGAGCGGCGGGCGCCCGGCGGCGGTAACGGCGGCGCCGCGGCGGCGATCGTGCTCTCCTCGGTCACCACCGCGCTCGGGGTGTGTCTCTCCTGGCCGTCCTGGTCCCGCGTGGTGCTGCCACGCTCGGGCATGAGCCCCTCCCTGTCCGTGTGATCCGCCACCTATGCTCTCAGCTCGTACGGGTGATCTCGTACAGGTGGTCGAAGCCGTCGAGGTCGTCGAGGGCGTGGAGCGAGGGGTCGGGATGGCTGAGGAACGCGTGCGGTGGGGTGTGCTGGCGACCGGTGGGATCGCCGCGGCGTTCACCGCGGATCTGATCGATCTGCCGGATGCCGAGGTGGTGGCGGTCGCATCGCGCACCGAGGAGTCGGCGAAGGGATTCGCGGAGCGGTTCGGGATAGCGCGGGCGTACGGCGACTGGGAGTCTCTCGCGGCGGACGAGGACGTGGACGTCGTGTACGTGGCGACACCGCACTCGGCGCACCGGGCGGCGGCCGGGCTGTGTCTGGAGGCGGGGCGCAACGTGCTGTGCGAGAAGGCGTTCACGCTGAACGCGCGCGAGGCCGGGGAGCTGGTCGGCCTCGCGAAGAAGCGCGGCAGCTTCCTCATGGAGGCCATGTGGATGTACTGCAACCCGCTGATCCGGCAGCTCAAGGCGCTGGTCGACGACGGGGCGATCGGTGAGGTCCGCACGGTGCAGGCCGACTTCGGCCTCTCGGGACCCTTCCCTCCCACCCACCGGCTGCGCGATCCGGCACAGGGCGGCGGTGCGCTCCTCGACCTCGGCGTCTATCCGGTGTCGTTCGCGCAGCTGCTGCTCGGTGAGCCCTCCGACGTGACGGCGAGAGCGGTGCTCTCCGAGGAGAGCGTCGATCTCCAGACGGGCCTGCTGCTCTCCTGGGAGAGCGGCGCCCTGGCTTCGCTGCACTGCTCTCTGGTGGGCGGCACCTCGACCTCCGCCTCGGTCACCGGCTCCGAGGGCCGCATCGACATCCCGTACGGCTTCTTCCACACCGACCGCTTCGTGCTGCACCGCGACGGCCGCGACCCGCAGGAGTTCACGGGGAGTGCGTCCGACGGCACCCGCGCCAGTCTCAAGCACGAGGCCGTCGAGGTGATGCGCTGCCTCCGGGCCGGCGAAACGGAGTCCCCCCTGGTCCCCCTGGACGGTTCCCTGGCCGTCATGCGCACCCTCGACGCAGCCCGAGCCCAGGCAGGCGTCACATACCCAGGAGAAATCGCCTGACCTGTCAGGGGCGCGCCCCCAGGGGCGCGCTCTCAAGGCCGCGCTCTCAGGGGCGCGGGGAACTGCGCGACCAGCCACGTCCGACCCGCGGCCGACCAACCACCCGCAGTCCCCCCGCCCCTCCCCCGCAAACGCAACCCCGGGCGGAGCCCTACGCCGGCTTCAGCCCCTGGTCACCGACCTCGGTCACGAACGACGCCGCGGTCGTGATCGCAGCCCCAGGCGTGGTCACCGCGGCCACCGTCTTGAAATCGGCCCGCGCGGACTCCCTCCCGAGCCGCACCGTCGTATAGCCCCGCCGCCCGTTGTAGAACTTCAGATGCGGGTTGGCCGCCATGTACGTCTCCCAGTTGGCCGGCTTCTCCGTCCCGTCGCGCCCACTGGTGATCGAGGTCGTCACGATCTCCGTACCGAGCGTTCTGGACGAGGGGTCGTCGAAGTCGTCCTTGATGTCGAAGGCGTACCCGACGTGGACGTCACCGGTGAACACCATCAGGTTCTCGATGCCGGCAGCCTCCGCACCGGCCAGCACCCGCCCCCGCGAGGCCCGGTAGCCGTCCCACGCGTCCATGGACACCCGGGACGGCACAGCCAGGTCGAAGTGCCGCTGGGAGAAGATGACCTGCTGCGGGACGACGTTCCACAGTGCCTGCGAGGCCTGCCACCCGTCGAGCAGCCACCGCTCCTGTGCCTCGCCGGTGATCGTGCGCGCCGGGTCGTCCGTCTCGGGCCCCGGGACGTCCGCCCCGTCTCCGTACGCCTGGTCCGAGCGGTACTGCCGGGTGTCGAGGATGTCGAACTGCGCGAGCCGGCCCCAGTTCAGCCGGCGGTACATCTGCATGTCGGGGCCGTTGGGCCGCTGCGGGCGGCGCAGCGGCAGGTTCTCCCAGTAGGCGCGGTATCCGGCGGCGCGGCGCAGCAGGAACTCCTCCGGCGGTACGGAGTTCTCGGGTATGTCGTCCGCGTAGTTGTTCTCGATCTCGTGGTCGTCCCAGGTGACCACGAAGGGGTGGGCGGCGTGCGCGGCCCGCAGGTCGGGGTCGGTCTTGTAGAGGGAGTACCGCAGGCGGTAGTCCTCCAGCGTCACGGTCTCGTGGTTGAAGAGGTCGGGCAGCACGCGGTCGGTGTAGTTGCGGGCGCCGCCCACGGAGTCGACCGCGTACTCATAGAGGTAGTCGCCGACGTGGAAGACCACGTCGACGTCGTCCTCGGCGAGATGGCCGTACGCGGTGAAGTACCCGTCGTGGTAGGCCTGGCAGGAGACTGCGGCCAGTCTCAGTTCGTCGACCCGCGCGCGGGACGACGGCGCGGTGCGGGTACGGCCGGTCTCGCTGACCCAACTGCCCGCGCGGAAGCGGTAGTAGAAGACCTGGTCGGAGTCGAGGTGTCCGACCTCGACGTGCACGGAGTGGTGGAACTCGGGGTGGGCGAAGGCCGCCCCACGTCTGACGATGTGCCGGAACCGATCGTCGCGGGCCAGCTCCCAGCGCACTGTGACGCGTTCCGGCGGCAGCCCGGAGTCGGCCTGGTACGGGGTCGGGGCGAGCCGGGTCCAGAGCAGTACGGAGGTGGCCTGCGGGTCGCCCGAGGCGACGCCGAGGGTGAAGGGGTCGTCGGTGATCTTCGCCGCGTCGAACTCGGCGGCGCCCGCCACTCCCGCGGTCGGCAGGTTGGTGGCGAACGCGAGTACGGCGGCCGCGCCGGTGACGGTGAAGAAACGGCGGCGTCCGAGGTGACGGGCGGCGGCGCGGAGTTCGGGGGCGTGCTGCGACGGTTGCTGGTGGCCTGCGGGTGTCATCTGGCCCTCCCCTGATGGTGGTTGTACAAGGCATTGGAGTGGCCAGGGTCAACGGTGGGCTGTCACGTACACAACAGTCAGATGTCGGACGGATGAGTTCCGAACGGCGGACACGGCGGGTCGTCAGCCGCCCTCCCGTACGCTGCGGGGCCATGAACGCCAACCCAACGAAGATCGCGATTGTGACAGGTGCGGGTTCCGGTGTCGGCCGTGCCGTGGCCGTGGAACTGCTGCGGACCGGTTGGTCGGTGGCACTCGCCGGCCGCCGCGCGGAGCGGCTGGAGGAGACGGCGGCGCTCGCGAGGGCGGCCCTCGCCGAGGCGTCGCCCGGCACTGACGAGGGGCCGGCCGGGAAAGAGAGCACGTCGTTGTGTGTGCGCACCGACGTCTCACAGCCCGAGGAGGTGGCCGCGCTCCTCGCCGCCACGAGGGACCGCTTCGGGCGACTGGATCTGCTCTTCAACAACGCCGGCACCTTCGGCCCCGGGGGTGTGCCGTTCGAGGAACTGCCGTACGACGCCTGGCGGCACGTGGTCGGCACGAATCTCCACGGGGCGTTCCTGTGCGCGCAGGCGGCCTACCGGCAGATGAAGGAGCAGGACCCACAGGGCGGAAGGATCATCAACAATGGCTCGATCTCGGCGCACACGCCCCGCCCGCACTCGGCGGCGTACACGGCGACCAAACACGCGCTGACCGGCCTCACCAAGTCACTGTCCCTGGACGGGCGGCCGTACCGGATCGCCTGTGGCCAGATCGACATCGGCAACGCGGCGACCGACATGACCGAGCGGATGCAGACGGGAGCGCTGCAGGCGAACGGGGAGATGGCGCCCGAGCCCGTCATGGACGTCGCCGACGTGGCCCGCACCGTGCGCCACATGGCGGAGCTGCCCCTGGAGGCGAACGTGCAGTTCGCGACGGTGCTTGCCAGCGGGATGCCTTATGTGGGGCGGGGATAGCTCCACACCGGCGGGGCCGTGCCGGGCGGGGCCGTGCCGGGCGCGAGGCGGGGTGCGGTGATCTGCACAATCGGAACGGATCAGTCCGATCCACCCGAACGGCGGCGCGGGCAAGGGCTCGGGCGACCATTCGGTGCGACGGTGGGCAGGCGCGTACGCGCCAAAAGGGAACGTACGTGTGCGGACATGCGAGGAGTGACGGGAACCGTGACCTCTTTCGACCGACGCGATCTGGGACTGCTGCTGCTCCGCCTCGGTACGGGCGGAGTGCTGGCGGCACACGGGGCCCAGAAACTCTTCGGCTGGTTCGGCGGCGGCGGACTCTCCGGGACCGGCGAGTTCATGGAGTCCGTGGGTTACGCGCCCGGCAGGGCGAACGCGGCCGCGGCCGGTCTGGCGGAGGCGGGCGGCGGCACGCTTCTCGCACTGGGCCTCGCGACCCCGGCGGCCGGAGCGTCCGCGGCCGGAGCGATGGCAGGAGCCGCCGCGGTCCACACGCCGAACGGCTTCTTCGCGCAGAGCGGCGGCTACGAACACGCGGCGTCCCTGGGCCTCATGGCGACGGGCCTGGCCATCGCGGGCCCCGGCCGGATCTCCCTCGACCACGCTCTGGGCCACACGGTCAACCGGAACTGGATGGTGCCGGTCGCCCTCGCGGGGACGGCCGCGGCGACGCTGGCGGTGGTGGGGGCACGGTACGCGCGGGTGAGACGCCAACTGGAGGGCGAGCAGGTGGCGTTGTTCGACGAGGAAGGCGTGGCCCACGGCTCGTAGGCCGCAGCCCCGCTCCCCTCACCCCTCACCCCGCGGACCGGCGTTCATGGGAGCCTGAGCGTCATGAGCGACGACGATCTCTGGGAATCCATCGGTCACCTCCAGGACTGGCTGACACGGACCCAGCCGGCCCGCCCTCCCGAGGAGATCCTGCTCCTGCGGATGCTGAAGCTCTCGGAGGAGGTCGGCGAGGTCGCCGAGGCGGTCATCGGCGCAACCGGCCAGAACCCCCGCAAGGGCACGTCGCACACCTGGGACGACGTCCGGTCGGAGCTCTGTGACGTGATCATCACGGCCGCGGTCGCACTGCGAACACTCTCGCCCGACGCCCGCGAGGTCTTCGCCGCGCACTTGGCACGCGTGACGGACCGGGCGGACACGGGCGGGACGGACGGGACGGACGGGACGGACCAGAAGGACGGGACGGACCAGAAGGACAGCTGACCCGGCTGTCCGACCGCGGGTTCCCTGTGCGGGTTCCTTACACGGGCTCCCTACGCGGTTTCCCTACGCGGGCGTACGCGTGAACCTGAGCGTCGAGGTGACCGTCGTCAGTCCGCGCATCATGCCCAGCTGGTTCCAGCTCAGGCCGAACCGCTCCCGGTCGACGGTGAACTCCGTGGTGAGCGTGAGCGCGTCGGCACTCGACTCGGTGACCCTGGCGGTGGCGGACTGCGGCCGGCTGACACCTCGGACGGTCAGCTCGCCGTTCACCTCTAGGGTGTCGTCCTGGCGGAGCACGGCGTCACGGATGGCGAAGACGAGGGACGGGTGCCGCTCGGCGTCGAAGAAGTCGGCGCCGCGCAGGTGCGCGTCGCGCTTGGCGTTCTTGGTGTCCAGGGACGCGGCGTCCAGGGTGACAACGCCGCGGGCGGTGCCGTCGGGCTGGACCTCGCCCTCACCGGTGACACCACTGAAGGCGCCCTTCACGGTGACCATGCCCCACATCGTCTTGTGCTCGATGGCGACGGCGGAGCGGACGGCGTCGAGCTGCCACAGGCCGGTTTTCACAGCGACGGTCATGGGACTTCTCCTGACGAACTGACGGACTCATGGACTCATGGACTGATGACTACGGACGAGACGACCCGAGCATTAATCCAAATTTGGATGACCCCACGCTAGCCGGTCATCCAAAAATGGACAACCGGTAGACTGTTACATCGTGGCCGCCTCTCCCTCCCCCGCCGACGAGTCCTCCTACGAGCCGCCCGGCGCGGACGGCCCGCAGGAGGACGGCCTGCTGCCGCCCGAGCTGCGTTCCTGGATGCGCCTGCTGGCCGCGGCCGGGGCGATCGAGCAGCAGCTGCGCTCTCGGGTCAAGGACGCCATGGGGGTCTCGCACGACGAGTTCCTGGTGCTGTGCCTGCTGGCCGACCAGCCGGGCTCCAGCCTGCGGATGACCCGGATCGCGGAGCTGCTGGGCCGCCCGAAGACGCGGCTGACCTACCAGGTCGCCTGTCTGCAGCACGCGGGGCTGATCAACAAGAACTCGGCGTGCGGCGACCGGCGCGGCATCGAGGTGGCACTCACGGACAAGGCCCACCGCCTGCTGAGCGAGTCCGCGGGCCCGCTGGCGGACGCCGTCTCACAGGCCATCGCGCAAACGGCCTGCGCCCAGCACTACACGCAACTGCACGACCTGCTGCCCGCCACCCCGGACGCCGACGGTCGTACCGAAGGCCATCGCGCCGAGAAGACCGGGTGACGGCCGCCGGGCGCCCTCGGGGTGAACGGCGGGGGCGGCACGTTGCCGGACTCGGTGAGCTGCGGCATCCCCGTCCAGGTGGGACGAGGAGGACGACACGCGACGGAACGCCGGCGAGTGACGTTCCGCGACTCGTCAACTACCGCTGCACGTGGCCCCGTTGAGAACAAAGGTGGCCGGAGCCGAACTGTTTCCCGTGTGGTTCGCCTGATAGCCGATGCTGACGCTCGCGTTCGCCGCGATCGTGCCGTTGTACGTGGCGTTGGTGGCCGTCACCGTGCCGCTCGCCGGGGAGTACGTGGCGCCCCAACCGTTGGTGATGCTCTGACCGGACGGCAGGGTGAAGCCCAGCTTCCAGCCCTCGATGCGGGTGGTGCCGGTGTTGGTGATCGTCACGGAGCCGGTCAGACCCGTACTCCAGGCGCTGGTCGTGGCGGTCACCTTGCAGGCGCCCGGCTGGGGCTGGGGCGCGGGGCCGGAGCTGTCCAGGCCGAAGAACGTGAGGGCGCGGGCCGCCATGCCGTTGGCGTACAGGTTGTGGCCCACACCTTGCAGGCTGATCGCCTCGACCGGGGCCCGGCCACCGGTGGCGCCGTAACGCGTACGGGTCCAGCCGGACTGGGGCGAGTCGGTGGCGGCCGGGGTCTGGCTGACGCCCAGCACGTCGGTCCACTGCTTGATCTCCTCCCCGAAGTTGGGATAGCGCAGTACGTCGTCCTCGGTGCCGTGCCACACCTGCATACGCGGCCTCGCGCCGGTGTAGCCCGGGTAGGCCTTGCGTACCAGGTCGCCCCACTCCCGCGGGGTGTGGATCACGGTGCCGCCGGAGCACGCGCTGTTCCACTCGGAGCCGTCGGTGGTGGCGAAGCAGCCGAACGGCACACCCGAGAACGCGGCGCCCGCCGCGAACACGTCCGGATAGTCGCCCAGCAGGACGTTCGTCATCATCGCGCCGGAGGAGATGCCGGTGGCGAAGACACGGCCGGTGTCGGCGGAGTACGTACGGGTCACCCAGTCGACCATCGACTTGATGCCGACCGGGTCACTGCCCCCGCCCCGCGTCAGCGCCTGGGACGAGGAGACGTCGAAACACTTGCTGGCCCGGGTGACCGACGGGTAGACGACGATGAACCCGTAACGGTCGGCCAGTGAGGCGTATTCGGTGCCGGAGTACATCGCCGGGCCGGAGCCCGTGCAGTAGTGCACGGCCACCACGACCGCGGGGTTCGCGGTGACGCTGTCCGGTACGTAGAGGTACATCTGCAGGTTGCTGGGGTTGCTGCCGAAGCCGGTGACCTCGGTGAGTGCCGCGGCGGGAGCCGCAGTGGAGGCTGCGGCGGGGGCCGCGGTGGAGGCCTCTTCGGCCGCCTCGCGGGCGAAGGCCCCGGGTGCGCTCAGGAGTATCGTCGCGAGCAGGGACAGCAGTACTCCGAAGAGCACTGCGGGCCCCGAACGTGACGGTCTCCGCACGCTGTTGCTGTGCACAGTGTTGCGTCCAGTGGCGGACATGTCCGTCCCTTCCGGATCACGGCTGTGGGGATGACGCGGTGAAGCGGCACCACGCGACAGGGCCGGCCGCATGGCATGCTCATGACTGTCGTGGAAGCGCTCCCACAGGGCGAGACCGAAACCGGCCACTGCCCACTGCAAGGCTCGGACGGCAAGGCTCAGACGGCGGACCAGCCGTTGTCGACCGGGAGGATGACACCGTTGACGTTGCTCGCGGCGTCGGAGGCCAGGAAGACGATGGCTGCCGCCTGTTCGTCCGCGGTGGCCGTGCGGCCGGCGTTGCCCATGTGCCGCATGACGACGGACGGTCCGTGCGCTTCCCTGTCCACGTCGACCTGGATGCCCGTCACCGTGCCACCCGGGGCGATCGCGTTCGTCCGCACTCCCTCGTCGCGGTACATGACGGCGAGGGACTTGGTGAGGCCGGCCACGCCGTGCTTGGAGGCCGTGTACGCGGCGCCGGCGGCGCTGCCCCGCAGGGACGCCTCGGAGGCGGTGAACACGATCGCGGCGTTGCCGCTCGCCAGGAGATGGGGCAGCGCGGCCCGGCTGAGCAGGAACGGCGCGGTGAGGTTGATCCGCAGAACACGCTCCCACTCGTCGTCCTCGGTGTCGGCGGCGGCCGACATCCTGTCCATGACGCCTGCGTTGTTGACCAGTACGTCGATGCCTCCGAAGGAACCCACGGCGGTGGCGACGACCTGGTCGACGACCTGCTGGTCACTGAGGTCCCCGATCACGGTGACGGCGGTGCCGCCGGCCTCGGAGATCTCCTCAGCGACCGCCTTGGCAGCGTCGGCGTTGAGGTCGGCGAGGACGACGCGGGCCCCCTCCGCCGCGAAACGCAGGGCGGCGGCGCGGCCGATTCCGGAGCCGGCCCCGGTGACGACGACCGACCTGCCGGACAGTCCTGTGGTGCTGCTGGTGATGCTCATCAATGGCCCTTTCTGGAGGTCTCCTCGGGCGCGGTGGCCCGATGTCGTACGTGTACGGCGAACAGTGCGCGTGCCTTCCGGGCCGCCTCGGTCTGTTTCTGTTGCCTGACGCGTCAGGTACACCAGATGCACAGGTCCGCCAGGTCCGCCAGGCCTCAGCCGATCGTGATGTGCCCGGCCCGAAGGGCGCCGATGACGCCGGGGCTGACCGAGTTGACCCTCGCGCCCCTGTCTCCCCATGACTCCCCAGGCGGAGCTGGCGGCCTGGACCCGTACCAGGTTGGCCTGCTTGGCGAAGCTGTAGGCGGCGCCGCTGTGCGGGAAGTTGGCCGGGGCCGCGAGCGGGAGGTCGAACAGGCGGCCGGCACCTCGTCGCGCGAGGACACGTCGACCACGATGCTGCTCCCCGGCATGACCACTCCTTCTCCCCATTTCCCGCTTGGGGAATCACTATCCATCACATGTTGTTTATCCGACAAGTGCTGGAAAGGATAAGCTCGGACCATGGCTGCGCATTCCATGGATCCCCGCACCCGCCGCTCCCGCGCCGCGCTGGAGACCGCCCTGCGGGAACTCATCGCCGAGCGCGACCTCAGCCAGATCGCGGTCTCCGACATCACGAAGCGCGCGGGCGTCAACCGGTCGACGTTCTACGAGCACTACACCGACGTGCACGATCTGGCCGCGGCCGCGTGCACGACGGTCTTCGACGGGCTGGTGGCGGCCAGCCCGATGGCCGTTCCGCCGCTCAACGCCGAGGGCAGCCCCACGGTCGACCTGCTGCCCGACCTGTTCGCGCACGTCGCCGAACACGCCCCGCTCTACCGGGCCCTGCTGGGCGACGACGGCAGCGCCCGCGTCATCAACCACCTGCTGCATCGCATGGCGGTCGCCGCCCACGTCCGCCGCGTCCCGGCCGGCGCGACCGCCCCGCCCGAACCCGCCGTCGAGGACCCGGTGGACATCCCCCACGATCCGGCCGCCGCGTTCGTGGCGGGCGCGGTCCTCGGCACCGTCACCGACTGGCTCCGCCGCGACTGCCCCGGCACCCCCGAGGCGATGGCCACCGCGCTCTGGCCCCTGATCATCGGCGCCGCGACAGCGGCCGGCTGGGGAACGGAGGACCCCCGGGCCAAGGGGCCGGGCCTCACTAACCTCTGATCTCGAACCCGGTGAACGCCCCCCTCAGGAGCTCCTTCACCGCTGGGCGCCGGTACTCAAATCCGCGTAGACCGATATCTGAACGGCCAGAGCCACGACCGCCGCACACTCGACGAGCGAGACAGCCAGCAGTGCCGCGGAGGTCCGGCCCGCCACCCAGAAGACGGTGAGTGCGGCCAGCGACGCGCCACAGAACGTGAGCAGGTCGACGAAGAGTTGCAGCCACTTACGGGACCGGCGACGACGGTCACTGCGGTGCGCCACCTCCCAGCCGAACACCCCCGAGCCAAACGCCCCCGGTCCGAACTCCCCCTGCCGGAACGGTGTCACCGCCGCGAGCCGAGGGGTCAGTTCCGTGCTCACATAGCGGCCTATCGCCGAGATCTTCTGGTCGTTGACCAGATAGGTCCAGCCGAGTATGAGACACACCGGAGGCAGCAGCAGAAGAAGGGCGACGCGTGCCGGCCCCTGCAGAGCCGCGGCGATCACCGCGGCCATGGCCGCCAGGGTGGCGTAGAGCAGGTTGTCCCGGAATCCGATGCGTGCCTTCTGTTCGTCCTTCACCTGCGCGTACTCGATCAACAACAACTGGCTGACACTGACGCCCTCGTGCTCGGTGTCCGGCACGGGCCCTCCTTCTCAGAGTCGGTCTCTCTCACCCTGAGGATGCGGCTGCGCACACCCCGCGAAACGGGAGAACGGGGAAGCCGGGCTTCGCGTCCGCATTCGGTCCGGAAATTCTTCGAAACATTCGAAGCCGAACTTCCCCATTCGTGATCTCCATTCATCGAACATCACTTCAGGATTCGACCCGTAGGAGTCCAGAGGGCCATCACCAGGCAATATCATGCCCACCGATACGCCATCTTCTACGAATGTTTCGCAATCATGGGCGAAACTATTGACGCTTGGCGGGTACAGGTCAACACTGCTCGATCAAACCCCGCCCGTGGAAGACGGAGGAAACCCGCACATGAACCTCACCCCCGCACACCCGACGAGCCGCAGGCAGGCCTGCGCCATGCTGCTGGGCGCCGCGACCGTGCTGGCTCTGCCCGGCACGGCCCGTGCCGACACAGTCATCACCACGAACCAGACCGGCACCAACAACGGCTACTACTACTCGTTCTGGACCGACGCGCAGGGCACGGTCTCCATGAACCTGGGCTCCGGCGGCACCTACGGCACCACCTGGAGGAACACCGGGAACTTCGTCGCCGGCAAGGGCTGGAGCAACGGCAGCCGCAGGACCGTGCGCTACTCGGGCGCCTTCAGCCCGTCCGGCAACGCCTACCTGTGCCTCTACGGGTGGACGTCCAACCCGCTGGTCGAGTACTACGTCGTCGACAACTGGGGCACCTACCGGCCCACGGGAACGTACAAGGGCACCGTCACCAGCGACGGCGGCACGTACGACATCTACCAGACGACGCGTTACAACGCCCCGTCCGTGGAAGGCACCAGGACCTTCAACCAGTACTGGAGCGTCCGGCAGTCGAAGAGGACCGGCGGCACCATCACCACCGGCAACCACTTCGACGCCTGGGCACGGGCCGGAATGCCGCTCGGCAGCTTCAGCTACTACATGATCCTCGCGACCGAGGGCTACCAGAGCAGCGGCAACTCCAACATCACGGTGTCGGCATGAACACCAGCACCGGCACCGGCACCCGAACACGTCTCGCGTCACGTCCCCTGTGGGCGACCCTGACCGCCGTCGCACTGGCCGCCGCGGGCACCCTCACCGTCAACGCCGCCCCCGCGCAGGCCGCCGCCTGCAACGGGTACGTCGGGCTCACCTTCGACGACGGCCCGTCCGGCAGCACACCGGCCCTGCTCAGCGCGCTCGGGCAGAACGGGCTGCGGGCCACGATGTTCAACCAGGGCCAGTACAGCGCCGCCAACCCGTCCCAGGTACAGGCCCAGGTCAACGCCGGTATGTGGGTCGGCAACCACAGCTACACCCACCCGCATCTGACCCAGCTCGGCCAGTCGCAGATCGACTCGGAGATCTCCCGCACCCAGCAGGCGATCGCGTCCGCGGGCGGCGGTACGCCGAAACTGTTCCGGCCGCCGTACGGCGAGACCAACTCGACGGTGAAGGCGGTCGAGGCCAGGTACGGTCTCACCGAGGTCATCTGGGACGTGGACTCGCAGGACTGGAACGGCGCCGGCACCGACGCCATCGTCCAGGCCGCCGGGCGGCTCGGCAACGGCCAGATCATCCTCATGCACGACTGGGCCGCCAACACGCGGGCCGCGATCCCCCGTATCGCCCAGGGCTTGACCGCCCGCGGCCTGTGCGCCGGAAAGATCTCCCCGCAGACCGGCCGCGCCGTGGCCCCCTGACACATCGACCTGGCGCCCCCTGTACGAGCCCCGCGCGCCTTGCGGTTTCGGTCCGCCGAACAAGGGTCCCTGACCAGCGCTTGAGCTGGTCAGGGACCCTTGCCGGCAGACGATTCGGGCTGTACGCCGGAGAGAATCACCGCAACGCCACGACCTGAGGCGACGGCGACCAGCCCATAGGCCGCGCCAGCCGTCTCGCGTTCGGTTCACTCCTCGTTCCCGTTCGCGACACGTCTACCAGGCAGCAGTGGACGAGGGCCGCGACCGGCTGCGGGTCGGCTGTCGCGACCTGCCCGCCACCCACCGAGAGGTGGCGGGCGAGGTAGCGTTCCGGCTCGCAGCGTGCCTCGTAGAGCGCGATCAGGGCACCCCGGCCGGGGAAGCGGACGACCTGTACGCCCCTTCCCCACGATCAGCAGAACCACCGCTCAGCGCGCCGCTCCCGAACCTCCCTCGGGGGGTACCGGGTCCGAGCCGTTGATGGTCAGCCCGAAGAACCTTCCGCCCTGGAGCACCGGCCCATTCTGCACGCCTCCGCTGATGGTGTTGTGCACCGTGCCCGACGGTTCCCTGCCGTCGTCCGGTGCGATCTCCGCCAGCAGCGACCTCAGTTCGTCCGCGGCTCCAGAATCAGCCTGCAGCGCACGCCGCAGACGCGTTCGCCAGACCGCCTCGATGTCCGCCAAGGCGTCTTCGTCCTCCGCCTCACGAGCCGCCGCCAACTCGCCGCGCGACAAGCGCAGTTCCTCATCAACGGCACGCTCATCGCCGCCCCGGGCGAAGAACCGCGTCAGCCGGTCACGCACCTGGGCCCATGTCTCCGACACCATGAGCCCCACCAGCGTGCTGGCCCCAGACGCCGCCAGCGCCGCCAACTCAGCTTCCACCGAGACCCCCTGCATCCATACGCTGCTGAACCCGTAGCAGCCACGGTAGAGAGGCCTCAAGAGCTTGAGTAGTCCACCACTCATCGATGAGAATCACCGCAACGCTACGATCTGAGGCGATGGCGGACCTTCCGGGCAGGCCGGACCCGCTCGCTTCTCATCTGCGGAGACAGGTTGCCGATGCGTCTGCACCCGGAGGAGACCGAGGCCGTTGACTGGCGGGCGGTGACCGTGCTCGACGCCGTCCGGCAGCTGCGCGATGCGTCACTCGACGTCACCGGACGTCCGCGGGTGATCGCGATCGATGGCCGGGGCGGCGCCGGCAAGACGACCCTGGCCGAGCGGCTGCGCGAGGCGGTGCCCAACTCCGCCCTCGTGCACACCGACGACATCGCCTGGCACCACGCCTACTTCGACTGGGGCGCCGTGCTCGTCGAGAACATCCTGCAACCCCTGCACCGGGGTGAGGCGGTGGACTTCCGCCCTGATGCCTGGATCACCCATGACCGGCCCGGTTCGATCGCCGTCCCCGCCGGCGCCGACTTCATCTGGGTCGAGGGCACCGGCGTCATCCGAGAAGAGCTTGCCCCGTGGTGGGACGCCTCGGTGTGGATGCAGGGTGACCTCGATGAGCAAGAGCGCTTGTCGGCCGTCCGCGACGGTGACTCCCCCGAGCAGTTGGAGCACGTGGCGAACTGGCTGCTGGAGGAACGGCCGTTCATGGTGCGAGAACAGCCGTGGGCCCGAGCCACCGTGATCGTCGCCGGCCCTCCGCAGATCGACCACGACCCGGACACCGAGTTGGTCGTAGCCCCGCCGACCAGCCGTTGGGCAGGCCGCCCCCGCCGAGTTCCGCCCGGTGGCTGCGGGTGAAAGGCCCGGTGCCGATGATTTCTGGTGCCGTCCGAAAATGGGGGTAGGTCCTATGGCGTATCTACACGCTCAGGAAGAGGGCGGTCGGTGGCATGGATGAGGCTGCCCGAAATCAGGACTCGCGGCTGGACGACAGTGAGCTGGTCACCGTGTCCGCCGCCTATGAGGGCGCTTCCGCCGACATCGCCCAGGGCCGCGCCCTGGCCCGGGACTTCCTTGAGCGCCTCCAGGCGGTCCACGGTCTGCCGGTGTCCGCCCGCGCGCTCGGCGCGGTGCAGCTCGTGGTCAGTGAGCTGCTGACCAACTCCATCAGACACGCCCCCGGACCCTGCCTGCTCGATCTCACCCTGACCCGGGGCAGCATCACCATCACGGTCTGGGACAGTGTCCCGGCGCTGTTCGTGGCCCGAGCAGCAGACCCGGGCCGGGTGGGCCAGCACGGACTGGAGATCGTCATGGCCGTCTCCCAAAGCTTCGAAGTGCACCGCGAACCGGTCGGCAAACGCACCACCGCCTCGGTCATGCTCGCCGACGACCCCGGCGGCGATGTCACCGGGCACCACCCCTGACCCCCGTACAGGCAGCTCGGAAAGTAGTGGTAGAGGGCCTGCACGGTCATGCCAAGACTGCGGGGCCCCAATCTCAGGGACAGGCCGTGCGGCCCGCGCTCGGCCATGTGACGCTCAGCGGCGTGCACGATCTCCTAGGTTGCGACGGCCCGGCGTCTCTGGCGCAGGGAGGGCACGACAGTCGCATATCCGTCTGCGGACATGCAGTGATCTCAAGACGATCGACCAGACGGCTGATCTGACGGCCGACCTGGCGGGCCATCAGGAGACTGCAACCTGTCCGAAAAATCTAACAGTGTCAGGTAAATCTCCTCCTGCCAAACATCCCGTTGTCTCACTAGCGTTGTCCATGCGACGAAGAGCGCGGCACCACGCCCTTTCTGACGGGGCGAAGGAGCTCTACGACGCATCGCGTCGGCTCCCTCCCGGCCACCTCCCTCGCCTTCAGAGAACGTTCAAGGAGATCACCCATGTTCGAACGCTTGGCCGAATTGGCGATTCGCCGATCCCGGCTGGTCCTAGTCGTCACCGTCGTGGCCCTGGCCCTCATGGGCGTGGCAGGCGCGGGCGCCTTCGGCAAGCTGAAGGGAGGCGGCTTCGACGACCCCGCCTCCCCGTCCACCCGAGCAGCGAAGGTCATCGACGAGAAGTTCGGCGGCGAGACCAACCTCGTTCTGCTGGTCAGCTCCACCGACGGCCGCGTCGACACTCCCGCCGCCGAAAAGAGCGGCCTGGTCCTGGTGGCCGACCTCAAGAAGGACAAGCGGCTCAGCAACATCGTCTCGTACTGGGAAACGAGCAGCCCCGACCTGCGCTCCAAGGACGGCCGCGAGGCCATGGTGCTCGCCCATGTGAGAGGCGACACCACGGAGCAGCGGGAAAACTCCATCGAGATCCTCGACGACTACAGCGGCACCTACAAGGACACTCTCACCGTCGAGGCCGGAGGAGGCGCCGCCGTAGGCGCCGACCTGTCGAACCAGGTGGTCGAGGATCTGATCCTCGCCGAAGCGATCGCCATACCGCTGACCCTGATACTGCTCATGATCGTCTTCGGCAGCGTGGTCGCGGCCCTGCTGCCGCTGGCCATCGCGATCATCGCCATCATGGGCTCATTCGCCCAGCTCTACCTGTTCGGCAGCATCACCGACGTCGCCGACACCGCGACGAACCTCACCACCGCCCTGAGCCTCGGACTGGCCATCGACTACGCCCTTCTGATGGTCAGCCGCTTCCGGGAACAGCTCGCGGCCGGAGCGAGCGTGGACGACGCCATCCGGCGCACGGTGACCACCGCGGGCCGCACGGTCGCCTTCTCCGCCGCGACCGTCGCGGCAGCCCTGGCGGCGCTTTTGGTGTTCCCGCAGTACTTCCTGCGCTCGATGGGCTTCACCGGTGTCGGGGTCGTCGTCATCGCCGCCCTCAGCACCCTGTTCGTGATGCCGGCCCTGCTGAAGGTTCTGGGTCACCGGGTCAACAGCGGTCGGCTGCCGTGGGCGAGGTCGCAGCGCTCCGACAGCTCCCGCACACCTCTGTGGGGACGGGTGGCGCGTAACGTCATGCGGCGGCCCGTGATCACGGCACTGCCCGTCGTCGCCCTGCTGCTGTTTGCGGCGAGCCCCCTGCTGAACATCACCTTCGGCACGCCGGACGAACGCGTGCTGCCCAAGGACGCCGAGAGCCGCCAGGTCTCGCAGGTGCTGCGAGAGAACTTCGGCGGCAGCGAGGACTCGGCCCTCCACATCGTCATCGGCCAGTCCGTGGACAAAGCCCCACTGGCGTCGTACGCGGGTCAACTGGCCGCGCTCAAGGGCGTCGAGCGTGTCGAGACCAGCGCGGGCATCCACACCGCGGGACAGTCCGCGGCGACCGGCCCGGCCAACCCCGCCCTCGGCCGGCCCGACGCTCAGCAGATCAGCGTGGTGAGCAGCTTGACGCCGAAGTCGGAAGCGGCCGAGAGCCTGGTCAAGCAGGTGCGCTCGGTCACCCCGCCCGCTGGGGCCCACCCCCTGGTCGGGGGGAATGACGCCATACTCGTCGACGCCAAGAAATCCATCGCCGACAAGCTCCCCCTGGCCGTGGCCCTGATCGTCCTCACCACCTTCCTGCTGCTCTTCCTGTTCACCGGCAGCATCGTGCAGCCGCTGCGCGCACTGGCCCTCAACCTGGTCAGCCTGGGAGCCACCCTCGGCGCGATGACCTGGATCTTCCAGGACGGCAACCTGTCCTCCTTCCTCGGCTTCACCGCGCAGCCGATGGAGATGACGATGACCGTGCTGATGTTCTGCATCGCCTTCGGCCTCTCGATGGACTACGAGGTCTTCGTCACCAGCAGGATCAAGGAACTCCACGACCAGGGAGCGGACAACGAGACCGCCGTGGTCAACGGTCTCGGCCACACCGGGCGCATCGTCAGCGCGGCTGCCCTCCTGCTCGCGGTGAGCTTCTTCGCCTTCGGCACCGCCAAGCTGAGTTTCATGCAGATGTTCGGCCTGGGCAGCGGACTGGCCATCCTCATCGACGCCATCGCCGTACGCGGCGTCCTCGTTCCGGCCACGATGCGCCTGCTCGGCGGCTCGGCCTGGTACGCGCCCGGCTTCCTGCGTAAGTTCCATGCGCGGTACGGCCTCAGCGAAGGCGACCCCGAACCGACGTCCGCACCCGAGCCCGCGGCCGAGGCTCCGACACACACGAAGAACGTGACCAGGGCCTGACCGGCCTGGTACCTCGAATCTCGAATCTCGAACTCGATCACTCACGTCGGTAACCGCCATACACGCAGGCGGCCTTCGGCTGGTCGTGGGCGACAGCTGGAGCGGGGGGGGGGGGGGGGGGGGCCCCCCGCGCGCCCCCCCCCCCCCCACAAAGACAAAACC
>NZ_JBEZJY010000089.1:0-20070 GCF_040651415.1 Streptomyces sp. NPDC048484
AGCATCCCCACACCCTCACCCCACCCCGTACCATCCGCATCATCCGAAAACGCCTTACACCGACCATCAGCCGACAACCCACGCTGCTGACTGAAGTCCACAAACGCATCCGGCGACGCCATCACCGTCACCCCACCCGCCAGCGCCAGAGAACACTCACCCGACCGCAACGACTGCACCGCCAGATGCAACGCCACCAACGACGACGAACACGCCGTATCCACCGACACCGCAGGACCCTCAAGACCCAACGAATAAGCAATACGCCCCGAAGCGATGCTCGCCGCGCTGCCGTTTCCGAGGTAGCTGGTCAACTCCTGCGAGATCCGGTCGGACTGGTCGCCCCAGTAGTAGTGCATGATCCCAGCGAAAACGCCCGTGGGGGTGCCGGCCACCGACGTCGGGTCGATGCCCGCGTGCTCGAACGACTCCCACGAGGTCTCCAGCAGCAGCCGCTGCTGCGGATCCATCGCCTGCGCCTCACGCGGACTGATCCCGAAAAACCCGGGATCGAACTCCCCCGCATCATGCAGGAACCCGCCCTCACAGACATACGACTTCCCCGGGAGCCCCGGCTCCGGGTCGTAGATGCCCTCGACATCCCAACCACGGTTGACCGGGAAGGGCGATATCCCATCGGTGCCTTCGGACACGAGGTGCCACAGTCCGTCGGGGGAGTCGACACCTCCGGGGAAACGACATGCCATTCCGATGATCGCGATCGGCTCGTCGTCGGCTGTCCTGGCGGGGAGGGGTACGCCGATCGTCGCAGCGGTTCCGAGCACGGTCGACCGGATGTGGTCGGCGAGGGCGCGGGGGGTCGGATAGTCGAAGATCAGTGTCGCGGGAAGCGTGAGGCCGGTGGCGGTGCCGAGTCCGTCGCGCAGTCTCACGGCCGCAAGCGAGTCGAATCCCATGTCCCTGAACGCCCGGCGCGGATCGATCGCCTCGGCGCTCTCGTGCCCGATCACCGTGGCGGCGCGGGTGCGCACGAGGTCCAGAATCGCCGCGTCGCGGTCCGCTTCGGGAAGGTCCCGGAGTTCCAGAAGCAGCGACGGCTCGTGCGGTACGGGAACCTCGCTCCGAGGCTCGTCGGCGAGCTGGATCCTGCTGGTCGCCGGCGTGGCTTCCAGCCAGTAGCGCCGCCGTTGAAAGCTGTACGTGGGGAGAGGTACTTTGCGCGCGTCGCGCCCGTCGAAGAACCGGTCCCAGTCGATCAACGCTCCGCGGGCGTGCAACCAGGCAACTGCCGATACCATCTCGCGCTCTTCGTCGTGTCCACTGCGCAGTGTCGTTGCGAAGTCCGCGTCCGAGGAGCCGGGCCCGAGGCAGTCCCGGACCATCGCGGACAGGACGGCGTCCGGGCCCACCTCCAGGAAGGTGGCCACGCCCTGGGACTCCAGCCACTGAATACCGTCGTAGAACCTGACCGGTTCACGCACGTGCCGTACCCAGTACTCCGCGTCGGGCGAGACGGGCCGGCCGGTCAGGTTCGAGACGAGAGGGATGCTCGGCGGTCGGTAGGTCATCGCCTGCGCGAGCTGGCGGAACTCCGTCAGCATGGGTTCCATCAGGGGCGAGTGGAACGCGTGCGAGACTCGCAGCTGCCGTGTCCTCCGGCCCAAGGCCGCGAAGTGTTCCGCGAGGTCCGCCACGGCATCCGCCGGACCGGACAACACCACCGAGGAGGGGCCGTTCACAGCGGCGATGCCCACCCTGGTATCCAGGAGGGGCAGGATCTCCTCCTCGGTGGCCTGTATCGCGGTCATCGCCCCGCCGCCGGGCAGTTCCTGCATCAGGCGGCCGCGCGCGGCGACCAACAAAGCCGCGTCTTCGAGCGACAACACACCCGCAGCATGCGCGGCCGCGAGCTCACCAACAGAGTGCCCGCTCAGGTAATCCGGTACGACCCCCCAGGACTCCAGCAGCCGGTAGAGCGCCACCTCGACGGCAAAAAGGGCGGGCTGGGCGTATGCCGTCCGGCCGAGCAGAGCCGCTTCGGGCGTACCTTCCCGTGCGAACAACACGTCGTGCAACGGGACTTCCAACTGGATGTCCAGGTAGCCGGCGGCCTCGTCCAGGGCCTTGGCGAAGACGGGGAACGTGCGGTGGAGGTCCCGGCCCATGGCCAGCCGCTGGCTGCCCTGCCCGGTGAACAGGAAGGCGACCGGGGCCGACGATGCCTGCCCGAGGATCGTTCCCGGGGCGCTCCGGTCCTCGGCCAGCGCGTCCAGGGCGCGCAGGGCCTCGGCTCGGTCTCCGGCGACGATGACAGCGCGGTGCTCCAGTGCGGCCCTGGTCGTCGCGGCCGAATAGCACACATCGAGGAGTGGCAATTCCTGGTCCGACGCGAACAGGGAGCGCAACCGGGCGGCCTGAGCGCGCAGCGCCTGCGGGTTCCTGGCCGATACAACCACGGGGGTCACCCCGGTGTGGACGGGGCCGCGTTCGTCGATGTCCTCGGTGAGAGGCTGCTCGATGATCACGTGTGCGTTGGTGCCACTCGCGCCGAAGGACGAGATACCGGCTCGGCGGGGGTGTCCGTCCGGTGGTGTCCAGGGCTCGGGTGCGGTCAGCAGGCGGATGGTCCCGGACCGCCAGTCGATGTGCGGTGACGGCTCGTCCACGTGGAGGGTTCTGGGGTGCAGGCCGTGCCACATGGCCATCACCATCTTGATGATGCCGGCCGCTCCGGCGGCGGCGCCGGTGTGGCCGATGTTCGACTTGACCGAGCCCAGCCGCAGCGGCTGCTCGGTCGAGTGGGCACGACCGTAGGTGGCGATCAGTGCCTGGGCTTCGATCGGGTCGCCGAGCCGGGTGCCGGTGCCGTGGGCCTCGATCGCGTCCACCGTGTCGGGGGTCAGGCCTGCGTCGGCGAGCGCCTGCTGGATCACGCGCTGCTGTGCCAGGCCATTCGGCGCGGTCAGGCCGTTGCTCGCACCGTCCTGGTTGATGGCGCTGCCACGTACCACCGCAAGCACCGTGTGACCGTTGCGTCGGGCGTCCGAGAGCCGCTCCAGTACGAATACGCCCGCCCCTTCGGCGAACGCGGTGCCGTCGGCCGCCGCGGCGAACGCTTTGCACCGGCCGTCGGCCGCCAGGCCTCGCTGCCGGCTGAACGCGGTGAACGTCCCTGGGCTCGCCATCACGGTGACACCGCCGGCCAGCGCGAGCGAGCACTCGCCGCGGCGCAGCGACTGGACCGCCAGATGCAGGGCGACCAGGGATCCGGAACAGGCTGTGTCGACCGTGAGAGTGGGTCCTTCGAGGCCGAGGGTGTACGCGACACGGCCGGACACCACGCTGGGCGCGTTGCCCGTCATGAGGTATCCATCGAGCCCGTCGGGTGCCTCATGCAGCCGGGGGCCGTACTCGTGGGGCTCCATGCCGACGAACACCCCTGACTGGCTGCCCCGCAAGCGCCCCGGGTCGATGCCGGCCCTCTCCAGCGCCTCCCACACGGCCTCCAGCAGCAGGCGCTGCTGTGGGTCCATCGCCAGGGCCTCGCGCGGGCCGATCCCGAAGAAGTCCGCGTCGAAGTCGCCCGCGTCGGGCAGGAATCCACCGCTCCGTACGTAACTCGCTCCCGGGGTGTCCGGGTCGGGGTCGTAGAGCCTCTCCAGGTCCCAGCCGCGGTCCGTGGGGAAGTCGGAGACCACGTGGGTGCCCTCGGCCACGAGCCGCCACAGATCGTCGGGCGACTGCACACCGCCCGGGTACCGGCAGCCGATGCCCACGATGACGATCGGTTCGTTGCCGGTGGCCGTCGTCGGGGCGGGAGCCGGGGCTTCTTCGGGGAGACCGAGCACCTCGGCGCGCAGGTATTCGGCAAGGGCGGTGGGCGTCGGATGGTCGAAGCCGATCGTCACCGGGAGCTCGAGTCCGGTCGCCGCGGTCAGTCTGGCGTGCAGCTCAACCAGTCCCAATGAGTCGATGCCGCGGACCTGGAAGGCTACTTCCGCCCCGGCGCCTGTCACGGTGGAGGCTTCCGGTGCGGCCTTCCTGACCACCGCGGTGGTCTCGGCCGAGACCAGATCGAGCAGCACACGCCGCTGTTCGGAAGCAGGCAGATCCGCCAGCCGGAGGGCAAGTTCCTCGCCCGTTGCAGGTACCGTTTTCCCGGACTCGCTCATCTGCGCACTCCATTATTACGGCAGGTATTACGGCAGGCGATTGGAACCACGCACTTTCGGCACCTTATGGTTACAGAGATTCCACGCGAACCCCTATATACCCCTGCCGAACATCGGCAGACCCGGCCCCGAGCAAACGAAAGACGAGTGGACTACAGGCGAAACGAACGAACTCAGCAGGACCGCATCGGAAACAATTCGGAGCACGGACCGGACGGCCTTCGGAACTCCAGCCGGTCAGCCCGCGTGCACCGGGTCCGCGCCAATGTCGTCTCCGGGATCCGGCCTTTTGTCGCCGTAACCGTCGCCGCCCTGCGGGACCCGGAGGCCGGGGCTCAGCCGCTCGCCGCTGCGGGCATCCGCATGCTGTCGGCGGTATCGCGCAGCGGATTCAGACGGTCCTCTCCGATCGCCGCGCGCCGTTCGGGGTCGGTCACGCCCAGACCCGGTTCCGGGGCGAGACACAGAACGCCCACCTTTCCGGTGTGCGCGTTGGCCTGCACGAGCCGGACGGCCTCGGCGGCCTCGGTGAGCGGGTAGAGCGCGGACAGGGTCGGCATGAGCTTCCCCAGGTCGAACAGGCGCATGCACTCCCACAGTTCCT
Organism: Streptomyces sp. NPDC048484; assembly: GCF_040651415.1. Classification (NCBI taxonomy): domain Bacteria; kingdom Bacillati; phylum Actinomycetota; class Actinomycetes; order Kitasatosporales; family Streptomycetaceae; genus Streptomyces; species Streptomyces sp. NPDC048484. The sequence goes on from NZ_JBEZJY010000089.1 coordinate 4,738, forward strand.
GCAGGTTGGCACCGTGGCTCCCGATGACCCGCTTCAGGTTCATCCACAGATAGCGGTTGTCGTACTGGTGCTGGAATCCGGTGCTTGACCCGCAGGTGACGACCACGCCACCACGGCGGGCCACGAACACGGAGACCCCGAACGTCGCGGCGCCGGTGTAGTCAAAGACGATGTGCGGATCACCGCCGGCCTTCTGCCGGATGATCTTTCCCAGTCGCTTGCCGACCTCGACCGTACGCTCCGGCGAGGTCAGAGCGACGTCCCCGTTCCCCATCCCGATATCGTCCCTGTTGATGACGATGTCGCAGCCGAGGGCTTCCAGGAGCTTGGCCTTGCGCTCCGAGCCGACCACTCCGACCGGTATCCCGCCGCCGTTCTTGACCAGTTGCACGGCGAGGGCGCCAAGGCCACCTGTCGCCCCCCAGATGAGGACGATGTCGCCTTGCTTCATGCAGGCGCCATGCCTGCTGACGAGCATGCGGTAGGCGGTGCTCGCGCACAGTGGGATGCTGGCGGACTCTTCCCAGGTCAGATGGGCAGGCTTACGGACCAGTTGAGTCGCGCGCGCGATCGAATAGTGCGCCATGCCGCCGAAGTTCGTCTCGAAGCCCCAGGCGCGCATCTCGCTGCCCATCATGCCGTCGGAGTGGGTCGCCGGCTCCTGGTCGTCGACGTGCACGGGATGGATCACCACCTGGTCGCCGATCTTCCAGCGCCGTACGCCGCTGCCGACCCGGACGATGACTCCGGCGCCGTCCGAACCGACCACCTGGTAGGGCCTGTCATGCCGCTCGGCGAAACCGCCGCTCCTGGCATAGCGCTTCAGGAAGTCGAACGTCGGGATCGGCTCGAACATCGCCGACCAGACGGTGTTGTAGTTGACGGAGCTGGCCATCACCGCGACGAGCACCTCGTCCGGTGCCAGCTCAGGCGTCGGCACCATGCCGACGCGTAGCGACTTGCGTACGTCTTTGTCCTCGATGCCCGCGAACATGCCGACGTCCTCGACCCGCAGATGGACGGCAAGATACTCGTCGGGTACCGGTGTCCGTTCGAGCTGCGCGGGAGTCGCTCCACCGAGCAGGGCATCAGTCATGGAATCCATTCCGGTTCCTTCCTCTCCTCAGGATGGGAATGTCAGCCCCACCGCGGTTTCCGGACGGGCCCCGTACCCGATGGCGGTCCATGCCAATGACGCGCTGTCTCGTGGAACAGCCGGTGGAAAACGACGGATACTGCAGCGCGGTATCCGTCGCTACTTGGCTGAAGGAAATTTCCCTATGCCGTGCGAAGGTCAGGAAGGGTTAATTTCCGTCACGGAGCCGTTTCTGCCACGCAAGACGCTACCGGCCTGCCGCACGGCCCCCTACCCTTATCGCCCCCTACCGGGCTCCGCCGCCCTAGCCCTTGGCCGTGGGCTGGAGCGGGCCCCCGGTCTTCACAGAGCGGAGACCGCGGCGTGTGCCGCAAGGGCCGCGCGATCGACCTTTCCGTTCTCGGTGACGGGGAGTTCATCGAGGACGTACAGCCCTTTGGGCAGCATGTAGGCGGGCAGTGTTTCGGCGCAGAAGGCGCGCGCTCCGGCTTTGTCGAAGGGCGTGGCTGTGGATCCGATGACGACGAACGCGTTCAGTTCGGGTTCCCTGCCCGGTCGCGGCAGCAGCTGGGCCGCGGCGGCGACGACGCCGGGAAGTTCCGTCAGCCGGCGCTCGACCTCCCCCAGTTCGACCCGGTTGCCCAGGATCTGCACCTGGGAATCGACGCGGCCGCGGAAGTACAGCTCCCCGTCCGCGCCACGGTGGGCAAGATCCCCGGTGCGGAACACGATCTGGCCGGACAACCGGTTCAACGGATCGGGAACCAGAGCGGCGGCGGTTGCTTCCGGGTCACCCCAGTAGCCGGTGAAGAGCGCGGGGCTGCGCAGGTATATCTCACCGACCCTGCCGGGCTCCTCGATCGGACGGCCCTGGTCGTCGATGATCGTCATCTCGGCCCCGGGGTGGGCGAATCCGATGGAGAGCTTCTCCACGTCCTCGGGAATGGGGTTGGGTACGTCCGTCACCGAGCACGCCATGGACTCGGTCGCTCCGTAGCCGTTGACGAAGCGCACTTTTGGCAGCAGGGATTGGAGGCGACGCAGTTCGCGTAGCGGGAAGTCCTCCCCGGAGAAGAGGATGCCGTGGAGCCCGTCGAGACCGGCGAGCAGCTCCGGCTCATGGCGCATCACCGGCCGCCAGATCGACGGCACTCCATCGACCTGTGTGACCCCCGCATCGTTGAGGAATTTCAAGAAGCGCCGAGGCCAGCCCAGCCAGTCGCGTGGCACGGGGACCACGGCGGCACCGCTGCCCAGCGCGAATCCGATGTCGAACAGGGAGAAGTCGAACTGCAGCGGCGAGGTGGTGGCGACTCGGTCTTCGGCGGTGATCAGGCCGTGGTGCAGTATGCCGCGGAAGAACGCGGTGACGGCGCGGTGGCTCATCACCACCCCCTTGGCGCGTCCTGTCGTGCCGGAGGTGAAGATGATGTAGGCGGGGTCGGTCGCGACGGGCGCCCGCCGGTGCCGGACCCGTGACGCGGGCGGCCGCTCCACCTCCAGTCCCCGGGGGCCGAACCGGGCCGTGGCAACCCGCTCGGGAATGCCGTCGCGCCGTCCGTCGGCGGTCTGCAGATGCAGTGCGGGCTCGGCGGTCTCGATGATCGACAGCAGTCGCTTCTCCGGGGTCTCCGGACTCACCGGAATGAAAGGCAGTCCCAGCGAGGAGCAGGCCAGGAGCATCGCGATGGCCGCGGCGGACGTGCTGGATTCCAGGATCACCCGGTCCCCGACGTCCAGCCCCAGCGCGTCGAGTGCGGCGGCGTTCTCCCGAACCATGCGTTCGAGTTCGCCATAGGAGACCGTGCTGAGTTCGTCGTCGCCGTTGGGCTCGATGACGGCCGGCCGGTCGGGTGCTGACCTCACCGCCGCCAGCATGAACCCGTGCAGAAAATCATCTGTTGAGTGCTCACCGACAGAGACTTCTCGATTCGATGCCATGCGTTTCTTCCTCCGACGACTCATGCCGCGCCACTGAAGAATGGGAGATCGACTGAACTTCCTATCACGGCCCGATCCACATTAGCAACGAGCAGTCCCGGCAACAGAAGCGGACTTAGGGGGTGCTAGGGGTTCTGGCAATGCCGCCCGGATCGCAAAATTGCACGGAAACCGTAGCACCGCCCGCGCTCCACGGGCCACCGGAAAGGGACAAATAATGGACACTGAATTCCACGCAGATGTCGGGATAATTTTCCCGGCCATCGGTCCGTCGAAATTCGAGGACGTGGCAAAATTCTTGCTGCTCAATCCCTTCGCACGCCGCTTGGTCGCCATCGCGGACGAGACACTCGGCTATTCTCTGATTGATCGATACCGTACAGCCGAGGCCGACTACTCCGAGTTCGAACGGATCGCGTTCCTGGTCACCTGCCTCGCTCTCGCCCAGTGGTCCGAGGACGCCTGGGGCACCCGGGCGGAGGTGTGCGCCGGGCCGAGCTTCGGAGGCACTCCGGCGGCGGTGTACTCCGGGGCGCTGGGCCTGCCGGACGCCTTGCGGATGACCGCGGAGTGGGGCCGCCGCATCGAGGAATACTTCAGCCGGGAACATCGCGACGTGGTGACCCAGTCCTGTGCCCGCCTCCCGGAGGACCTGCTTGCCGAGGTACTGGCCGAACTGGCTCAGCAGGGTGAGTGGTACGACGTCGCCTGCTACGTGGACCGGGACTTCCACATGGTGTCCCTCCGGGAGGGAAAGCTCGACTGGCTGCAGAAACGCCTGCGCTCCGCGGGCGGCCTTCCCCTGTACACCATGCGCCCGCCGATGCATTCGGATGCCTTCCGCCCGCTTCGGGACCGCGTCGAGCGCGAGGTCTTCGACGGTGTCCGCTTCGACGATCCGACGATCCCTGTCGTCTCCGACCATGACGGGACGGTTCTGACCTCCGGCGACGAGGTGCGGACAATGCTGCTGGACGGCATGGTGCGCCCGGTGCGCTGGCTCGCGGTGGTGGAGACGCTGAAGCGGAACGGAGTCGGCAAGCTGCACATATCGGGGCCCGACAACCTCTGGGGCCGGGTGCGGTGCATGACACAGAACTTCGACATCGTCCCGATCAAGCCGAGGACGGCGCTCCAGCCGCGCCACCGGGAACCCGTTGCCTGAGGTGCTCCGAGGGCCGGGGAACGGCTTCCCCGAGCCCTGTCGCGGCGGGCCGGGGGCCGAGCGGACCCGACCCGTTATTCAGGCAGGATTTCCTGTCATTTCGGAGAGGGTTTTCCACAGCACATCCGCGCTGGCGAAGCTCGCCGCATTCAGCGCGTCATCGACGAACCTGACGCCATAGTGCCCTTCGAGCGCAGCGAGCAATTCAACCTTTCCCATCGAATCCAGCCCGAGATCCACGAGTTCGGCACTCCCGTCGAGCGGCTCGGCGGCCGGCAGGAAGGGCAGTAGCGTGCGCAGAATCTCCTCGAACTTTTCGTCCCACATGATGAATACCGAATCCTCTCCACTGCGTGATGCCGATCCCCGCCGCTGACAAGGTAGGACCGGGTTTCCGCGGTCGGCAACCCTTATCAACCCCATACTGGGAGGAAAAATGAACGACCTGCCCGACTACGCATTGCACTCGCGTTTCCTTCGCGGGCTCGCCGGCGCCGCGGAGCGCCCGGCGATCCGCGTGGGCGCCGAGACCGTCAGCTTTGCGGAGGCCCACGAACTGGCCCTGCGCTGGGCAGGCGCACTGCTGGCCGGCTCCGCGGAACCGCTGAGGGCGGTAGGTGTGCTGGCGAACACCGGGATCGAGGGCTTCATCGGCAACCTGGCAGCGCTGTACGCGGGCTGCACCGTCGTACCGCTGCACCCGGACTTCCCCGCGCTGCGCACCAGGCGAATGATCCAGGCCGCGGGGGTCTCAGCGGTGCTGGCCGATGAGCAGGGGCTCTCGGCGCTGACCGCGGCGGAGCTGGACATCCCCGTACTGGTTCCCCGTCGCTCGGGCGAGGGGGATGGGCGGCAGCGCTCGATCTCGTCCGTTCCGCGGCACACTCTCGACGCACCGCTGATGGTCAAGCCCTCCGATGTCGCGTACATCCTGTTCACGTCCGGCTCGACGGGGCGGCCCAAGGGCGTGCAGATCACCCACGGCAACATGGCCTCCTACTTCCGGTCCGTGGACGAGCGGTACGACTTCTGCGCGGAGGACGTCTTCTCGCAGACCTTCGGCCTGAACTTCGACTGCGCGATGTTCAATCTGTTCTGTGCGTGGAACGCCGGCGCGAGCGTGCACGCGGTGCCCGCCCAGGCGTACCGAGACCTGCCGTCATTCCTGGCCGAGCGGCGGATGAGCGTCTGGTTCTCCACACCCGTCAGCATCTCCCTCGTCCGCCGCATGGGGGGACTCGCCCCCGACGCGCTGCCGACCCTGCGCTGGAGCTTCTTCGCCGGCGAGGCGCTGCAATGCCAGGACGCGGCCGACTGGCAAGCCGCCGCGAGCGGCTCGGCCGTGGAGAACCTGTACGGGCCGACCGAGCTGACGCTGACCATCACCAGCCATCGGTGGTTACCGGAAGTCTCCGCCGGGCTCGGGGTGAACGGCCTGGTACCGATCGGGGCGGTTCACGAGGACCACGACCACGTGCTCCTGGACGAAGACGAGAAGATCGCCACCACCGAAGGCGAACTGTGTGTCACCGGCCCTCAGCTGACGCCGGGCTATCTCGACCCAGCCGACAACGAGCCCCGGTTCCTGGAGCATGACGGACGCACCTGGTACCGCACCGGGGACCGGGTCCGGGCCCTCGCCGGGAATGAGCTGCTCTACCTGGGGCGCCTGGACTCCCAAGTACAGGTGCAGGGGTGGCGTGTCGAACTCGCCGAGGTCGACCAGGCGGTGCGGGGATGCACCGGCGTCGACGACGCGGTGACCGTCACCCGGCCGGCCGACAGCGGTGTCGAGCTGATGGTCTTCTACACCGGCGCTCCCGCCCCTGTCACCGTCCTCGCCCAACAGCTCCGGCGGATCCTCCCGCACGGGCTGATTCCCAGGCACTACCAGCACGTCGAGGAGTTCCCCCTGAATGCCAACCGGAAGGTGGACCGGGGACAACTCGCACGCGAGGCCGCCGGAACGGCGCGCGAGAGCTGACGTCGCGGCGAGCAGGCTCGGCGCACGTCACTCCCCGGCGGAATCCGCCGTCGACACCCGCTCGTCGATGAGCACTCCGATACCGTCCAGCACGCAGCGCAGGCCGAACTCCTGGCCTTGCCCCTCCGCGACACTGAAAGCGCCCGCCGCCATGGCCTCCATCAGCGCCGGGTAGCGATCACTGTGCTTCTCCACCAGCATCCCCACCGCGGAGCCCCACTGCTCGCCGGTGACGTCCTTCTCGCCCCGTTCCATGTCGACCGAGTACTGCGCCCAGTTGCGGACGTGCCCGTTGACGACGAGGACCGCGTCCACCTGCTCGGATCCATTGAGCCCGGTGTCCGAGAGGGCACGCACAGCGGATTCCAGCCAGCCCATTTCGTTCGGACCCGTGAGCCGGTCGTGAGTGTTCACGTCCAACAGCCAGGGATGTCTGTGGAAGACCATCCAGAACTGCCGCGCCCACTCCTCCATTCTGGGCCGCCACCCGCCCGGCATCTCGCCCAGCACGGGGGGTGTGGCCAGTGCCGCGTCGGTCATGAGACTGATCAGCTGGGTCTTGCCAGGCACGTAGCGGTACAGCGACATCGTCGTGAAGCCGAACTCGGTGGCCACCCGTTGCATCGAGACGGCCCCCAGCCCCTCGCCGTCGGCGATCTTCACGGCGGCCCCGACGATCCCCTCGATCGACAGTCCCCGTTTGGGTCCGCGGCTCGGACGCTCCTGCTCCCCCCACAGCAGTTCCACGCCGAGCCGGTTTCCATTGCCGGCACCAACCTTCTCCGCTGCCATGTGTAGCTCCTGACACTCGTCTCGGCGGCTGATTTTGGGTCTGTTGACACCCACCTTAGATCTGTGTAGAACATAAACACAATCGTATGCGGGCTACACAATTTCACTCGTGATCACGGAGGGCACGTAATGAGCAGGTCAGAAAACATGCCGAAAACGTCAAAACCCCCAGCACCTCTAGGTGCCAGCAGGTGGGTCGCACTGGTCGTCATCTGCATGGCGGCACTCGTCCTCAGCGTCGACCTGACGGTCCTTCACTTGGCCGTCCCGGCCATTACCGAGGACCTCAACCCGACGTCCAGCCAGATCCTGTGGATCGCTGATATCTACGGTCTGGCCCTGGCCAGCCTCCTGATCACCATGGGCAACCTCGGCGACCGGATCGGGCGCAAGAAGCTGCTGCTCGCCGGGTCGGTGGCATTCGCCGCGGCGTCCGCGCTGACGGCCTACGCGTCCAGCCCGGAATTACTGATCGCCTGCCGGGCACTGCTCGGCATCGCCGGCGCGACCATCTACCCGACCACACTTTCGATCATCCGGAATCTCTTCACCAACCCGAAGGAACGGACGGCCGCGGTCGGCATCTGGACCGGCATGATCAGCGGAGGCATGGCCCTCGGTCCGGTCGTCGGTGGGCCTCTTCTCAACAACTTCTGGTGGGGCTCGGTCTTCCTCATCAACGTGCCGGTGATGGCCATTCTCCTGGTGGTCGGCATCACCGTCATCCCGGAGTCGCGCAATCCCCGTGCCGGGCGACTGGACATCCCCAGCGTCCTGACCTCCATCATCGGCATCATGGCCGTCGTCTACGGGATCCAGGAATCCATCCACGACGGCTTCGGTCAGCCGCGGATTCTCGCAGCCGTCTCAGTGGCCGCGGTCAGCCTGTCAGCGTTCGTCTGGAGGCAGACCCGGATCGCGGATCCGCTCATCGACGTCAGGCTGTTCCGCAACCGCGCCTTCTCGGGGGCCGTCTCCGCCAACACCATCGGCCTGTTCGCCTTCATCGGATTCTCGCTCCTGCTGAGTCAGTACCTCCAGCTTGTACACGGCTGGTCGCCCCTCAAAGCCGGCCTGGCACTGCTGCCGCCCAACATCCTGGCCATCGCGCTCTCCCCGGCCCTCGGCTTCATCGTGCCCAAGGTGGGCCGGGCGCGGGTCATCTCCATGGGCCTGGCCCTGGGCGCGGTGGCGATGCTGCTCTACACACGCACCGATGTGGACTCCAGCTACGTTGTCATCCTCATCCCCACACTGGTGCAGGCGCTCGGCGCGATGTCCATCTTCGCCGTCACCGCCGACATCATCGTCAACAGCGTCCCGAAAGAGAAGTCCGGCGCCGGATCCGCGATCGCCACGACGGCCGCCGAACTCGGTGGCGCCGTGGGCATGGCGGTCCTCGGCAGCGCGCTGAACCTCGTCTACCGTCGCTCGGTCGACCTGCCGCCGGGTCTGCCGGAAAAGGTGGCCGAGCAGGCGGGCGACAATCTCGGCGCCGCGCTCGCCAGTTCGGCGGAGCTGCCGTCCGACCAGGCCCAACAGGTCGCCCTGGCCGCCAAGCAGGCCTTCATGGACGGCATGCACACCGCCGTGCTGGCCAGTGCCGTACTGCTTCTCATCGTATCCGTGACCTGTCTGTTCACCCTGCGAGGCCTGCCTGCGGAGTACCCCGACGACCCGGAGGACGACGACCCGGCCGCCCTCCCTGAGCAAGCAGGACCCTCCGCCCAGTCGTCATCGTCCTCGTTGCGGACCGAGGCCCACCCGGGCAGTTGACCAGCACGGGCCAGTCCCGTCTCCGTAAGCGACCCGTCGCCGATCAGAAGAGATGAAACGCAATGGTTGTGGGTAAAATAGCCCGTTTCGATGAGACCCGCGGATATGGATTCATCACGCCTGAAGGCGGCGGGAGCGACGTGTTCATGCACGCCAACGATCTCCTCTCCGACAAGCAACTGTTCACACGGGGGGTGCTTGTCGAGTTCGAGATGCGTGAAAGCGACCGCGGGCTGAAGGCTTTCGCCGTACGTATCGTCGAGGAGTCGTACACGGACCTGTCGTCCACGCCCGCCGCGGATCAGCCTGAGCTGACAGGCGACCGGCGCGTGGACGACATGTGTGACGCGCTCTCCACCGCCGAGTTCATGCAAGAGGTGACCGACGTCATCATCGAGAGGGTTCCGACAGCCACCTCGGAGCAGATCGTGCAGTTCCGGCAGAGCCTCGCGACGATCGCCCGTAGCCACGGCTGGCTCGAGGACTGACGACTGACCGCGACGACGGACCGCCGGCCGCAGCGAGGATCACCCGCCCCGCCGGTCCCCTGCAGGGCCCCTAGATACCGGTGCGCCGATTGGTTTAGGGGTCACCAGGCATGTCGCCACGCACGATTCGGCGGGAAGAATGACGCACGTCCATCGCGAAGGGGATCCGGAACGTCCTGCGAATCCATAGGTGGGACAGCTTTCGGACGAATTTGCTGCGCGTCTTTGTGTGCGGCACTGCCTGACGGATGGCGTCTTTCGGATGAGTTCAAAAAGCTCGGGAGGGCCGAATGGGCCGTGTAGAAGGCAAAGTTGTCATGATTACCGGGGCGGCGCGAGGGCTGGGCCGCAGCCATGCCGTGCGGCTGGCCGAGGAGGGCGCCGATGTCATCGCGATCGACGTGTGTGAACAGCCGTCGGCCGTCGAGTATGCGAGCAGCACACCGTCCGACCTGAGCGAGACCGCCCGGCTGATTGAGAAGTCCGGACGCAAGGCGGTCACCAAGCAGGTCGATGTACGCGACCGTATCGGGCTGAAGCAGGCGATCGACGAGGCCGTCGCCGAGCTGGGACGCCTGGACGTGGTCATCCCCAACGCCGGCATCAGCCCGCTCGGCGTGGACCGGCCGCTCAGCGCCTTCACGGACACCGTTGACATCAATCTCGTCGGCGCCATGAATACGGTGCACGCGGCTCTGCCGCACCTCGAGAGCGGTGCCTCGATCATCCTCATGGGATCAGTGGCGGGCCTGATGCCGCGCAGCGACGGCGGCGGAGCCTCAGGGCCCGGCGGTGCCGGTTACAGCTTCTCGAAGAAGATGCTCGACGAGTACGCGAACTGGCTCTCGGTGCAGCTCGCGCCGGGCGGCACGCGCGTCAACATCGTGCACCCGACGAACTGTGCCACCGAGATGTTCCAGAACTCGGCGGTCTACCGGACCTTCCGCCCCGACCTGGAGGACCCCACCCCGGAGGATGCCGAGGTGACGTTCAAGGCCATCCACGGCATGCCCATGGCGTACCTGGAACCGGTCGATGTCTCGCACGCGATCGTCTACCTCGCGTCCGAGGAGTCCCGTTACGTGACGGGGCTCCAGCTCAAAATCGATGGCGGGATGCTGAACAAGTTCGCGGCCGGCTTCAGTTTCGGCTAGAAGCAGCCCTCAAGTAATTCCGGAGAGGATGCCGCAGGGGCGTCCGGGACCCGACGGGACGTCGGCGGCCCGGACGCCCCTGCGGCATGTGCGCCGCCCTGCCTTCTTTCCTTCCCGGCTCTCTCCCCCGTCGCTCTCCCTCTCCCCGTTGCTCTCCTTCGGCGGTCGCTCTCCGCCGACTACTGCTCTGCGTCGACTCACGTGTAACACCGGGGACACGCAGAGCGCCCCCGTACGGCGGGGGATACCGTACGGGGGCGCGTGGGTGTCTCACCCAAGGGGCGAGCCTCGGAGAGACACCAGGGAGAAGGACGAACGGTTGTCGTCCTCAGGGCGGCGGCGTCGTGCGAGGAGGTCGCAGACAGGCAGCATTGCTCGGCCCGGGGTCAGGGAGCAAGGACGAGCGGCAGCTTCTGGAAGCCGTGCAGCCCGATGGCGTCCCGCCACACCGGCGTCCCCTCCACCTCCATCGTGGAGAACCGGTTGAACAGGGCCGGGAAGATTATCTGGGCTTCCATACGGGCGAGGTTGCCACCCATGCAGAAGTGGGCGCCGCCACCGAAACTCAGGTGCGGCCCATCGTCGCGCGAGAGATCCAGGCGATGGGGATCCGGGAACTTGCCGGGGTCACGGTTGGCCGCAGCCAGCATCAGCATGACCAGCTGGCCCGGGGGGATGTCGTGGTCGCCCAGCCGCACCTCCTGGGTGATGACCCGGGCGGTTCCCGATATGGGCGTACCGTGCCGCAGCAGCTCCTCGACCGCGCTGCCGGTCAGGCCGGGATCCTGCCGCCAGTTCCGCAGCTGGTCGGGGTTGTTGATGAGGCTGTAAATCCCGGAGCTGATGAGGTTCGTCGTGGTCTCGAATCCGGAGACGAAGAGGAAAGTGGCGAGTGCCATCAACTCGTCCTCGGACAGCCGGGAGTCCTTCGCCTCTTTCACCAGCGAGGACAGCAGGTCCTCTCGCGGTCGCGCGCGGCGCTCGTCGAGCAGGTCACTGAAGTAGTTGCGGAGTTCCTTGACCGAGGCGTTCGCCTGCGCCAGGTCCTCATCGGAATAGAAACCTCCCCACACCCGGGTCCAGTCGTTGGCAAGGTCGTAGAACAGCTTGCCCTGGTCCGCCGGGACTCCGAGCAGCTCACTGATCACCGCCACCGGGAAGGGGCTGGCCAGGTTGTCCACGAGATCGACCGGCTGCCCGCCCGCAGCCTTGTCAGCGAGATCGTCGAGCTGGCTGTTGGCCAGCTTCTCGATCACGGGCCGCAGTCCCTTGATGGAGGCCGGCGTGAAAACACGGCTCGCCAGACCGCGCACCCGGGTGTGGTCCGGCGGATCGAGGGTGACGATCGCCCGCAGGAACAGGCGCAGGGACTCGTGATCCTCCCAGTCCTCGCGCCGCAAGGCCGCAGCACGGGGGCCGTTGCTCACGTTGGGCGTCCGTGATGCAGCGTACACCTCGTCGTAGCCGGTGATCGCCCAGATGCCGATCGACGGACTCCAGTACACCTTGTCGGCCCGCTGGAGGATGTCATAGAACGGATACGGGTCAGCGGGCTGAGGCGGGCTGGCCAGTTCGAGCAGTGCAGCCTCCGCCTCCTCGGCGGAAACGACTGACGTCATCGCTGGTCTCCGATCGTGGCAGTGCGCCCGTTCGGCCGGAGAGGCCCTGGGGCGAATTCATGAGTAACGGTCCTTGAGGAGCGGTTCCTGAGGAACAGCGTGGCCGGCCGGAATAGGCGGTATGCCTGTGCCTGACCACCGGTCCTCATCACCGACGCCGAAATGCCGCAGCGATTTTTCGGTAATAATTTTCCGAGGCGGACGCCGACGAGCTCTTCCGTGAACAAATTACGGCGTAGTGGGATCGTTCCGTACCCCTATCCGCCCCTTATTCAGATTCTCCGGTGCTCCCGAAGCCGGGGCGGGGATCACGAGGCGGCCGAGCAAAGCGGAGGTGTGCGCCAGAGCTGGTTTCCCGAGGGGATCCGTTCCCTGGATTCCCCCGGCTATCAGCCGTCCTTGGTGCTACAAGCTCCTTCAGGAGATGCCGAGTTCGTTGTCCAGGACATCGAACAGCTCCTCGTCCGTCGCCTCCTCGTAGCCTTGTTCCGGTGCGGTCGTCCCGACGGACTCGCCGACGGCGTGCCACGCCCGCAGTACGGCCTCCAGACGGTGGGCGATCTTGGTGTGGTCGCCCCCGGTCAGGGACGTCGCCGCCAATGCGGCCTCCAACCGGTCTACCTCGGCGAGGACCGGTCGCGCCTCGTCAACCGACTTCGGACCGAACGACTCCTCGATGTACGCGGCCACCCCTCGTGACGTCGGATAGTCGAAGACCAGCGTCGTCGGCAGCTGCAACCCAGTGACCACGCGAAGCCGGTTGCGCAGTTCAACCGCGCCCAGCGAATCGAAGCCCATCTCCTGGAAGGCGCGCTCCGGTTCCACCGCCTCAGCCGACGCGTGCCCCAGAACCGTAGCCACATGGGTGCGCACCAGATCGAGCAGCAGTCGCTCCTTCTCTGTCGCGGAGAGCCCGTCAAGCCGCTGTTCCAGCAGCGCTGAAGCAGAGGCGCCACCCGCCAGGACAGCCTGCCTGCCCGACACCCGTACCAGGCCTCGCAGGAGCGCCGGCACCTCCTCGACCGCGGCGAGGGCACGGATCACCGCGAGGTCCAACCCGGCCGGGATCAGCAGGGTCTCGTCCGTCGCCAGCGCCGCGTCGAACAACGCGAGGGCCTCGTCCGTAGGAAGCACGCGTATCCCCTGGCGGCCGATGCGTTGCCGATCGCCCTCGCTCAGTCCTTGGTGAACTTCCCAAGGTCCGAACGCGAGCGAGGTGGCCGGCAAGCCCTGCGACCTGCGGTGTTCGGCCAAGGTGTCCAAGAAGGCGCTGGCGGCCGCGTGACCCGCCTGGCCTGCGGGAAGAAGCATTCCGGCCGCCGCGGAGAACAGCACGAAGGCGGACAACGGCAGGTCCCGGGTCAGCTCGTGCAGATGCCACGCCCCGTCGGCCTTGGGCCGCAGCACGGCGTCCGTTCGCTCCGGCGTCAGCGACCCGATCATTCCGGTACCGGAGACTCCGGCCATGTGTACCACAGCCCGCAGCGGGTGCTCGCCGGGTATTCCGTCGAGCAGCTCCCTCAGAGCCTCACGATCAGCCACATCGCATGTCGCGACCCGTACGTCAGCCCCGCACTCCCGCAGTTCCGCGACGAGTTCAGCCGCCCCCGGGGCGTCCGCGCCCCGGCGACCGGCCAGCACGAGATGACGTACGCCGTGCACCGCCACCAGGTGCCGTGCCACCAGTCCGCCCAGCGTCCCGGTCCCGCCCGTGACGAGCACGGTGCCTTCAGGTCCCCAACGAGTGGAGGTCTCCTCCCCGGCGGAAGCGGAGACGCGGGCGAGGCGGGGCACCATGACCACACCGTCGTGCACCGTCAGTTCAGGCTCCCCTGATGCCGCGGCCACCGAAACGGCCCGTCGTGACTCCTCCGCGCCATCCACGTCCACGAGCACGAACCGGCCCGGGTTCTCCGCCTCGGCCGCACGCACCAGACCCCATACGGGGGCATGGCGCACGGCGCCGCCAGTCACACCGTGCGTGACGACCACGAGCTTCGAGGCCACGAAACGCACGTCGTCGAGCCAACTCCGTATGGCGTCCACCACCTGATCCGTCGCCGTCCGCGCAGCCGCGAGTGTGTCACCGTCGGTCACGGGGCAGTGCAGGAACACCAGGTCCGGGGCCACTTCGTCGACCGCCGCCAGCGCATCGGCGAAGTGACGCTCGGGCAGCACGGTGGAGGGCCGTGACACGGACAGCGACTTCCACTCCATGCCGAACAGCGACCGCTGGTATCCGCCGGGAGCATTGCCGAGTTGCTCAGCAGACACGGGCCGGGATGTCACCGCACGTACGGTGAACACCGGCGCGCCGGTCTCGTCCACCGCCGACAGCATGACACCGTCCGCCTCCGCAGGTGCTATCCGCACCCTCAAAGCGGACGCTCCGGCGGCCTGCAGGGATACGTCGCGCCAGGCCACGGGAAGCCGTGTCCCACCTCCCGCGTCTTCCAGCAGCCCAGCGTGCAACGCCGCGTCGAGCAGCGCCGGATGCAGCGCGAACCGCCTGCTCTCGGTCCATGCCTGCTCATGCAGCGCGACCTCCGCGAAGATCTCCTCGCCCCGCCGCCACGTAGCCCGCAGTCCTCTGAAGACCTGCCCGTAGTCATACCCCCTGCCCGCCAGCAGCTCGTAGGCGCCCTCGGTGCTCACGGCCACCGCACCTGCCGGCGGCCATTGCGCCATGTCGAACGGGGGCTCGGCCGTCCGGTCGTCGTCCAGCAGTCCGCTGGCGTGCAGCACCCATGGCCCGTCCACCACACCCTCACCACGCGAAAACACCCGCACCGGCCGGGCTCCGGACGCGCTCGAGTCCTTTGCCGCACCTGAGCTTTGCGGATCCTGCGGAGCATCGACCACGACGTGGAGCTGGACGGAGCCGTGTTCCGGCAGCACCAGCGGCGCCTGCAGCGTCAGCTCCGCCACCCGGCCGCAGCCCACCTCGTCCCCGGCCCGCACCGCCAGCTCCACAAACGCCGTCCCCGGCAACAGCACCCGCCCCAGCACCCGGTGATCGGCCAGCCACGGATGCGTATCCAGACCGATCCGGCCCGTGAGTGCGACCCCGTCCGACTCCGGGGAAGACACCACCGCACTCAGCAACGGATGACCCGCCGCCGACAGACCCATCGCTGCCGGAGCCCCTGCTGTCGGTGTATCGACCAGCCAGTAGTGCTCACGCTGGAAGGCATACGTCGGCAACTCCACCCGCCGCGCCCCGCGCCCCGCAAACAACGCCGACCAGTCAACGTCCACACCGTCCACATACAACCGGGCCACCGCCTGAACCAGCGCGCGGGCCTGCCCGCCGGCCGC
>NZ_JBEZJY010000090.1:0-18153 GCF_040651415.1 Streptomyces sp. NPDC048484
TCCTCAACCGCCGGACGGGCTGGGATTCCAGCCCGTCCGGCGTTTGAGGACCGGGGGTTCGGGGGCTGGCCCCCGAGACGGGACGGGAAGGGGCGGCGGGGGCGAAAACCGTCCCGGCTGACGCAGACCGTGGCCGCATGAGGTCTACCGCGGGGGGACGCCCGGTGGCAGGCTGCCGTCATGGGGGCACTGAGGCGTATACGACACCGCGGACCCGCGATGGCTGTGGCCGCGGTCGCAGCCCTGTTCGCGCTGGTCGCATGTGAACCGGGGAACGGTCTGAGCACCGCCGCCGTGGCGATCACCACCGACCAGACGGGCACGCGCGAGCTGGAGAAGCGGGGAGTCGACGTGCAGTGGCTCACCTGCACCGCGTCGCTCGGCGAGAACAGCGCGACGGTGGGTTCCTCGCCGAGCGTGCGGAGCGTGGCGTCCGTCGACTGCGTGGGCGAGACCGGAGACGGGCGGGACATCTCCATCAAGGGCAAGGTGACGCAGGAGGTCAACGGCACCTGCGTACGGGGAGACCTCACCGCCACGGTGGGCGGCAAGGAGGTGTTCCGGGCGAACGTCCTCGGCAACTGCCAGGCCGGCACCCCGCCCGTGGACAACAGGACGACTCCGCCGCCCGGCAACCCGGGAGCGACCGTCACCGTCACCGAGACGGTGACCCGGTTCCCCGATCCCACGTGCTCCTGCTTCGAGGGGAAGTGATCGGAAGCTCTGGTCGCGGGCGAGGCGGCTGCATAGGGTGATCGGGTGACACAGCCCGCATCTGCCGCATCCGCCGTATCCGCCGCGTCTTCCAAGTCGTCCGCCGCGCCCGCCGTATCCGCCGCGTCTTCGGCGTATCTCCGGTATCCGCACCTGCACGGCGAGTTGATCGCCTTCACCGCCGAGGACGACGTCTGGGTCGCGCCGCTCGACGGCAGCCGCGCCTGGCGGGTCAGCGCCGACAACGTCCCGGTGAACCATCCACGGATCTCCCCGGACGGTACGACCGTCGCCTGGACGTCGACCCGCGACGGCGCCCCCGAGGTGCATGTCGCCCCCGTCGACGGCGGTTCCGCCGAACGCCTCACGTACTGGGGCAGTTGGAAGACGCAGGTGCGCGGCTGGACCCCCGACGGGCAGGTGCTCGTACTCAGCACGCAGGGCCAGGCGAGCCTGCGCCGCAGCTGGGCCCGCGCCGTACCGCTCGACGGCGGACCCGCGACCACCCTGCCCTACGGGCCCGTCGGCGATGTGGCCCACGGCCCCGGCACCGTTCTGCTGTCCGCGCCCATGGGTCGCGAGGCCGCCTGGTGGAAGCGGTATCGCGGCGGCACCGCGGGAAAGCTGTGGATCGACCGCGAGGGCGACGGAGAGGGCGCCGGGGAGGGCGACGGAGCGGGCAGGGAGTTCGTACGGCTGCACGCGGACCTGGACGGGAACCTGGAGTACCCGTCCTGGGTCGGGGAGCGGGTCGTCTTCCTCTCCGACCACGAGGGCGTGGGGGCCGTGTACTCCTCCCTCGCCGACGGATCGGATCTGCGGCGGCACACGGGGATCGAGGGCTTCTACGCCCGGCACGCGTCCACCGACGGGACCCGCGTCGTGTACGCGTCCGCCGGTGAGCTGTGGATTCTCGACGACCTCGACGGGGCCGAGCCACGGCGGCTCGACATCCGGCTCGGCGGACAGCGCGTCGACCTGCAGCCGCATCCCGTGAACGCGTCCCGCTGGTTCGGGGCCGCCGCTCCCGACCACACCGGACGCGGCAGCGCGGTCTCGGTGCGCGGAGCCGTCCACTGGGTCACCCACCGCTCAGGACCCACCCGCGCGCTCGCCGCCGAACAGGGCGTACGGGCCAGGATGCCCCGCACCTTCCGCGTCGACGGCGAGGAGCACGTGGTGTGGGCGACGGACGCGGAGGGCGACGACGCGCTGGAGTTCGCCCCGGCGACGGGCGTGGCACCGGGAGCGATCCCGCGCAGGCTCGCCGCCGGACAGCTGGGGCGGGTGCTCGGGCTCGCGATGGCACCCGACGGCAGCCGTGCCGCGGTCGCCTCGCACGACGGCCGCGTCCTGCTCGTCGAGCGGGAGACCGGCGAGGTCCGGGAGGTCGACCGCAGCGAGGACGGCGAGGTCTCCGGGCTCGTCTTCTCACCCGACTCGGCCTGGCTGGCCTGGTCGCACCCCGGCCCGCGCCCGCTGCGCCAGCTCAAGCTCGCCAACACCGCGGACCTCTCGGTGACCGAGGCGACACCGCTGCGGTTCCGGGACTACTCGCCCGCCTTCACCCTCGACGGGAAGCATCTCGCGTTCCTGTCCGCGCGGTCCTTCGACCCCGTCTACGACGAGCACGTCTTCGACCTGGCCTTCGTCGGCGGCTCCCGGCCGCACCTCATCACCCTCGCCGCCACCACCCCCTCGCCCTTCGGACCGCAGCGGCACGGCCGGCCCTTCGAGACGCCGGACAGTCCAGGGGCCGAGACGCCCGAGAGCGAGGGCTCCCCGGCCACCCGGATCGACCTCGACGGGCTCGGCGACCGCATCGTCCCGTTCCCCGTCGAGGCCGCCCGCTACTCCGGACTGCGGGCCGCCAAGGACGGGCTGCTGTGGCTGCGGCACCCGGTCCGGGGCGTGCTCGGATCGTCCAGGGCCACCCCCGACGACCCGGACCCCAAGACCGACCTGGAACGCTACGACCTCGTCCA
Organism: Streptomyces sp. NPDC048484; assembly: GCF_040651415.1. Lineage (NCBI taxonomy): Bacteria > Bacillati > Actinomycetota > Actinomycetes > Kitasatosporales > Streptomycetaceae > Streptomyces > Streptomyces sp. NPDC048484. The sequence continues at coordinate 2,700 of NZ_JBEZJY010000090.1, forward strand.
GCAGCGCATCGAGCACCTCGTCTCGGACGCCGACGGCTTCCTGGTCACCGGCGACGGCAAGCGGATCCTGCTGTGGACCGACGGCAAGCTGAAGGTCGTACCGAGCGACCGGCGCGCCTCGAACGACGACGAGAGCGACAGCAACATCACCGTCGACCTGTCGCGCGTCCGCCACGTCGTCGACCCGGCCGCCGAGTGGCGCCAGATGTACGACGAGACCGGCCGCCTCATGCGCGACAACTTCTGGCGTCCCGACCTGGGCGGCACCGACTGGGACGGCGTACTGGACCGGTACCGGCCCATCCTCGACCGGGTCGCCACCCACGACGACCTGGTCGACCTGCTCTGGGAGGTGCAGGGTGAACTCGGCACCTCGCACGCGTACGTCATGCCGCGCGGCGGATTCGGCGGCGGGGACCGGCAGGGGCTGCTCGGCGCCGACATCTCCCGTCACGAGGACGGCCCCTCGGGGACGGCCCAGTGGCGTATCGACCACATCCTGCCCTCGGAAAGCTCCGACCCCGACGCGCAGTCACCGCTCGCCGCACCCGGCGTCGCGGTGCGCGCGGGGGACGCCATCGTGGCCGTCTCCGGACACCCCGTCGACCCGGTGGCAGGGCCGGGACCGCTGCTCGTCGGCACGGCGGGCAAGCCCGTCGAGCTGACCATCTCCCCGGCGGGCGGCGGCGATCCGCGGCACGCGGTGGTCGTGCCGGTGTCCGACGAGGAGCCGCTGCGCTACCACGCGTGGGTCGCCGACCGGCGTGCCTACGTGCACGAGAAGTCCGGCGGACGGCTCGGATATCTGCACGTGCCCGACATGCAGGCGCCCGGCTGGGCGCAGATCCACCGTGACCTGCGGATCGAGGTGGCACGGGAGGGCCTCGTCGTGGACGTCCGCGAGAACCGCGGCGGCCACACCTCGCAGCTGGTCATCGAGAAGCTCGCCCGGCGCATCGTCGGCTGGGACCTCGCCCGCGGGATGCGGCCCACCAGCTATCCGGAGGACGCGCCGCGCGGGCCCGTCGTCGCGGTCGCCAACGAGTTCTCCGGCTCCGACGGCGACATCGTCAACGCCGCGATCAAGGCGCTCGGCATCGGGCCGGTCGTCGGTACCCGTACGTGGGGCGGCGTCGTCGGCATCGACAGCCGCTACCGCCTCGTCGACGGGACGCTCGTCACACAGCCCAAGTACGCGTTCTGGCTGGAGGGTTACGAGTGGGGTGTGGAGAACCACGGCGTCGACCCCGACGTCGAGGTGGTCCAGGCTCCGCAGGACTACGCCGCCGGGCGTGACATGCAGCTCGACGAGGCGATCCGGATCGCGCTGGCGGCGCTGGAGGAGAGCCCTTCGAAGACGGCTCCGGTGCTGCCGGTGCTGCCGGGGGCGCAGGCGTAGGCACCCGTGTCGGCGTGAACGGCCCCGTCCTCGGACGCCGGACGGACCGAGAGCGCTGTCACTGTCGCTCGGTACCATGCCGAAACATCGATCATCCAGCCCGAGGAGGCCGCGCATGGCAGGGGAACCACAGGACGACTGTCTGTTCTGCAAGATCGCCGGGGGGAGGACTCCGGCGACCGTCGTCCGTGAGACCGAGACGACCGTCGCCTTCCGGGACATCAGCCCGCAGGCACCCATCCATGTCCTGGTGATCCCCAAGGTCCACCACCCGGACGCCGCCTCCCTCGCCGTCGCCGAACCCGCGATCCTCGCCGACGTCGTGCGCGAGGCAGGCGAGGTCGCCGCCGAGGAGAAGCTCGACAGCTACCGCATCGTCTTCAACACCGGCAGCGGAGCGGGCCAGACGGTCTTCCACGCGCACGCCCACGTGCTGGGCGGCCGCGGCATGCAGTGGCCCCCGGGATAGACACGGGGGACAGGCGAGGGGGACAGGAACGGGTCAGGAACGGGAACGGGACAGGAAAAGGCCGGACAACTCGACGTGTCTGTACGTGAACTGGTGGTCCTCGGCACCGCCAGCCAGGTCCCCACCCGGCACCGCAACCACAACGGCTATCTGCTGCGCTGGGACGGCGAGGGCATCCTCTTCGATCCCGGCGAGGGCACGCAGCGGCAGATGCTGCGTGCCGGTGTCGCCGCGCACGACCTGCACCGGATCTGTGTCACGCACTTCCACGGCGATCACTCGCTGGGCCTGGCCGGGGTGATCCAGCGGATCAACCTCGACCGGGTGCCGCACGAGATCAGCGCGCACTATCCGCGCTCCGGGCAGAAGTTCTTCGACCGGCTGCGGTACGCGACCGCCTACCGCGAGACGGCCCCGCTCACCGAGGCCCCGGTGGACGCCGACGGTGACCTCGCGTCCTCGAAGACGTACACACTTCAGGCCCGCAAGCTCTCCCACCCCGTCGAGTCGTACGGCTACCGGCTCGTGGAGCCCGACGGGCGGCGGATGCTGCCCAAACGGCTCGCCGCGCACGGGATCAGCGGTGCCGACGTGGGGCGGATCCAGCGGGCGGGGGCGCTCGGGGGCGTCGCGCTCGACGACGTCAGCGAGGTGCGGCGCGGCCAGCGGTTCGCGTTCGTCATGGACACCCGCCTGTGCGACGGGGTGTACGCGCTCGCGCAGGGCTGCGACCTGCTCGTCATCGAGTCGACGTTCCTGGACGAGGACGTACGGCTCGCCGTCGACCACGGGCACCTGACAGCCGGCCAGGCGGCGACGGTGGCCCGGGACGCCGGCGTACGGCATCTGGTGCTGACGCACTTCAGCCAGCGGTACTCCGAACCCGCGGAGTTCGAGCGGCAGGCACGGGCCGCCGGGTTCGAGGGGGAGCTGACGGTGGCGCACGATCTGCAGAGGGTGCCGGTTCCGAAGCGTCGGTGAAACACCCGTACCATGCTTCGATGCCCATCCCGAAAGCTGAACTGCACCTGCACATCGAAGGCACGCTGGAGCCCGAGCTGGCCTTCGCGCTGGCCGCCCGCAACGAGGTCCCGCTGCCGTACGCCGACACGGACGAACTTCGTAAGGCGTACGAGTTCTCCGATCTGCAGTCGTTCCTGAACCTGTACTACGGGCTCATGGCCGTGCTGCGGACCGAGGACGACTTCGCGGACCTCGCCGACGCGTACCTCGCGCGCGCCGCCGCACAGGGGGTCCGGCACGCGGAGATCTTCTTCGATCCGCAGGCGCACATCTCCCGGGGCATCGGGATCGAAACCGTCGTGGAGGGGCTCGGGCGGGCGCTCGACCGCAGTGAGGCCGTGCACGGCGTCTCCACCCAGCTCATCATGTGTTTTCTGCGGGACGAGTCCGCCGAGTCCGCGATGGAGACCCTGGAGGCGGCGAAGCCCCACCTCGACCGGATCGTCGGCGTCGGGCTCGACTCCGCCGAGGTCGGACACCCGCCCGCCAAGTTCCGCGAGGTGTACGAGGCCGCCGCCGTGCTCGGACTGCGACGGGTCGCGCACGCGGGCGAGGAGGGGCCGCCCGCCTACATCACCGAGGCGCTCGACGTGCTCGGCGCCGAGCGGATCGACCACGGGCTCCGCTGCATGGAGGATCCGGAGCTGGTGGCCCGGCTGGTGCGGGACCGGGTGCCGCTGACCGTGTGCCCCCTGTCCAACGTGCGGCTGCGGGCCGTCGACGTCCTGGTGGAGCACCCGTTGCCCGCGATGCTCGACGCGGGACTGCTGTGCACGGTCAACTCCGACGACCCCGCCTACTTCGGCGGGTACGCCGGGGACAACTTCCACGCGGTGCGGGCGGAGCTGGGGCTGTCCCCGGAGCAGCTCCGCGAACTGGCCCGGAACTCGTTCGTCGCCTCGTTCCTCGAACACGACGAGGAGCGGCGGGCCCGGTACATCGCCGAGGTGGAGGCGTACGAGTTCCCGTGACCGGGGGGATTCGCCGGGGATCCGCCGGGGATTCTCCGGGAATCTCGCCCCCGCCGCCCCTACCCGTCCCGTTCCTGGGGGCTCCGCCCCCTGGCCCCCCAAAAAAGATTGCGCAGTTCCCCGCGCCCCTAAAACAGCCGACAGCAGGGCCCGACGTGATCCTCAGAGCTCCGGCGGAGCGGTTGGTGCACACTGGCCTGAATCCGCACCACTCATGGGAGCGCACCGTGACCGCGTCCAACGGGAAGGGACCGTACCGAACGGCCCAGTTCGACCCACTCGCCGAGCTGCGCCGCTCCGACGACCCGCCCTGGGACGTCTACCTCACCGGCACCGTCTTCCTCGACATCATCTTCACCGGACTCGACTCCGCCCCGGTCCGCGGTACCGAGTCCTGGGCCCGCGGCATGGGCTCCAGCCCCGGCGGCGTCGCGAACATGGCGACCGCGCTGGCCAGGCTGGGCCTGCGGACCTCCCTGGCGGCGGCCTTCGGGGACGACCACTACGGGGAGTACTGCTGGGACGCCCTGGAGCAGGGCGAACGCATCGACCTCTCCGCGTCCCGCACCGCTCCCGGCTGGCACTCCCCGGTGACCGTCTCGATGGCGTACGAGGGCGAGCGCACCATGGTGAGCCACGGCCACGAGCCGCCTCCGGAGGAGCCCGCCCCCGACTGCCCGCCCCGCGCGCGGGCGGCCGTCGCCTCGCTGACGCCGGGCACGAGCGCGCACTGGATCGCCGGGGCCGCGAGCACGGGCACCCGGATCTTCGCCGACGTCGGATGGGACGACACGGGGCGCTGGGACCTCGCCGGGCTCCCCGACCTGCGGCACTGCGAGGCGTTCCTGCCGAACGCCGAGGAGGCCATGCGGTACACGGGCGCCTCGTGCCCCCGCGCGGCCGCGCACGCGCTCACCGAACACGTACCGCTCGCCGTCGTCACGCTAGGTGCCGAGGGCGCGTACGCCGTGGACCGCCGGACCGGCGAGAGTGCCGAGGTTCCGGCCATCGCGGTCGAGGCGATGGACCCGACCGGCGCGGGGGACGTCTTCGTCGCCGGATTCGTGACGGGCACGCTGGCGGGCTGGCCGCTCGCCGACCGCCTCGCCTTCGCGGGCCTCACCGCGGCGCTGTCGGTCCAGGAGTTCGGGGGGTCCCTGTCCGCCCCCGGATGGGCGGAGATCGCCGCGTGGTGGCGCCGGGTGCAGTCCTACGACCACCAGGATCCCGCGGCGCTCGGCCGGTACGCCTTCCTGCAGCCGCTGCTCCCGGAGACCACCAGATCCTGGCCTCTGAGACGGGCCGTACCGACGATCGGATTCCGCAGCTCCGCATGACGCCACCCGCGGGGCCGACACCTGAGGCCGCACCTGAGGTCAGACCTGAGGCCACAGGTGCGACGGAAAACTCCTACTGGGTTGTCGGCGCCCCGTCGTACTCTTGGAAGCACAAGGCTGCCGTACCGGCAAGCGTGCCTCACCGAGGGAGATGAGCAGGCCTACAGAGCCGGCCCATGACGCAGACACCCACAGCTCACACCCCCGCGCAGGGACAGTCACGAGCGCAGTTCACCGTCCCGGCCACGCACCCCATGGTGACCGTTCTGGGATCCAGGGACGCCCTCCTGCGCGTGATCGAGAAGGCCTTCCCGGCGGCCGACATCCATGTCCGGGGCAATGAGATCAGCGCTGTCGGCGACGCCCGTGAAGTGGCTCTCGTCCAGCGCCTGCTCGACGAGATGATGCTGGTGCTCCGCACCGGGCAGCCGATGACGGAGGACGCCGTGGAACGCTCGATCGCCATGCTGCGCGCGAGTGAGAACGGGGAGGGCGACGGCCCGGAGACCCCGGCCGAGGTCCTCACCCAGAACATCCTGTCCTCACGCGGCCGCACCATCCGCCCCAAGACGCTCAACCAGAAGCGGTACGTCGACGCCATCGACAAGCACACCATCGTCTTCGGCATCGGACCCGCCGGTACGGGCAAGACCTACCTGGCCATGGCCAAGGCCGTGCAGGCCCTGCAGGCCAAGCAGGTCAGCCGCATCATCCTGACCCGCCCGGCGGTGGAGGCGGGGGAGCGGCTGGGATTCCTCCCGGGCACGCTCTACGACAAGATCGACCCGTATCTGCGCCCGCTGTACGACGCCCTGCACGACATGCTCGACCCGGACTCGATCCCGCGGCTGATGGCGGCGGGCACGATCGAGGTCGCGCCGCTCGCCTACATGCGCGGCAGGACGCTCAACGACGCTTTCATCATTCTGGACGAGGCGCAGAACACCAGCGCCGAGCAGATGAAGATGTTCCTCACCCGGCTCGGTTTCGAGTCGAAGATAGTGGTCACGGGTGACGTGACGCAGGTCGACCTGCCGAGCGGCACGAAGTCCGGTCTGCGTCAGGTCCAGGACATCCTGGAGGGCCTCGACGACGTCCACTTCTCGCGGCTCACGTCCCAGGACGTCGTCCGGCACAAGCTGGTCGGCCGTATCGTCGACGCGTACGAGAAGTACGACAGCCAGAACGGCACGGAGAACGGCGCACACAGCGGCGCCCGTAGCAAACGGAAGTAGACCAGCGCGACCATGTCGATCGACGTCAACAACGAGTCCGGAACCGAGGTCGACGAGCAGGCGATCCTCGACATCGCCCGCTACGCCCTCGCGAGGATGCGTATCCACCCGCTCTCCGAACTCTCGGTGATCGTCGTGGACACCGCCGCCATGGAGCAGCTGCACATCCAGTGGATGGACCTGCCGGGGCCGACGGACGTCATGTCGTTCCCGATGGACGAGCTGCGGCCGCCCATGAAGGACGACGACGAGCCGCCGCAGGGGCTGCTCGGCGACATCGTGCTCTGCCCGGAGGTCGCCGAGCAGCAGGGCAAGGACGCCGGGACGCAGCACTCCATGGACGAGGAACTCCAGCTCCTCACCGTCCACGGGGTGCTGCACCTGCTCGGCTACGACCACGAGGAGCCCGACGAGAAGGCCGAGATGTTCGGTCTGCAGGCGGCCATCGTGGACGGCTGGCGTGCGGAGAAGGGCCTGACCGGTCCCTCCCCGGCTCCGACCGTCTCATGAGCCCGCAACTCGTCCTGGGCGCCATCGCCCTTGTCGTGGTCGCCTGGCTCGCCGCCTGCGCGGAGGCCGGTCTCGCGCGCGTCTCCAGCTTCCGCGCCGAGGAGGCGGTACGGTCCGGCCGCCGCGGCAGCGCCAAGCTCGCCCAGGTCGCCGCCGACCCGACCCGCTATCTGAACGTGGCACTGCTGGTGCGCGTCGCCTGCGAGATGGCGGCCGCCGCCCTCGTCACGTACGCCTGTCTGAAGGAGTTCGCCGAGACCTGGCAGGCGCTGGCCGTCGCCATCGGGGTGATGGTCCTCGTCTCGTACGTCGCGGTCGGTGTCTCGCCGCGCACCATCGGCCGCCAGCACCCCCTGAACACGGCCACGGCGGCCGCGTACGTGCTGCTGCCGCTGGCCAGGATCATGGGCCCGGTCCCGCCCCTGCTCATCCTCATCGGCAACGCCCTCACACCGGGCAAGGGCTTCCGGCGCGGCCCCTTCGCGTCCGAGGCCGAGCTGCGCGCGATGGTCGACCTCGCCGAGAAGGAGTCGCTCATCGAGGACGAGGAGCGCCGGATGGTGCACTCCGTCTTCGAGCTGGGCGACACGCTGGTCCGGGAGGTCATGGTCCCGCGCACGGACCTGGTGGTCATCGAGCGGTACAAGACCATCCGGCAGGCGCTGACCCTGGCCCTGCGGTCCGGTTTCTCGCGCGTTCCCGTCACCGGGGAGAGCGAGGACGACATCGTCGGGATGGTGTACCTGAAGGACCTGGCCAGGAAGACCCACATCAGCCGGGACGCGGAGAGCGAGCTGGTGTCCACGGCGATGCGGCCCGCCGCCTTCGTCCCGGACACGAAGAACGCCGGTGACCTGCTCCGGGAGATGCAGCAGGACCGCAACCACGTCGCCGTCGTCATCGACGAGTACGGCGGCACGGCCGGCATCGTCACCATCGAGGACATCCTTGAGGAGATCGTCGGCGAGATCACCGACGAGTACGACCGTGAGCTGCCGCCCGTGGAGGACCTCGGCGACGACCGCTACCGGGTGACCGCGCGGCTCGACATCGGCGACCTCGGCGAGCTGTACGGCTTCGAGGCCTACGACGACGAGGACGTCGAGACGGTCGGCGGACTGCTCGCGAAGGCGCTCGGCCGTGTGCCCATCGCCGGTGCCTCCTCGGTGGTCGAACTGCCCGACGGCCGTGAACTGCGGCTCACGGCCGAGGACTCGGCCGGACGCCGGAACAAGATCGTCACGGTCCTTGTCGAGCCCGTCGGACCGGCCGACTTCCCGGAGGGGAAACCGGAGTGACCCCACAGGAGCTGCGCTCTCTCTGTCTGTCCTTCAACGCGACCGTCGAGGACTTCCCTTTCAACCCGGAGACCTCGGTCTTCAAGGTGCTGGGCAAGGTGTTCGCGCTGAGCGCCCTCCAGGCCCGCCCTCTCAAGGTCAACCTGAAGTGCGATCCCGAGGACGCGGTGCGGCTGCGCGGCGAGTACGAGGGCCTGATCGCCCCCGGCTACCACATGAACAAAAGGCACTGGAACACGGTCACGGTCGGCACCACGGGCCTGGTCGGCACCGCGGGCACGGGCACGGGCACGGGCACGGGCACGGGCGACGGCGGGCTCCCGGACCGTCTCGTCCGGGAGCTCGTCGAGGACTCGTACGACCTGGTGGTGGCCGGTCTGCCGAGGGCCGAGCGGCTGCGCCTCGACCGACCCTGAGCCGGACGTTCGGTGCCGTGTACCGCCGCGCGAAGTGCGGGTGTGGCTTCGTATGCTCTGGGCATGACCGACAGCACTGACAGGACCGACACCGCCGCGCTCGACCCCGAGGACCGCAAGATCGTCACGCTGGCCCGCGCCACCCGGGCCCGCAACGGGGTGCCCGAGGGGGCGGCCGTACGCGACGACAACGGCCGCACGTATGTGGCGGGCACCGTTGCCCTGCCTTCGCTGCGGCTCAGCGCGCTGCGGACCGCGGTCGCCATGGCCGTGGCCTCCGGGGCGACGTCGCTGGAGGCGGCGGCGGTGGTGAGCGAGGGGGAGTCCGTGCCGGACGAGGACCTCGCGGCGGTACGGGATCTTGGCGGGGCCGCGACGCCCGTGCTGCTCGCGGGGACGGACGGTGCGGTGCGCTCCGTGGTGACCGCGGGCTGAGGGCTTCGTCCGCGGGTTCGCGGGGCCACGGCCCCGCGCCCCTGAAAGATTGCGCCGTGCCCGGTGCCCCGCCGGCCGTCCGCCATCGGCCGTCCGCCATCGGCCGTCCGCCATCGGCCGTCCGACACCGGAAGAATCACTCCCACTTCTCTTGCAATCCCAAGCCACTGGGGCATCAATGGACGACAGCTCTTCCGACGGGCCGTCAGATTACTGAGTGGTAGGTGAGGCGCCCGTCGGCCGTCCCCACACGGCAATTCCCGTACAAGGGAAGGGAATCCAATGAGATGTAAGCGACTCGGAATCGGTGCGGCGCTAGCCGCCGGCACCCTCGCCGCCGGTTTGGCGCTCGCCCCGGGCGCCGCGGCCGTCGCTCCCCAGACCGCCACGATCGTCGCCGACTGCGGTCTCTACGGCGGCGGTGAGGCCACCCTCACGGCCACCCAGAGCGGCACCAGCGCCACCATCACCGTCACCTCCTCCGAGATCACCGCCCCGCTCGCGCTCGCCGAGGACTCGATCGCCTCCACCCTCACCCTGACGAAGGCGAGTGGTGGTACGACCGCCTTCACGGGCACCGAGAACCCCGCGATGGCCGCGGGTGACGGTGTCACGGTCGGCCCGCTGAACGGCACCGTCGCGGCCGGTGACAGCCTGGAGGCCTTCGGCGGCTCCCTGCAGATGGTGCTCTTCGGGATCACCGTGACGTGCGCGGCGGACGGCCCGCAGTCGCCGGGCCCGTTCGTGTTCGAGTGAGCGCAGGAACGTGATCACGTAATCCCCCCACGGGCAAGGCCCGGCACGGACCGGTGTCGCCTGCATGCGGCGGCCCCGGTCCGTGTGCTGTCAGCTCCCCGCACCGTCAACTGCCTTGCGCGTAAGGCGGGTTGGCTGGTTGACAGTAACTGATGGCACATCAGTTGATGTGTCTGGGTTCCATTGACTTTTCACACAACGAGCACATCAATGACCTCCTGTCGGCGCAGAGCGCCCACATTCAAAGGAGGGGCACACATGGGTTCAGGAACCCGAAGACGCCGCCGCTGGGCGGCATTTCTCGGAGCGGCCGCACTCTCGGTCACCGCGGGAGGCGCGCTCGCCTGCCCCGCGAGCGCGGAGCCTCAGCAGGTCGAATTCGCCACGCACTGCATCCCGCCGCCCATCGCGGGCATACCCCCGATCGACGGCACCACCACAGCGAAGATCACCGTGAGCAACGCCGCGCCCAAGGTGGGCGACACGGTCACCGTCAAGTACACGGTGGTCAAGCCCGCCGCGAGCAACCCGGTCGACATCGCCCTGCCCGCCGACATCATGACGCCCACCGGCAAGGTCGCCCTGGGCGGCGCGCAGACCGGTGACCTCACGGTCGCGGGGCCGAAGAAGAACGACCCGGTGCCCGGGAAGGGCGCCTTCCCGTCGTTCGAGATGACCGGCACCTTCACGGTCACCGCACCCGGCGCGATCACGCTGTCGCCCGGCGACTACAACATCCACACCAGCTACCTCCTGGAGCTGGACACCCCCTGCACGGTCAGCAACCCGCCCGCTCCCGTCTCCGAGACGGTCACCGCGACCGGTGGCGGACAGACCAACAACCGTGCCATCAGCCTCGGTGCGGCCTCCGGAAAGCCCGGTGACAGCGTGACCGTCACGGGGACGAACTTCACCCCGGGTGCGGCCGTCACCCTCGCCGGACGGGCCGGGGCCGCCGAGACGGCGGACAAAGCCACCGCCACCGCGAACGCGCAGGGCTCCATCAGCGGCGGCCTGGCCGTCAGGGACAAGGCGACGACCGGTGTCGTGGCGTACGAGGGAAGTGCCTGGAGCGACGGCAAGGGCGCGGGTCCCGCCGCCTATGTCGTCATCGACGACACGCCCCTTCCCGCCAACAGCCAGAAGCTCAACTCCTCCGTCAAGGCGGGGACGCTGTCCATGACCCAGGCCGGGGACACCGTCGAACTCGCGGCGGTCGACTACGGCAAGGGCGGCTTCTCCCGTGGTTCCCTGCAGTCGGTGACGGTCAAGGACTTCCGTGGCGGACCCGCGGGCTGGTCCCTGACCGGCAAGGTCACCGACTTCAACGGCCCCGGCGGGGCGAAGATCGACGCGGCCAAGCTGGGCTGGACCCCGGTCTGCGCCACCAAGGACGGCAGCCCGAGCACCTGCCGGCCCGGCTCGCCCGGTTCGGTCGGCAGCGCGGGGGCGACCCTGGCCTCCACCCCCGACGGGGCGCTCACCGGTGGTGAGTTCACCGTCGACGCCCGGCTCTCGCTGAACGTTCCGGCGTTCACCCCGCCGGGCTCGTACTCCGGCGTGCTGACGCTCACGCTCACCTGAGACCTGGCGCACTGTCAGCAGGTCCCGCTTCGCGGTGGGCCGGGCGCGCACCCGCCTGCCCACCCCGCCTGCCCACCGCGTCCGTCCTACTCGCCATCGGGGGTCCGCACCCATGCGCAAGCCGTTCTGCTTCCTCACGTTGTTGTTCCTCGCCGTGGCAGTGGCCGTGACCGGAGCCCCCGCGCACGCCGCCGACAACGGCAGCTGGTCGGTCTTCCCGGTCGCGTCGGAACTCGCCTCGCGGCCGTACTTCCATCTCTCCGCCGACCCGGGCACGACCCTTGAGGACGAGGTCGCCGTCACCAACAAGACCGGACAGCCGCTGACGTTCCGGCTCTACGCGGCCGACGCGTACAACACCGCGCGGGACGGCGGGTTCGCCGTGCGCACCTGGCAGGAGAAGCAGCGGGGCGTGGGCGCCTGGGCGAAGCCCGCCAAGGCCCGGGTGACCGTGCCCGCGCACGGCAAGGTCACCGTGCCGTTCACACTCCGGGTGCCCGAGACGGCCGAACCCGGTGACCACCCCGGTGCGCTGGTCGCCCTGGACGAGCGGATCGCCAAGGGAGGCGGAAAGGACGGAGAGGGGGCGGCCGAGGTCGGTGTGCGGCGGGCCGTCGGCGCCCGGATCTACCTGCGGGTGGGCGGGCCGACCGTATCGGCCGTCGCCGTCGAGAAGGTCCGCATCCGCCACCACCAGCCCCTGGTTCCCGGCACCGGCGACAGCACGGCCACCGTCTCGTACACCCTCCACAACACCGGCAACGTCACCCTGGACCCCAAGGTGGAGCTGAGGGCCGAAGGGCTCTTCGGCCGTACGTTGCTCTCCCGCGACCTCTCCAAGATCCCCTCGGAGCTGCTGCCCGGGCAGCGGGTGCGGCTCAGTGAACTCTGGCGCGGCGCACCCCAACTCGACTGGGGCGACGTGACGTTGACAGCCAGCGCGCACGACACCCGCGAGTCGGCGAGCACGTCGTTCCTCGCGCTGCCCTGGCTGATGGCGGTGGCGCTGGGAGTCGTGCTCGCGGCAGCGGTGACGGTGGTGGTGATCAGGGTCAGAGGGCGTCGGGGCCGCGCTCATCCGTCCGTACCCGAACCACCGTCTCCACCGGTACCGCCCACACCTTTCCGTCGCCGATCTTCCCCGTCCGCGCCGCCGTCACGATCGCCTCGATGACGGGCTCGGCGTCCGCGTCCTCGACGACGACCTCGATACGGACCTTCGGCACGAGGTCGACGCGGTACTCGGCACCGCGGTACACCTCCGTGTGGCCGCGCTGGCGCCCGTAGCCGCTGGCCTCCGTGACGGTCAGGCCGTGCACCCCGATTTCCTGCAGGGCGGTCTTGACCTCGTCGAGGCGGTGCGGCTTGACGATCGCGGTGATGAGCTTCATGCCTGGGGCCTGGCCTTCTGCACGGTGGGGACGACGGAGGAGGAGACCGGGGCACCACTGCCCAGGACCCCGTGATCGTAAGCGGTCTCGGCGTGCACCGTAAGGTCCAGGCCGTTCTGCTCGTGCTCCTCGTTCGCCCGCAGGCCCATGACCTTGTCGATCAGCCTGGCGACGCCGTACGTGACGGCGAAGGCGTACGAGCCCACGGCGAGGACCGCGACGAGCTGCTTGCCGAACTGCCCGAGCCCGCCGCCGTACAGGAGACCCTCGGCGCCGCCGGTCATGGTCTCGGTGGCGAAGACACCGATGAGCAGGGTGCCGATGACACCGCCGACCAGGTGGACACCGACGACGTCCAGCGAGTCGTCGTAGTTGAACCTGAACTTCCAGCTCACGGCGTACGAGCAGACGACACCGGCGGCGAGACCGACGACCAGCGCGCCCAGGAGCGAGACCGACCCGCAGGACGGGGTGATGGCGACCAGGCCCGCGACCGCGCCGGACGCCGCGCCCAGGGTGGTGGGGTGGCCGCGCCGCTGCTCCACGAAGAGCCAGCCGAGGAGACCGGTGCACCCCGCGGCCAGGGTGTTGAGGAAGGCGGCGGCCGCGAGACCGTTCGCGCCGAGCGCCGAGCCCGCGTTGAAGCCGAACCAGCCGAACCACAGCAGACCCGCGCCCAGCATCACCATCGGCAGGTTGTGCGGGCGCATCGCTTCCTTCTTGAAACCGAGCCGCGGGCCCAGGACCAGGCACAGGGCCAGACCGGACGCACCCGAGGTGATCTCGACCGGCAGGCCGCCCGCGAAGTCCAGGGCGCCCAGGTCCTCCAGGATCCAGCCGCCGGGACCCCACACCCAGTGGGCGACCGGAACGTATACGAGCAGTGCCCACAGGGGGACGAAGACCAGCCAGGCGCCGAACTTCGCGCGGTCCGCGACCGCGCCGCTGATCAACGCCGCCGTGATGATCGCGAAAGTGAGCTGGAAGGTGGCGAAGAGGAGAGTCGGGACCGTGCCCTGGACGCTGTCAGGACCGAGGCCCGCCATGCCCGCGTGCTCCAGTCCGCCGATGAGCCCGCCGACGGGTCCGTCCGCGGTGTCGTCGCCGAACACGAGCGAGTAGCCGACGGCCAGCCACACGACCGTGACCAGGGCGATCGACACGAAACTCATCATCAGCATGTTGAGGACGCTCTTCGTGCGGACCATGCCGCCGTAGAACAGGGCCAGGCCCGGAGTCATGAGCAGGACGAGCGCGGTGGCGGCGAGCAGCCAGGCGGTGTCACCGGTGTCGATGGATGCGGCGGCGGATGTGGCGGAGGTGGCGGCGGAAGCGGCGGCCTGAGTCACGAGGTCTCCAACAAGGTGGGGGCTCGTCAGAGGCTCATGGGTACACGTTTCCGGTCGCGTACAGGTGTGTTTCCGTGACGTTTCGTGTTGCGCGGGGGTTTCCGGAAGCTCACCGAGGAGGGGGCCGGCGCTGAATCGGCGGCGAGGGCCGGAATCCTGGTACGGCGGGACCTCGACGATCAGGGACAATGGGCGCCATGAGCGTTCGTACCCAGTCACCCGAGCCGCCGGATTCCTCGGAACCATCCTCGGGGGCACCCCACCGTGCCGGCTTCGCCTGCTTCGTGGGCCGCCCCAACGCGGGCAAGTCCACCCTCACGAATGCTCTGGTCGGCCAGAAGGTGGCGATCACCGCGAACCAGCCGCAGACCACGCGGCACACGGTACGCGGCATCGTGCACCGGACCGACGCCCAGCTGATCCTGGTGGACACCCCCGGGCTGCACAAGCCGCGCACGCTCCTCGGCGAGCGGCTCAACGACATCGTCCGCACGACGTGGGCCGAGGTCGACGTGATCGGGTTCTGCCTTCCCGCGAACGAGAAGCTCGGTCCCGGTGACCGCTTCATCGCGAAGGAACTGGCGTCCATCAAGAAGACGCCGAAGATCGCGATCGTCACGAAGACCGACCTCGCGGACAGCAAGACGCTCGCCGAGCAGCTCATCGCCATCGACCAGCTCGGCAAGGAGCTCGGCTTCGAGTGGGCCGAGATCGTGCCGGTGTCGGCGGTCGCCGACCAGCAGGTGGACCTGCTGGCGGACCTGCTCGTGCCGCTCGTCCCCGAGGGCCCGGCCCTGTACCCCGAGGGCGACCTGACGGACGAGCCCGAGCAGGTCATGGTGGCCGAGCTCATCCGGGAGGCCGCGCTGGAGGGGGTGCGGGACGAGTTGCCGCACTCCATCGCCGTCGTCGTCGAGGAGATGCTGCCGCGCGAGGACCGGCCGGCGGACAGGCCGCTCCTCGACATCCACGCCTTCGTCTACATCGAACGGCCCAGCCAGAAGGGCATCATCATCGGCCCCAAGGGCAAGCGGCTGAAGGAAGTCGGCATCAAGTCGCGCAAGCAGATCGAGGCGTTGCTGGGGACGCCGGTGTTCCTGGACCTTCATGTGAAGGTCGCGAAGGACTGGCAGAGGGATCCGCGGCAGCTGCGGAAGCTTGGGTTCTAGGGCCTTTTCCGCCCCCGCCGCCCCTACCCTTCCCGTCACGTACTCGGGGGCCAGCCCCCGAACCCCCGGTCCTCAAGGCCCCGACCGGGGGAAAGCCCCGCCCGCGCGTGGG
>NZ_JBEZJY010000091.1:0-16953 GCF_040651415.1 Streptomyces sp. NPDC048484
GGAAGGAAACCTTCCCGCACCGGGACCACCGCCGTGCGCGGCTATGCCGGGCGTACTGCTTAGGGTGTCCTGGCGTTCACCCACTGGGGGCGTGGTCCTGGACGAACTCGGCGAAGGTGCGGGGTGGGCGGCCGGTCAGGTCCAGCACCGAGGTGCTGGCCTGGCCGCCCCGACCGGTTTGGATGTCGGCGTCGACGGCGGCGAGGGCGGTCGCGAAGGCGTCGGGCATGCCGGACTCACGGTAGGTGTCGGCTTGCTCGGCGACCCCTACGGGCACGACCCGGATCGGTCGGCCGGTGTGGCTGCTGATGGTCTATTCCACGGCTTTTCGCGGCCCAAGGATCAAGGGGTGACTGGATCGGCCGGTTCCTTTTCACCGTTGGACGGCGAACCCTTGGGTTCGGGACGGGAGTTGATGAGTCAGAACACCGCGATCGTGCCCACGGCGATCAGGACGCTGGAGCAGGTGGCGGCCACCGCCGTGCCGTGCACCAGAGCCTTCGCCGTGTAGTCCGCAGACATGTGCCCGATGGGCTGGGCCGTGACGTAGGACGCGATCGCGCTGGCCGAGATGGTGTTGGCGAGTGCCAGACCCACGGAACCTCCCACCTGCGGTGACGGTGGTCGGCCGACCGCTTCGCAGCTCGGCGAAGGGCCCGAACCTCAGTGCTTGTGCGGCCCGTCCCTGTGGACCGGACCGTGCGACTCCTCGCAGTGCGACACCTCGTGGCTCGCGCCGCCGGACAGCGCCACCTGCAGCACCGGGTTGGGGGCGTGGTCGACCTGGAGCGTGGTGTGGGTGATGCCGTAGTCGTGCTGGAGGAGTCCTTCCAGATCGCGGCGCACGGCGTGGCAGCCCCCGCCCGGTTCGACAAGGACGTGGGCGGACAGTGCGGACTCGCCGGAGGTGATCTGCCAGACGTGCAGGTCATGGACCTCGACGACGCTCGGCTGGACGACGAGCTGGTCGCCCAGCGCGTCCGGGTCGACGTCCGCGGGGGCAGCCTCCAGGAAGACGCGCCCCGACTCGTGCAGCAGCCCGTACCCGGACTTGAACATGAGGGCGACAACCACGAGTGTGGCAACGGCGTCGGCGCGGGCGAACCCGGTCAGGACGACGATCAACCCGGCAATCGCCGTGCCGATGAAGGCGAACAGATCGTTGAGGATGTGCTGGTAGGCGCCCTCGATGTTGAGCGAGGACCGGTTGGCCTTGGAGATGCACCAGGCAGCGGCGATGTTCACCACGATCCCGGCGAGCGCGGTGACGAGCACCAGGCCGCCCTCGACCTCCGGCGGGTCGATCAGGCGGCGTACGCCCTCGTACGCCAGCCAGGCGCCGAGCAGCAGCAGGGTCAGGCCGTTGGCCTGCGCGGAGAGGATCTCCGCCCGCTTGAGCCCGTAGGTGAAGCCGCCGCGGGCCGGGCGGGCGGACAGCCGCATGGCGATCAGCGCGAGCACGATGGAGACGGCGTCGGTCAGCATGTGCGCCGCGTCGGAGATCAGGGCGAGGGACTGGGCGATGATGCCGACGACGACCTCACCCGCCAGGAACGTGGTGATCAGGGCGAGCGCGATCCCCAGCCAGCGCCGGTCGGCGTCCGCCAAGACGCTGTGGGAGTGCCCCGCCTGCCCGCCTCCTCCGTGCTCAGGTCCTGGGCCGTGCTCGTGACGGTGATCGCTCATGCGGTACGCCTTCCCCCTCGCGACGGATGTCTCAACCGCAGTGAAACGCACGCATAGGCAGATCACCAAAGGCTGCATCGGTGACCGTTGTCATCTCGGTTAACAGGCCTGTGACCTGCGCAAACTTCCCGAATGGCGAAAGCGCCCGAGGTGGCGGCGTCACGAGTTCCACCCTGTCGTGAACCGGTGGGCGGGGTGGTCGGTACGCTTCCAGGACGCACGGACCACACTGTTGCGTACCCCGTCATCTGCCGCCCCGTCCGCTCCCGCGACGGACTCCCTGAAGGCCCCGACCTGATGCGAACGCACTCTCTGCGAGAACCCGGCTCGCCGGCCTCCGGTGGGCTGCGCGGGTTGCGGGCCGGGGTCCTGGCGGTGTTGTGCGTGTTGCTGCCGCTGGCCGGGCACGTGCTGTCGCAGGGGCACGCGCCCCGGTGGATCATCGTGGCCACGGTGGCTGCGGTCGCCGTCCCCGGTGCGGCGGCCCTGACGCGGCACCGACTGACCGATACCCAGCTGCTGAGCGTGCTCGCGGTCGCGCAGTTCGCTTACCACGTCGCCTACTCGCTGCCGGGAGCCTGTGCGGCGGTGACCGGTCAGGGCGGCGCCTTCGGTGGCTCGTCCTGGCTGGTGGAACACGGCGCGGTCGCCGGACCACCGCCCGGCGTGCTGCTGGCCGGGCACCTGGTCACGCTGCTGCTCGCCGCCCGTCTGCTGGGCATCACGGAGCGTCTGCTGTGGCAGAGCAGGCCGCTGCTGGCCGCCATGGGACGTCTGCTGCTGTTCATCTGGCCGCTCTTCAACGGTCGTCACGGTAGCGGGCCGCGGATCGCGTTCACTGAGAGCGCCGCGCCGTTGATGTCGGCGCTCCTGGTGCGGCTGCACGAGGGCAGGGCGCCCCCGCGCGCCGGGCACAGTCCGTTCGCCCGTTTCCGGCCGACGCCGATCGGCGCTCCCTGCATGCCCTGACGGGTATGACGCGCGGACCGCCCGGCGGGCCGGTGTCTCCCACCCCGGCGGCCAGGCCGCCGGGGGATACAGAGAGTCCCGCGTCATGAACGTCACCGACCGGCGTGCCGTCCGCACGGCGGCACGCACCCTCGTCGTACCCGCCGCGCTGGCAGCCCTGGCCAGCTCCGCCCCGACCGCCGCGGCCCACACCGAACTCGACACCAGCAGCCCGGGCGCGAACACAGCGCTCGCCGGACTGCCTCCGCGCATCACGCTGACCTTCAGCGACACGATGACCGAGAAGTACGCCAAGGTCGCCGTCACCGCCCCCGGCGGCGAGACTGCGGCCACGGGCGGAGCCCAGGTTGCGGGCAAGACGGTCACGCTCGCCCTCGACACCGCCTCGCCTGCCGGTCGCTACACCGTCGGGTACCGGGTCGTGTCCGCCGACGGCCACCCTGTCTCGGGCTCGTACACCTTCACCGTCAAGGAGACCGACAGCCCCGGTCCGTCAGCACCCGCGACGCACGCGGCCGATACGCCGGCGCGGAAGCCCGCCTCGGACAAGGCCAACGGGAAGCATTCGGACACGGACGTCACCCTGCTGATGGGCGCTGGTGTGCTCGCCGTCGCCGTTGCGGGCTCAGGCGCGTACGCGGCACGGCGGAGGCGGGCCGGTCATGGCCGCTGAGATCCCCAAGACCAGGCGGCTTCCACGGCTGCCCCTCCTACTGGCCGCATCGGTCGGTGTCGCCGTCGCGGTGACGGCCACCGCCGTGTGGGCCGGTGGCGGCGCCGCGGTGGAGATCCCCGGCATTGCGGATGCCGGGGCGATGACCGCCTGGGGCCTGCCCGTTGCCCGTACGGTCGCGGACGCGGCCGCCGCGGCCACGGCCGGCGCACTGCTCCTGGTGGTCGTCCTGCTGCCGGGCGGCAAGAGGCTCAGCCCAACGCAACTGCGCTATCTCAACTGGGCGGCGGCCGCAGCGCTGCTGTGGGCCGCCGCGTCCGCCGCCGCCCTGGTGTTCACGCTCTCGGACCTGTTCGCCCAGCCCGTCGCAGAGATCATCTCCCCAGCCGTACTGGCGGACTTCGTCACGACAGACGCCCAGGGACGCTCGTACGCACTGATGGTTGCTGCCGCCGGCCTGATCGCGACGCTGTGCGTGGGCATCGGCACGGCGCGCTGGGCCCGCCTCGTGCTCCTGGTCGCGCTCGCCGGGCTGCTGCCGCCGGTCTTCACCGGGCACTCGTCCGCGGCGGGCAACCACGACGCCGCGGTCACCAGCCTCGCTCTGCATCTGGTCGGCGTGGCGGTGTGGGTCGGGGGGCTGGTCTTCGTTCTCGTGGTCGCCGCGCGAGGCGAGGACCGGGCGGCGGATGCCGCCCGGCGCTTCAGTCCGCTCGCCGGGTGGGCGCTGCTCGCGGTGGCGGCCAGCGGGATCGTCAACGCCGTGGTCCGGCTGCCGGCCGTGGGTGACGTGTTCACCAGCCGGTACGGGCTGATGGTGCTCGGGAAGGCGGTGGCGCTCGCCCTGCTGGGCGGCATCGGCCGGTGGCACCGCCGCCGCACCCTGCCCGCCCTGAAGGACGGCCGACGGCTGGCGTTCGTCCGGCTGGCGGCCGGTGAACTCCTGCTCATGGCAGCAGCGATGGGGCTTGCCGTGGGCCTGTCGCGGACGCCGGCGCCCGGTGCCGACGACGCGTCGCTCTCGTCTGCCGAGGAATTGCTGGGCTTCCCCATGCCTCCGCCGCTCGGCGACTTCCCGTGGACGCCGCTGTTCACGCAGTGGCACTTCGACCCGCTGTTCGCGTTCGGCACCTCGGCCGCCGCCCTGCTGTACCTGGCAGGCGTACGGAAACTGCGTGCCCGGGGCGACAGGTGGCCCGTCGGGCGGACGATCTCGTGGCTGCTGGGCCTGGCGGTGACCGTCCTGGCGACCATGAGCGGGCTCGCGGTCTACGGCAAGGTGCTGTTCAGCGTGCACATGAGCCAGCACATGATCCTCGCGATGACGGTGCCGATCCTGCTCGTGCTGGGCGCCCCCGCCACGCTCGCCCTGCGGGCGCTGCCCGCTGCCCCGAAGGGGGAACCTGACGGGCCGCGGGAGATGCTGATGAAGCTCCTGCACAGCCGGTACGTCAAGGTGATCTCGCATCCGGTGGTGGCGAGCGTGCTGTTCATCGCGAGCGCCTTCGTCGTCTACTACAGCTCACTCTTCGAAACCCTGATGCGCAGCCACCTCGGGCACATGTTCATGCTGGTGCATTTCCTGGCCGTCGGGCTGCTGTTCTTCTGGGTCGTCATCGGCATCGATCCCGGTCCGCGGCGCCCGCCCCATCTGGGCCGGCTGTTCGCGCTGATCCTGACGATGCCGTTCCACTCGTGGTTCAGCATCTCGCTGATGAGCTCGACCGCACTGATCGGCGAGGGCTGGTGGTCAGCGCTCGACCGCCCCTGGGTCGAGTACGCGATGGACGACCAGTACAACGCCGGAGCCATCGCCTGGGCCACCGGCGACATCCCCGTCCTCATCACCACGATCATCCTGTCCATCCAGTGGGTCCGCTCCGACCAGCGCGAAGCCCGCCGAGTCGACCGGAAGATCGACCGCGGCGACGGCAACGACCCACTGGCCGCATACAACGCCTACCTGGCGAGTCTGCACGCCCGCGACCGGCGTCCCGCCAACTCCCACCCCACTGAGGAATCATGAAGAAGCACCTGTTCATCGCCGCGGTGATCGTGGCCGCCTTCGCCGCCGCCCTCGGCGCCTTCCTGCTGGTCTCCCCGGACGACCGGGACAGCGGCGGCCTCGGCGTACAACCGGCCGCCGAAGCGATGCCCGTACGGGACTCCAGCCATCGCCTCTCCGAGCCGAAGCGCAGCGAACTGACCGTCGCGGAGTTCCTGGACTTCGAGTGCGAGGCGTGCGGAGCGATGTACCCGGTCGTGGAGCGGCTCCGTGAGGAGTACGGGGACCGGGTCACGTTCGTCGCCCGCTACTTCCCCATGCCCGGCCACCGCAACGGCGAGCTCGCTGCCCGCACCGCCGAGGCAGCCGCCCGGCAGGGCCGGTTCGAGGACATGTATTCCAAGCTCTTCACCACGCAGAAGGAGTGGGGCGAGGCGTCGGAGTCGAAACAGGACGTCTTCCGCGGCTACGCCAAGCAGCTCGGCTTGGACATGAAGAAGTTCGACGCCGCACTTGCCGACCCGGAGGTGGCCGGGCGCGTCCAGGACGACCAACGCGACGGCCTCGGCCTCGGCGCCCAGGGCACCCCGACGTTCTTCGTCGACGGAGAAATGGTGGCCACCCCCGGCTCGTACGAGGCGTTCAAAGCCCTGATCGAAGCCCGGCTGTCCGACTGACAAGGCCCGGAGGCCACCTTCATGCAGTACCTCATCGACCAGGCACGCGTCTTCCCGGCCCGCCTGGCAGTCCACGGCGTGGACCTCGGCGGCCCTACTGACGGCCGCCCCCGTGCCATGTTCGTCGCGTGCTCGGATGCCCGCGTCGTGCCCTCTCTGCTCACCGGCAGTCGGCCCGGCGACCTCTTCGAACTGCGCGTCCACGGCGGGCAGATCCCCCGCAGTGACACCCACGCCCCGTTGGGGAAACCCGCACGATCGAGTACGCCGTCGAGGAGCTCAAGGTCTCGGACGTCATCGTGTGCGGGCACTCTCGGTGCGACATCGCCCGTGACTCCGTACGCGAGGGAGCGGGCGAGGCACTGCCGGTGAACGACATGTCGTGGCAGGGCGATCCGGCCCTCGCACTGGCCGGAGACGACACGGCAGCCGGACAGTGGCACACCCTGGCCCAGCTCGACGCTCTCAGCGGCTACCCGTCCGTCATCCCCCGGCTGGTCGACCGGTCGCTGCGTTTGCACGCATGGTTCTACGACGTCGACACCGGTGCCGTACCCCAGTACCACCCCCGCTCCAGCTCCTTCCTCCTGCTGTGAATCCCCCTGCCCCGACGTGGACGACAAGGTGACCGCCGTGACCCTCGACAAAGCACTCGCCTACGACGAACGCCTGACTGCGCCCAAATCCTGGTGGGTCATCGCCGCCCTCTTCGGCATCTCCATGGCCCTGATCTTCCTGCCGTACGGCGGAATCGCGGCCCTGATCGCCCTGGTGGTGGGCACCTGCATCGCGAGTTCCTACGTCAGCACGCAAGGCTCTCTGCGGATCCGCATCACCCGCGAGCTGCTGGTCGCCGGGGACGCCCGTATCCCGCTGACCGCGCTTGGGGAAGCTCAGGTCCTGGAAGGAGAAGAGGCGAGGGCCTGGCGCACGTACAAGGCTGACATGCGCGCTCACCTGGTGATGCGCAGTTACGTCACCACCGCCGTGCGCGTCGAGATCATCGACCCCGAAGACCCCACCCCCTACATCTACCTCTCCACCCGCACGCCCGACCGGCTCGCAGAGGCGATCCGCGCTGCGGCCTGATCGACGGTACTGAGCGGGGGACTGACGGGAGACGCACCGCGTGATCACGTGACCGGGCACGACGTGCGTGCCGGAGCAAGCCGGGCCGGCCGTGAAGGAGCGTGCGCGCGGCGATCGTTCACGAGTTTCGCGTCCAGCGGGCCGATCGGAGAACCTCCGGAGGCTGGACGGTAGGGTCCGGATGCGGCCGAACGGGTCCCGGATTCATCCGATGTGGTGATCGTGACAACGGAAGATGCCCGTACGGATGTCCGCCCCGAGGCCCGTACGGATCCCGGCGGCGCAGGGATTTCACCGTCGCTCCGATGTGCGGAGCCGCGTGGGGAACCGCCGCCTTGACAAGAACTTTATGTATTCGGTTGATTACTCTTTGTATTCATGCGGGCTGGCTCGATCTCTCGAAGCAGCTGCTCCGTGGCACGGACCGGAGCGGCACTGGTGGTGTTGCTGGCCGCGCTCATCCATGCTCTGGCCTGCGCACACGGCCCGACAGCCAGCGCGGCAGGACGTGCCGACTCCCTGCTGCTGACGTCCGCCGCCACCTCCGGGCAGGCCCCTGAGCAGCCGCAGCCGCAGCCGCAGACGAAAGCCGGGCAGACGGTTCCGGCACACCACAACGGTGTGCACTGCTGGGGCTTGGACGAGCCGACGGCTCAGCCCCCG
Organism: Streptomyces sp. NPDC048484; assembly: GCF_040651415.1. Classification (NCBI taxonomy): domain Bacteria; kingdom Bacillati; phylum Actinomycetota; class Actinomycetes; order Kitasatosporales; family Streptomycetaceae; genus Streptomyces; species Streptomyces sp. NPDC048484. The sequence continues at coordinate 7,763 of NZ_JBEZJY010000091.1, forward strand.
CGCGATCTCGCCCTGGACGTCCCCACGGTCCATGTCGCCCCGCTCGCCGAACACCTCGGCACCCAGCTGCCACCCGCATCTCCGGCCCTGCACCCCTCACCCTCCACGCCCGGCGTGCCTTCCGCCGGTCAGACGCGGTCCCGCCTCGGCGTGTGGCGGACCTGATCGGCCGCGCCGCCGCGCCCTTGCACACGATCCGGCGCGGCAGCCGATCACCTCCGCCTCTTCCCCCGACATACGGCAGGCTCCCGACAGCGGCGCCGGCCGCAGGAGAAGCACGCCATGAACCACCCCGCCCGCACCACCGTCCCCGCCCGCATCACCGCCCCCGCCCAGCTGCTGGCCGACACCAAACGCCCGCTGCACACTCCCGCCGGCCTGGTCGGCGACACCCCCGTCCTGTGGATCGGCGAACCCTTCACCGCTGCCGGACGCGGCTTTTGGGCCAAGCTCGAAGGCCACAACCCCGGCGGCATCAAGGACCGCACCGCCCTGCACATGGTCCGTGCCGCCCGGGAACGGGGGCAGCTGCTGCCCGGCGCGAGGATCGTCGAATCCACCTCCGGCACCCTCGGTCTCGGCCTCGCTCTCGCCGGAGCCACCTACGGCCACCCGGTCACAGTCGTCACAGACCCAGGCATCGAACCCCTGATCACCGGCCTGCTCACCGCGTACGGCGCCGAGGTCGACCTCGTCGACACCCCGCACCCCATCGGGGGCTGGCAGCAGGCCCGCCGCCACCGTGTCGAGGAGCTCCTCGCAATCCATCCCGACGCCTGGTGCCCCGACCAGTACCACAACCCCGACAACGTGGCCGCCTACGCCCCGCTCGCCCAGGAACTCGTCGCCCAGCTCGGCCGCATCGACACCCTCGTCGTCTCCGTCGGCACCGGCGGCCACTCCGCCGGCATCGCCTCCGTGCTGCGCGGCTTCTTCCCACAGCTGCGGGTCGTGGGCGTGGACACCACCGGCTCGACCATCTTCGGCCAGCCCGCCGCCCCGCGCTTGATGCGTGGCCTGGGCAGCAGCATCTACCCCCGCAACGTTGCCTACGACCTGTTCGACGAGGTCCACTGGGTCGCTGCGCCAGAAGCGGTGTGGGCGGCACGTCGCCTGGCCCGCCACCACTACGCCACCGGCGGCTGGAGCGTCGGCGCCGTCGCCCTGGCCGCCCGGTGGCTGACCCGCACCCTGCCTGCCGAGGACCGCATCGTCGCCGTATTCCCAGACGGCCCGCAACGCTATGTCGGCACGGTCTTCGACGACGTCTGGTGCCACGGACACCGCCTCCTCGGCCATCTACCCGCCGACGACCCGGACGAGATCGCCCACGCCGCCGAGCGGGTCGTCACCCGCTGGACCCGCTGCACCCGCATCACCGACCCCCTCGCCGCCACCGGTGAGCAGCACGCCGTCGAGCACGCCCTAGCGGGAGCCGCCCGGTGAAGACCCTTTGGAAGCAGACCCGCTCCTTCCCGCCCGCCGTCCGGCTGTTGATGGCCAACCAGTTCGCCATCAACCTCGCCTTCTACATGCTCATGCCCTACCTCGCCGCCCACCTGGCCGGTGGGCTCGGCCTGGCGGCCTGGGCGGTGGGGCTCGTCCTGGGCGTGCGCAACTTCTCCCAGCAGGGCATGTTCCTCATCGGCGGCACCCTCGCCGACCGCTACGGCTACAAGGCCCCGATCATGGCGGGCTGCCTGCTGCGCACCATCGGGTTCGGCCTGCTCGGCTGGGTCGACAACCTGCCTGCCCTGATCGCCGCCTCGGCGGCGACCGGCTTCGCGGGCGCCTTGTTCAATCCCGCCGTACGCGCCTACTTGGCCGCCGGGGCGGGCGAGCGGCGCGTGGACGCATTCGCCACCTTCAACGTCTACTACCAGGCCGGCATGCTGCTCGGTCCGCTCGTCGGACTGGCGCTGCTGGCCGCCGACTTCCGCCTCGTCTGTACGGTCGCCGCCGCGATCTTCGCCGCGCTGACCGTCATGCAGTGGCGGGCACTGCCCGAACGCCGCTCCAGTGCCACCACGTCGACGCCGAGCGGTGTACTGGCCCAGTGGCGCACGGTCGTGACCAACCGGCCCTTCCTCCTCTTCGCCGTCGCGATGATCGGCTCGTACGTCCTGACCTTCCAGGTCTACTTGGCCCTGCCCCTCGCCGCGGCGGATGCCCTGGGCTCGAAGGGCGCTTGGGCCACCAGCGGGCTGTTTGTCGTCTCAGCAGCGGTCGCCGTCGTCGGGCAACTGCGGCTGACGGGCTGGGCGAAGCAACGCTGGAGCCCGGCTGCGGCACTGGTGCGAGGGCTGGCAGTGATGGGCCTCGCCTTCGTGCCCCTCGCCCTCACCCCATCCGGCACCACAGCCACCGTCCTCGCCGCCCTGGTGGCCGCGGCGGCGCTGCTCGCGGTCGGCAGCGCGGTGGTCTACCCGTTCGAGATGGACACCGTCGTCACGCTCTCCGGCAATCACCTCGTCGCCACGCACTACGGCCTCTACAACACCATCTCCGGCGTCGGCATCACCCTCGGCAACCTCGCCACCGGCGCCCTCTGGGACTTCGCCGTCCGCCAGGACATCCTCTGGCTGACCTGGTCCGTCCTGGCCGCCACCGGGCTCACCTGCGCGGCATCGGTCGCTGTCCTCGCCCGCAGCGGGCGGCTGGCAGTGAAGGAAGAACCGCAGCTCGTTCCCGCCCAGCTATAAGCCGGTGCACGCGCACGACGAAGGGGGGGGCCAGCGGCGGCCAGTTTCGGGCAGCGCACCGACGGAGTTCCGTTCTTCGTCAGCCGGGTACCGGTTCTGGCCGGTGGCTTCCTGCTCTTCAGAAACATGGCGCAGGCCGCAGGCCGCCGGGCACCGCGAACCACGAGGAACACTTGGCCCCTGAGCGGGCTCCAAGGTGGTACGGGAACCGGTCGCGCCGGCCCCGACCACCGCGCGAGGGCGAGCGTGGCGGTGCTGAGAAGGAGATCCCGGCCGGCAGCATGGTGATGAGCGCAACGGCCACGGTGGGCCGGCCGCCATCGTCTGCGAGCCGAGCCTGTGGAGGCCGGGCCCGGCACCCGCGTCCACGCCGCGTCCTTCGCCCGCCTTGGGGGCCGTTCGGGTGCAGGGGACCGGAGCGGTGCGGACACCACGTTCGGCGTGTGATCTCCCTGGTGGAGCAGGCGGGGAGCCGGCGCTTCCCGGTGCGGCGGATCGCCAGCGGCTTCTTCGCCTGCTACCGGAATGTCAGATGCCCACGGTGAAGCCCGCGGTCCAGGACTGCATCTGACTGATGAGACGGCTCCACACTCCCGTCACCATCAGCAGCCCCATCGCGATCATCATGCCGCCGCCGACGCGCATCACCCACTGGTAGTGGCCCTTGACCCAGGCGAAGACGCCGAGCGCCTTGCGGAAGGCCAGGCCCGCGACCAGGAAGGGAAGTCCCAGACCCGTGCAGTACGCGACCGTCAGTACGGCCCCGCGGCCGGCACTCGCCTCACTGAACGCCAGCGCCTGCACCGCGGCAAGAGTGGGACCGATGCACGGGGTCCAGCCCAGGCCGAACAACACACCCAGCATCGGCGCACCGGCCAGGCCGACCGCCGGGCGCCGGTGCAGTCGCCACTCGCGCCGGATTCCCGGCAGTACGCCCATGAACGACAGGCCCATCACGATGGTCAGCGCGCCGAGGATACGGATGAGCGGTTCCTGGTACTCCAGCAGTGTGTTGCCGGCGTAGCCGAACGCGGCCCCGAACGACACGAACACCGCCGTGAACCCGGCCAGGAACAGCAGCGTGCCCGCCAGGATGCGCCCGCGCCGGGCCTCGGCCAGATCCGCGCCGCTGACCCCGGTGACGTACGACAGGTAACCGGGCACGAGCGGCAGCACGCACGGGGAGAAGAAGGAGACGGTGCCGGCGAGCGCCGCGATCGGCAGCGCCAGCAGGAGGGAGCCGCTCACGACGGTGGCGTCGAGTCCGGCGGCCAGAAGCATCACTCAGTCTCCTTGTGTCCGCGTGGGTTGACAGGGCCGTCACCGAGGCAGGAACGCACCGGGGTCCGGATGGAAGGTCGTCCCCACCGAGCCGTTGTTCACCTCGTAGAACCAGGCGTGCAGTGTCAGCGTGCGGTCCTCCCGGCGCGGCGCGATGTGTCTGCGCGACAGCCTGGCATGGCCGATTCGCGGCCGTGCGGCCGGGTCGAGTTCCCGCAGCGGACCCGCATGCCTCGGCGGCACACAGTCGTTGCCATCAGCGGCGGTGAACCGAGCGGAGCGCGGTGACAGCAGGGCGCGGAGGTCCGTGGGATCGGCCGCTCTCTCGTGCTGGCTGGCCGCGGCACTGACCGCTCTGTTCGTGTGCGTGAGTTCGGTTGAGCACCACGACGCGACGCAGGCACCCATGGTGCAGATCACCACCGCCGCCTCGATCAAGGCGAGCGCGTTGCCTCACGGTTCCATGACCGCCACGCCGGAGGGCTGTCCGGCGGGCGAGACCTGCTGTGCCTCGGCGACGCACCATGTCGAGGCCGTCGTCTCCACACCGCCCCAGCTAGACCCGGTAGTCCTTGCCGAGTCGCTCTGCGCACCGAGGCCGACCGGCCCTCTCGTCGCGGCGACACCGCCACCGACCTCCTGGAACCGGACGCCGGCGCGTGCTGCGGGTGACCATCGGCACGCCGCGACTTCAGTCAACAGCGGTGGCCCGGCTCACCCTGGCCAACAATTGAACCTCAACAACCAAGATCAGCCGTTAAATTGACACACTCCCTGACAACTCCAAGATCCCCGGCAGAGTCAAGCTCATGGGGCCGGACACATCTTCGGACTGATGGGCACTCGGGCGCGGAGGCCAGGGGCTTCACGATCGGGGAGAAGCTGGATGGGGTGCCGTTTGTGAGAGCGCCAGCTGCCTGGGGTGGCACAGCGGAGGTGGCGGTATCGCGTGTTCGGCGAGCGGCCGGCGGTCAGGTCCGAAAGTGCTGGGCGGTGTCACGCAGTGCGGTCGCGAATTGGTGGGTGTGGTGGGCGAGGGTGAAGAGCGCGGGGGTGACTCGTACGCAGTCGCCCTTGGCGGGGCCGCCTCTGCGGACGGTCAGGATGCGGTGGTGGTCGAAGAGGTACCGGGCGATGGTGGTGTTCTCGGCCTCGGTGGTGTGTCCCCTCAGGCGGAATGAGGTGATTGCGCCGCATGAGGCGGGATCGTCGGGGGTGAGGATGTCGAGGTTGGTGATGTCTTTGACCTGGTGAACCCAGCTGTCGCGCAGGTAACGCAGCCGGGCCTGCTTAACGGCGCCGCCAAGGGCTTGATGGAAGTCCAGAGCGGCGGGGACCGTGAGGACGGCGGCGGCGTCGAGGGTTCCGGAGTGGACGCGAGAGCGGATGTCGTCGGCAGGGTAGGTCTCGTCGGCAAAGGCGCGGTCGATGTCGTGGAGTCGGCCCTTGCGGATGTAGAGGAAGCCTGTGCCCAGAGGGGCGCCCATCCATTTATGCAGGGAGCAGATGGCGAAGTCGGCGCCGAGGTCGGTGAGGTTGAAGTCGAGCTGCCCCCAGGAGTGGGCCGCGTCCGCGATGACGTCGACACCCCGGTCTCGGGCGGCGGCGGCAATCTGGCGGATTGGCAGAGCTAGGCCGGTGACGTTGTTGGCGTGGGTGAGGAGCAGCAGTTTGACTCGTGGATGCTGGTCCAGGGCCCGAGTGTAGGTGTCGATGACGGCCTGCGCGGTGGCCGGTTCGGGGATGGCGATCCGTACGACATTGACGCCTCTACGGTCCTTCAGCCAGTTCATGGCATAGCGGGCGCTGTGGTAGTCGAGGTCGGCGTACATGACTGCGTCGCCGGGGCGGAGGAGCCGGTAGCCGCCAATGAGGTTTTGCAGAGCTTCGGTGCCGCCTCTGGTGAAGGCGATTTCTTCCTTGTCGACGCCTGCGAGGGTTGCGATGCGTTCTCTTACCTGGTCGGCTTCCGCTTTGTAGGTGGTGCGCAGGAGGTAGGAGCTGAGGGCGTTGAGACGGTCGGCGTTGCGGCGGTAGGCGTACCGGACCGAGGTGGGGGTGATCCCGTAGTAGCCGTTCTCGAGGTTGGTGAACTGTCCGCTGACCCGGTACTGGCGGGCGACCTCGCGCCAGAAGCGTTCGTCCCGGGCGAGCTGGTGAGGGCCGCGGCCTGCTGGGGCAGCCACCGGATCGAGTGGTGTTGACGGCGCTGGGCTGACCGGTGCGGCGGTGGCGGCCGCGCCGAGTCCGGCGACCACGCGGCGCCGGGAAAGGGGCATGGAACCTCCATTCCAGGGCTGCTCGGCCCCGGGGGCCCGGAGGCGTTCGGCCGGGTCCGACCTTAACAGGCACCTTACGTACACGGATGCGTGCGGTGAGTGATGTGTCGGTGTGGGTGAGAGCCCAGCGGCCGGTGGTCTGGGGTGCGTTGGTGCTGCCCGTGGCCCGGCGCCCCGTGGTCCGCGCCGACTTGGGGGTGAACCGAACTCGACCACCGGCACGAGCATGGGGTACCCGCCAGGGTGTGGGGATGAATCGGTTTATCTCCGCTCTCGCGGAGAGCTGGATCTGGACTTTCTTCGGTGTTTTCGCCGAATTGGGGCTACGGGGACTGACCTGCGAAAACGCAGTCTTCCAGGCGCTCGTCCCGCGAATCTGTGGGACGTATGTGGGATCTTGCGATCCCTGGGAACCTTGGGACTCGGGTGCCTCACAGCAGCCCGGACGTAGCTTCTCAAGCCATCTTCACACCCTCGAAGCCCCTCACGGAAACAATCCTGCCCCGGCTCGGCGTTGATGATCTCCGAACCGAGGAGGGGAAGGTGTCGGGGTGCCAGTCAGAACGCTGTCACCAGCCGCAAACGGTGGTGATCTTGCGCGGGCGTCACCCCTGTGGGCGAGTCCGGGGCCGTACGGCTGCCGCAGCGACTGCGGAGGAGCTCCACACCATCGCCTTCGAGGTCGGTGCAGTACGTCGCGCGTCCGGTCAGGAAGCACGCCCTGCGGATGTGAGTCAGTGCCGTTCCGGAGCGAACTCCAGCACCTGCGTGAGCCGGATGTTGTTGCCCGACGGGTCCCGGAACGATGTGTCGATCCCGTACGGTTGCACCGTTGGCGGGTCGTTGAACTCGACACCACGGGCGGACAGCTCGTCGTACGCGGCCTTGCAGTCGTCGGTCTCCAGGAACAGCGTGCCGCCCGCGCCCTTGGCCACCAGATCCGACAGCTGGGCGCTGCTCGCCTCGTCCAGCATCGGCTGCCCCGGTACCGGCATCAGCACCAGCGCCGGACCGTCCCCGCCGGGCGGGGCGACGCACAGCCACCGGAAGCTCCATGCCTCCATCGTCACGTCCGCCCGGACTTCCCAGCCGAGCTTCTGGGTGTAGAAGTCAAGCGCTTCGTCCTGGTCGTGCACCCAGAACTGCGCATTGGCGATCTTAATCCTTGTCATGGCCGCTCCCTGGTCGGTTGCCTGCATTCGACGCTAGGCAGCCGGCACCCCTGTGTCTTCTCGAAACGTGCGGTTCCGCGGCCGTCCATAAGCCATCGCCACACAGCGGGGGATGCGCACATGCCGGGCGGCGGGAGGGTGCGCATCCCGGTACACCTGCGGGGTCATCCCGTACATCCTGCGGAAACTCGTCGTGAACGAACCGATGCTCCGCACACCGACGGCGACGCCGATCGCGGCCACCGTCCAGTCAGTCGCAAGCAGCAGGGCGGCGGCCCGCTCCAGGCGTCGGGTCAGCAAGTATTGGTGCGGCGACTCCCCGAACGCGGTCTTGAAGCAGCGGCTGAAGTGGGCCGGGGACAACGCGGCGGCCGCGGCCATGTCGGCCACGGTGAGTGCCTCGGAGTAGCGGGCGTCCGCGAGGTCCCTGGCGCGGAGCACATGACGAGCGATCGGAGCAGTGGCCACGGACCCCATTGTGCATTCACCGGGACCCGCCGCCCCTTTCACCGTCCTCATGTCCATGACGATCGCGACGCCAGTGTCCCCATGGCCCATTACGTGACGTTCGGGGTGGAGAATCGCATGACCGTCGACAACTGACCTCATCCCACGTCACGGACATGTGTCTATGAATCGTCGCAGTTCAGAGCCGGTACACGAGCTCCTGGGTCGGTAATGTCGAGTATAAGCGAGGCACTGACGCAGGCGTCATCAACCAGGGACTGTTCTATCTGTCCTGGCTGATGGATCACCGTGCCGAGTTCGGGCACCTGGTCCGCGACCGGCTTGGGGCGACGGCCGCGGCCCAGGTGCTGTGGAGCGAGCCCAGGCTGGTCTGCGTGGCCGGCGACTCCACCCGCTACGACGCGCACGCCGTACGGGAGCACCGGCGCAGCATCGACCTGGTCCGCTACCGCTACTTCGGCACCGAGCACCTCGGCCTGGAGACGGCGGCTTCGGTCACCGGCCTGGCAGCAGTTCCCGGAGCAACCCGCCGCCGCACGCCGGCGATGGCGCGGGCGCGCACGGCGGACGGCGCGATGGGTGAACTGGCTGCGGCCGTCGACGAGGTCTTGCTCGGCCGGGACGGCATCGCCCGGGTGCAGCGCAAGCAGTGCCGGGCCTACCAGCGGCTGCGGAACTTCGCCTGTGTCTGCCTGCCATGGGTGGGAGTCGTCGCCGAGGCCCAGCAGGTGCGCTGCCCGCTCGGTGCTGGGCCGTCCCGGTGGGGTAGGGCTTGGCTCGGGAGTGTCGGCCCACCCCGGGTGGCCTCGCCCGGCATCTCGGGGGCGGGTGATGCTGTAGGGGGAGAACCAGTAGGCGAGGGAGCCCCAGCTGCCTTCGGGCTCCGGGACCGTATCGGCTTCCTCGTCCGCTGTCTCCTCGGCGGAGGCAGGCGGTTGGGCGGCCGGCCGTCATCAGCAGTCCGGCCTCGAGCGGCCGCAGGTATTCGTCGAGCTCGCCGTCGGGTGGTCCGACGTAGATCTCGGCCTCTTCGGTGTAAGCGCCGAAGGGGCCATCTGACGTGATGCCCATCTGCCGTCCGTCCTGCTGTACGTCCTGAGGCGGCGGACAGTCTCGCAGTCGGCAGCATGGGCCGCGCCCGTACGGCAGGAGTCCACCCGTACGGGACGGGGCCTGGGAACTTTCTCGGCGGTGGCCCAGGGTCATTGCGTGAAGGCGGTCGGTCCGGTTCGCCGGTCTCGTGTGTGACGTGGCGTCATGTCCCAGCTTGGTGCGAGAAGAGCCCGGGA
>NZ_JBEZJY010000092.1:0-16942 GCF_040651415.1 Streptomyces sp. NPDC048484
CGATCGAGCGCGTCTACCTGATCACCAGCCTGGATGTCTTCGACGCCACCCCGGCCGAGCTCGCCGCCTGGATCAGGGGCCACTGGGGCATCGAGAATCTCCTGCACCACGTACGTGACCGGACCTTCCGCGAGGACGACTCCAAGGTCCGCACCGGGACCCTGCCCCGCACCATGGCCAGCCTGCGCAACCTCGCCATCAGCCTCTTCCGCCAGAACGGCGAGACCAACATCGCCGCCGCCCTCCGACGCACCAGCCACGACTACCTCCGACCACTGTCGGCTCTCGGCCTCAAGTGATCAACCCGGACAGATCCCGATCATGCAATGACCCTGCTCTTGAGCCCCTGCCAGAACGACTCGGCGAGGGCATTGTCGTAACTCGAGCCGACCCTGCCCATGCTCCTGCGGATCCCGAAACCGTCGCAGACCTGCGCGAACGCGGCCGCGGTGTATTGCGAGCCCCTGTCCGCGTGGAAGATCACCCCGCCCACCTGGCTGCCGCGGGTCGCCACGGCCACCTTGAGGGCGTCAATGACCAGTTCGGCCCGCATATGGGAGGCCATCGAGTAGCCGAGTACCCGGCGTGAGCAGATGTCCAGGACACAGGCGAGATACAGCCACGAGCCGCCGACCTGCACATATGTGATGTCCCCGCACCACTTCTCGTCCCGCTGCCCGGCGCAGAAGTCGCGGCGGACGAGGTCCGGGGCAGGCGGTGCAAGGCGGTCCGGGATCGTGGTGCGTTTGCGGCGCCGCAGATGCAGGCCCTCCAGGCCGCACTTGCGCATGAGCCGCTCGACGCGCTTGCGGTTCACCGTGTGTCCGAAGCTCCGCAGCTCGGCATGGACACGCCGCACTCCGTACGTTCCCTTGTGGTCGGTGTGGATCTCGCGGATCTCCGCGGCCAGCGCATCATCGGCGGCCTGCCGCACCTCGCGGGCCTTGGCACCGGCGATCCACCGGCAGAAGCCCGAGCGCGAGACCTGAAGCACCCGGCATATCCGCTGCACGCCGAGGTCGGCCCGGTTGTTGGAGATGAAGTCCCAGCGGAGGGTCATGCCCTCGTCTCCTTCGCGAAATACTGGGCCGCCCGGCGCAGGATCTCCCGCTCGAGTTCCCACTCCTTCTCGGCCCTGCGCAGCCGGCCGTTCTCCGCACGCAGCCTCGCCAGTTCCTCATCCCTGCCCTCGGCGACAGGCTCGTCGCGGTTGCCGCGGCCCGCCTGCTCATCGGCCTGGCGCACCCAACTGCGCAGCGTCTCGCCGGTCACCCCGACATCCGCCGCCAGCGCCGCATACGTGCGCTTCCCGCCCGCCGCGCGGTACAGCGTTACCGCATCACTCCTGAACTCCGCCGGATACGGAGACTTCCGTCCCACCAGGACACCCTTCCTCGGATCTACAAGATCCATTGTCAGAGTGTCCACACCACCGGGGTCGCCTCAGGTCAGGCACGCCACCAGCCGGTGGTACATCGAGACCGACTACCGGGAGATGGAACGGGCCCTCGGCCTGGGCGACTTCGAAGGTCGGTCCTACAGCGGATTCCACCACCACGTCACCCTGGTCTCAGCCGCCCATCTGTTCTGCCTGGAACAGCGGCTCAGCCCAAAAGCCGGGGACACGCCCTGAACCTCTACCAGGTCGTGTCCCTGCTCCAGATATCCTTGATCGCGGTGCTGTGGCGCTGTCCGGCCTGCCACAGAGATCCGTACGACCTCCTCGACCACGGTCGAGGACCATGACCAAGCTCTGAACCAGGGGATTGACACACTCCACCCTCACCCCCAGGGAAGTCACCGCCCGACTGGGACCTGGCGCCCGGCCTCGGTCGTGAGCCTCTGTTCGGATGGTTGAGGTACGCGAAAGCTTGCGGTGGGGCGCCGACAACGACGCGCCGGCGGTGATGCCGGGCAAAGGTCGCCTTCTACTGGAAGTGGCCGCACCTCCGCCGGATCAGCGGGCAGCCTTTTCCGACGGCCCTTCCATGCCTGTCTTCGCGGCGGCCAGGACACGTGCGGCTTCGCGTGCTGCGGCAAGGTTCTTCTTGCCCTGCCGTGATCCGGCCAGCTTGGCCTTGATGTGGTCCCGGACCGTGATCGGTTCGTATGCCAGCCCGGAGGCGTCATGGTGACTGTCCAGCGTCTCGATGACAGCGTCGGGGTTGCCGTCGTGGAAGAAGGCGGCTGAGCGGCGGCGCTTGACCGTGCCGTCCACGATGGGGGGCTTGACGCGATGCAGGGTCGACATCCACCGGTCGTTGGTGAGCCGGGCCGTCAGGTCGCCGAGGTTGACCAGCAGGGCGCCGTCGGCCGGCGCGACATCGTGCCAGCGTTCGTCGCGGCCGAGGACCTGGAGGCCTGCGACCTGGTCGGCCCACAGGACGGTGACGATCCCGAAGTCGGTGTGCTCCCCCATCCCGATGAGGTCGCCGTCGAGGGTGATCGTTCCTTCCGGCAGGGCGTAGTTGTTCATGCGCAGTACGTCGATGGAGTGGCCGGTGAGCCGGGCGAAGAACTCGGGATCCAGGCCGAGGGCGTCGGCGAAGATCCGGGTCAGGGTGCGTGCGACACGGCCGGCGTGATCGAAGTAGGCCTGGACTGCCTCGGTGAAACCGCCGGTCTCGGGCCACACGTTGATCCCGTAGTCCTCCTCGGACAGGTCCGGCGAAGCGAAGGAACGTGCCTCCACGCCGACGTTGAAGGCCTCGAAGAAGTCGTTCATGCGGCTGGCCGACTCGACGCCGAGGCTCAGGCTCAGGGACTCGCTCTTGGGTGGGCTGTAGCCGCGGTTGGCGCCGGTGACGCAGTAGGTCTTCTTCGTCTCCAGGGACAGGGTGAAGAAGGCGTCCATCGCCGAGGCCAGGCCGGCGATCGCCGACTCCGGGATCGCGTGGCCCAGGATCTGGATGAAGCCCACGTCCGAGCAGGCGTCGTCGATCTCCTGCGCGACCCTGCGGCGTTCCGCCTCCGACCCTCCCTTCACGTAGGGGGACATGTCGACTGCCGGGACAGTGAAGGGCTCAGGTGCTCGCGAGGGCATGGGGTTCCTCTCGGTCGGCCTCGGATACGGAAAGTCGATCACGCCCGGGCCTCCTGCACGACGGCCGTCCCCGCCCGGAGCGCGGCAACGGGATCAGCCGCCTCGTCCAGTTCGATGAGCACGATGCCGGCGCCGGGAGTGAGCGACATCGCGTCGGCCCATCCTTTCCAGTCCACGATGCCCGTGCCCAGTTCGGTCATGTAGGGCTGTTGCTGGGCGAAGACCGTTTCATCGATGGTGAGTTCGACGTCGATCGGCTTGACCGCGTCCTTCCAGTGCGCCAGGGCGATGCGCTGGGAGTGGCGGCGCGCGACGGCGACGGGGTCGCCTCCCCCGAGTGCGATGTGGCACGAGTCGGGGCACAGCCACACGTAGCGCGGATCGGTCAGGGCCATGAACAGGTCGATGTCCCTCTCGTACCAGAGCGTGCTGTTGGACTCCGTGTGGAAGGCGAGCTTCACACCGAACTGTGCGACGGCCTCACCGACCATGTGGGCGATGTCGGCCATCCGGGCCATGTACGCGGCGTCGACGAAGAAGGGCGGACGCGTACCGAACGTCGTACGCATGGGCAGTCCGGCGACGAGCAGTTCCGCCCCCACCTCGGCGAGGAAGGCCGCGCGTCGCTCGGCGTCGGCGACGATCCCGGGCAGGTTCTCGCCGTGCCGCCAGTCCGGGGATTCGCTGTCGGCGATGAAGGTGCTCACGACGGACAGGCCGCGGGCCGCGAGGTCGCGGTGAAACGCCGGTGCGCTGCCGAAGGCCCGCAGGACCGAGTCGATGTCGCCCGGCGCGAAGGTCAGCTCGATGCCGGTCACACCGGCCTCGACGAGAGCGTTCATCACCCGCTCCCAGAATCGTTCGGGGTTCGCGAGGGCCCACGCGCGGACGGCGTCGGCGGACTCGAGGCCCCAGAAGTCCGGGTGGTAGAAGGTGATGACGTCAGTCGCGAAACGCGGTTCGGTGCCGTCGTTCAGCAGTGTCATTCGGCACCTCCGCGAGCGTTGTAGACCACGATGCCGTCGGCGGTGTCGACAGCCTTCCGGTAGGCGCGGAACACGGTGAGCGCCTCGTCCCGGAGCACGTCCCCGACGACCTCGATGCCGCGCGCCTCGAACTGCTCGGCCCAGTCCGCGCCGAGCGGGCCCTCGTCGAAAGTGGTGATCTCCTCCAGTTCCGGTCCCTCGCCGGCGACCACGAGGCCGCGTACCCCGGACCACATCGCTGCGCCGTAGCACTGGATGCACGGGCGCCAGTTCACGACCAGCTCGTGGGCCGGCAGCCCGTCGCCGCCGAGGTCCCAGCCGCCGGCCGCCGTCTGGGCCAGTCCGAGCGCGACGACCTCGGCGTGTGCGCTGGAGACGCCGGAGGCGAGGACGACGTTCACGCCGGCCGAGACGATCCGGCCGGTGTCCCGCTCGGCGACGAGTGCCGCGAACGGACCGCCGTTGCCCTCACGCCAGTTGCGGTCGGCCAGGCGGTGCACGAGGCGCATCCGGTCGTCGCGGTCGGGTATGACGGCGGGCACGTCGGCCAGTTCGTCGTCGATCCACGCGGGCAGCGCCACGCGGTATTCCTTCGGGATGTCCACCATGGGGTCGGGATTCCTCTCAGTGCGCGGCGAGTCGGTGCGCGGCGAGCGCGCGTGATCGTTCAGCGACGGCGCGGGCGGCGCGTACGGCGGTCACCGCACCGGTCAGGGTGACGTTGGCGGCCATCGCGGTGGGGATCACGCCGTTGCCGGCGAGGTACAGGTTGTCGTGGCCCCACACCCGGCCGTCCGGGCCGCACACGCTGGTGCCGTCGTCGGTGGCGCCGGCCCGGACGGTACCTGTCAGGTGCAGCGACGAGCCGGGCTGGAGCAGCGCGCGTTCCGTCGCGGGATCGAACGAGCCGAACTCCTCGGCGATCGACTGGACCTCGTCGAGGGCCCGCCCGAGCAGCACCCGGTCGGCGTCGGAGTAGCCGAACTCGACGCCGATCCGTGGCATCCCGGCGAGATCGGTCTCGGACTCGGAGAACACGAGCCGGTTCTCCGGACGCGACTCGACCGGGGCGTACAGCGAAAGGCCGACGGAGTGCGCGAGCGGGCGGCCGTCTTCATCCACGTACGTACGGTTCATGATCTGTCCGTGGAACGGCTGGGCCGCTCCGTTCTGGGGCAGCCAGAGCGAGTCCGTGCTGAACTCGCCGGGGCGCGGCAGGGGCAGGGCGTCGCGGTCGATGCCGAATCGGTCGAGGTCGAGCAGGACCCGGGCGGTGATGAACGCGTGCTCGTTGAGGTACCGGCCCAGCGCCTGGGGTCGGATACCCGAGGCGAACAGCAACTGAGGGGTGCGCAGCGCGTCGGCGCACACGATCACGGTGTCCGCGAGGAGGTCCGACTCGGCGCCGTCGGCGATCCGGCGCACGCGGGCGCCGGCGACGCGGCCGTCGTCGCGGACGATGAGCGACGTGGCGAGCGTACCGGTCACCAGGGTGAAGGCCGGGTCCCCGCCCGTCGCGATCGCGGGGAAGATCGTCCCCGGGGCCGTGCGCGGCAGGGGGCCCGATGCCGTCGCGGTGACGGCCATGGGCATCGGCCGGGGCCGCCGGTCGTCCGGTCCGACGCCGTCGAAGCGGCGGCGCAGTACGTCGAGCACCATCCGGCCCACCTCGGTGGGACCGATCGCGGAGGGCGTGACAGCGAGGACGCGGCGCGCGGTGTCGAGATCCGTGGCCCAGCGGGCCGGTTCGCCGAAGTCGAACACCTCGTCTCCGGCGGGCCAGGGCGTCGCGGCGGTCCAGTGCACGCCCATGCCGCCCACGTTCCACGCGAGTGCCGCCTGGGGCATCGACTCGGCGTCCTCGCCGAAGGCGAGCGCGTGGAACATGCCCGGCGGGAGCTCGGTGAGGCTGTCCGCGATGTCGCGCACCATTTCGGCGCCCGTGTACATGCCCTGGATGCCGGTGCCGACGTGTTCGTTGTAGCGCGACCAGATGACCGGGTCGTCGACGTCGTGCAGGTGCACGCCGGGGACCTCGCCGATCGCGCTTCCGCCGTCGACCATGGTGATGTCCAGCGCCGGATCGGTGTCGCGGAGCAGTCGCGCTGCGACGGATCCCATGATGCCGCTGCCCACGATGAGGACGTCGGTGTGGGGGGTGTCGGTCAAGGGAGACTCCTGTGTTGTACCGCTGATGCTGAGGTGGTGTCGGGCGTGGGTGCTCGGTGCGCGATCACGCGTTCGGGGCGAGCGGGCCGAACAGTTCGGTGTCCATGCGATCGAGTGCCATCTTGACGGCGCCGATGAGCGAGGCCTCGCGGCCCAGGCCGGTGGCACGCAGCTCGACCGCGGGGGTGCGGGCGTCGCGCATCGCCTGACGCACCCGGGGCAGCAGCACATCGGCCGCGTCCTCCAGGCCGCCGCCGAGCACGATGAGCGACGGCGCGACCGTCCACGACAGGGTCGTGAGGATCGACGCGATGTGCTCCACGAGTTCGTCGACCTCCGCGAGCGCGGTCGCATCGCCGGCTCGGGCCGCGTCGAAGCGGTCGAGCGCGACACCGCGCTTGGCCGGTTCCGGTGAGGTGAGCCATGCCACGGGGCGATCCTCGATCAAGTCGGTCATCATCGACACCGCCTGGACGATCTCGCCCGCGGCGCCGTCGAGACCGCGGTGCACGGCCCCTCGTATGAGGACGCCGAGGCCGGCTCGGTTCCCGAACATCGCCCACACGACGTTGTCGTGGTCACCGGCCGCGCCCCGCCAACGCTCCGCGAGCGCACCGAGGTTGGTGTCGTTGTCCGCGAACCAGGGCACCCGGATGCGGCGGGTGAGTTCTCCGGGCAGGTCCACGCCTTCCCATCGCGTCGTGTGCACCAGGCGCCGTACGACCCCGTCGTCGTCGATCGCGCCTCCGCCGGCGACCGCACCGGCTCGAAGACGGTCGGCCGACCCGCCCGTGGCTTCGAGTGCCTCCAGCACCAGCGCCGCCGCGTCATCGAGCGTGATCTGCGGATCCTGGTAGGCACGCAGCGGACGGTGGGCCCGGCCGAGGATGCGGCCGCGCACATCGGCGATGACCGCGGATGCGTCCAAGGTGGTGATGCGCACGGCTGCCAGGAGTGCGTGTTCGGCCCGCAGCTCGTACCGACGGGCGGGGCGCCCCGCACTACCGCTGGTCGGCACGCGGTCCAGCTCTGTCACCCAGCCCGCCTCGACGAGCGAGTGGAGGACAAGCTCGATGGTGCGGCGGGAAAGGCGGGCCTGCGCGGCGAGAGCGGTCAGCGTCATCGGCCCGGCCGACACCGCGAGCGCGCGGAGGATGACTGAGGTGTTGACACGTCGGACAGCGCTCTGGTTCATCCCGGACATCACCGCTCCTCTGCCCTTTCGGACAGCGTGCGCGCCACGGGATCGAACACACCCGTGGTGTCAGCCGCGAGAGCTGCGCCGGGCCGGCCGTACTCGCGGGCCGGATCGCCGGGCGCCCCGGTCGCCCTCGCCCACGCCGGCTCCGGACCGCGGACGAACGCGACGAGATCGGCGTGCATCAGGGTGGCCAGTTCCGCGGGCGGGATCGGTCCGAGCGCCTGGGTGACGCCCGGTGCGTCGAGTACGTCGAAGAAGTACGGGATGTCGACGCAGTGCGCGGCGCCCCCGAGCACGGGGGAAGGCCATTCGAAGGAATACAGCCAGGTGCCGGCGTCGGCCTTCCGTCGGGAGCGTGCCGCGCGCGGGCAGACGGCGCGGAAGAGGGTGTCCGTGACGCGGGTACCTGCCGCGCGGGCGGCGGTGTCGACGGGGCTCGGGTGGGACTTCTCCGGTGTGGCACCGCCGACAGCCCCGCTGTCGAACTCGTCGCCCGTCGCGCCGAGCAGCAGAGGTACGTCGTGCCCCCGCACGGTGAATCCGTCGGTGATGGACACCGGCAGGATGTCGTCGCCGACGAACGGACCGAGCACGAGCGGGCCGTCGCCCCGCTCACTCCGCAGGTCGATGACCCCCTGTTGGAGGCGCTCCACGGTGCGACTGCCGAATCCGGTACGGGTCGGCGAGACCCCGAGCCTGTGCCCGAGCCGTTCGAGGAAGTCACGGGCGGTGTCTTCGCCCACGTCGAGGGTGACACCGGAAAGGCTGACCGCGCGGTGGAAGCGGCCGCTGCCCAGAGGCGACGAGAGCAGCGCGAGCACCGCCCCGGCCCCGGCCGACTGGCCGGCGACGGTGACCTGGTCCGGATCACCGCCGAAAGCGGCGATGTTCTCCTGTACCCAGTCCAGCGCGAGCAGCAGGTCGCGCAGCCCGAGGTTCGCGGGGACGTCGGCCAGGGGGGCGAATCCGTCGACGCCCAGACGATAGCCGACAGTGACGCAGATGACACCGTCGCGGGCGAAGGCGCGGCCGTCGTACCACGGGCTGGCCGGGCTCCCCGCCAGGAAACCGCCGCCGTGTATCCACACCATGACCGGGAAGGGCTCGCGGCAATCGTCCGCGGCCGGTGCGACGACGGCGAGGTTCAGCACGTCAGCGCCCGGGACCGACGGCTCCGGCACGGTGGTCGTGGCGAACAGCGTCACGGCTTGCGCGGTGGCACCGTGCCGGGACGCGTCGAACGGCTCCGTGAACCGGCCGCGTGGGACCGGCGCGGCGAAGCGCCGCGCACCGGTGGGTGCTTCGGCGAACGGGATGCCGAGAAAGCGCCGTGTTCGCCCGATGCGACGGCCGATGACCGTGCCGGCGGGGGCGTGTACGGCCACTGGCTCTCCGGGTACGTCGAACTCGCCGGGCTCGGCGGGTGGGCTGGTCCCGTCGGTCATCGAAGTCACCGCATTCCCGATCCGGCGACGCCCTGCACGAAGTAGCGCTGCAGAAACAGGAAGAGCACCAGCACCGGCAGCATCACGACGATCGCGCCGGCGAGCATCAGGCCGTAGTCGGTGACGTGCGCCGCCGCCTGGCTGGTGGCGGCCAGGCCCACCGGCAGTGTGTAACTGGACGTGCTCTGGGCGACGATGAGCGGCCAGATGAAGTTGTTCCACGAGTTGAGGAACGACATGATCGTGATCGTCGCGACCGCGGGGCCGGCCAACGGGAGGAAGATCCCGAAGAAGATCCGGAACTCACCCGCACCGTCGATCCGGGCCGCTTCGAGCAGTTCGTCGGGGATCGACATCGCGTACTGCCGCATGATGAAGACCGACAGCGGCAGCGCCGCACTGGGCAGCGCGATACCGGCGAGAGTGTCCGCCAGACCCATGTTGACCGTGATCACGAACTGCGTGACGAACACGGTCGTGAACGGCACCATCATCGCGGCCATCACCATGCCGAACGCGATCCGCTTGCCCGCGAAGTCGAACTTCGCGAGGGCGTAGCCGGCGGCCGACGCCGCCACGATGTTGCCGACCACCACGATGGTCGCGACCACGAGGCTGTTGGCGAGGAACGTTCCGAAGCCTTCGGTGTTGAACAGCCGCTCGAAGTTGTCGAAGGTGAGGTGCTGCGGGAGCCAGGCCCCCGGGTCGGAGCGGATTTCGTCGAGGCTGCGCAGCGAGCCGCTGAGCACCCAGCCGAACGGAAGCAGCGTGAGCAGCGCGCACAGCACCAGCACGCCGTACAGCAGAGGCCGGGCGAGGGTCCGTCGGCGCACGGCGGTCCGGTCGGGGGTCTTGGCGGCGTTCTCCAACGCGGCGACGGCGGTCATGACTTGGGCCTCAGCAGACGGAACTGGACGACGCTCACCAGGGCCACGAGTACGAGCATGACGAAGGACGCGGCCGAGGACATCGCGAACTCACCGGATCCGAACTGCCGGTAGGTGTACAGCGCCATCGATTCGGTGGAGCCCAGCGGGCCGCCGTTGGTGAGCAGGTACGGCTCGTCGAACACCTGCAGGTAGAAGACGGTCAGCAGCACCGACACCATGAGCGTGGTGGGCAGCAGCAGCGGCAGAGTGATGTGCCTCAACTGCTGCCACCGGCCGGCCCCGTCGAGGGAGGCGGCCTCGTACACGTCCTCCGGGATCGCCTGCAGACCGGCGAGGAACAGCACCATCGCGATGCCGAAGTTGCGCAAGATCCCGAGCAGGATGACCACGGGCATGGCCAGGTTCGGATCGTCCAGCCAGTTGGGGCCGGCGAAGCCGACGGCGCCGAGCACCTTGTTGACGGTGCCGCTTTCGTTGAAGGCGTACTGCCAGATCAGCGCGACCGCCACGACGTTCGTGACGACCGGCGCGAAGAAGACCGTGCGGAACACGCCGCGCAGCCGTCGGATGCCGGAGTTCAGCGCGAGGGCCAGCGCGAATCCGATCCCCATGGTCAGCGGCACGCCGACGGCCACGAAGAGGATGGTGTTCAGGATGTCCCGCAGAAAGCTCTCGTCCTGGAACAGGCGGAGATAGTTCTCCAGTCCGGTGAAGTCGACCGCGAGCGGGTGTCGCAGATCCGTGCCCCGCAGGTCGGTGAGGCTGAACCCGAGCGCGGCGACGGTGGGAATCGCCGTGAAGAGCAGGAACACGAGGGCGAACGGCGCGAGGAACAGCCAGGCGACCGCCGTACGACGGGCGCCTCGTGAGCGACGCATGCCACGCGGTGGCCCCGGGGTGAGGGTGGTGGTCATCCGCGGATCACTTCTTACCCGTGCCGAGGCTCTCGGCGTACGACTGGATGTTCGCGGCGGCCTTCGCGGCGCTCTCCTCGCCCTTGGCCACGGCCTCCATCTCCTTGCCCAGCCGGGTCGCGACCTGCTGCCAGGTGCTCACCTGGGGAAAGGCCCGGGACTTCTTCATCTGCGTCAGGAAGGCGTCCAACAGCGGCTGGCCGGCGATGGCGGGGGCGTCCCAGGCGGAGACGACCGCCGGCAGCGAGCTGTATGCCTTGTACTGCGCGACCTGGGTGGTCGGCTTCGAAACGTAGCGGACGAGCTTCCACGACGCGTCCGCGTTGCCGCTGCCGGCGAGTACGCCCCAACTGCCTCCGCCGGAGAAGGAGGCGCTGCCCGAGGCCCCGGCCGGCAGGGGTGCGGTGGCGACGTGGGACGCCGTCCAGCCGTCCTTGCCCGCGGCCTTGTCGAGCTGACCGACGACCCACGGGCCCGTGATCATCGTGGCGGTCTTGCCGGCCACGAAGTACGGCTGCGCGTCGAGGAACGTGGGGCCGCTGGTGTCGGCGATGCCCGAGGTGAAGAACGACGCGTTGTACTTGATCGCATCGGCCATCGCCGGAGTGTCAAGTGTCCATGTGCCGTCGGACGAGAGCAGAGAGCCACCGGCCTGCCAGGCGTACATCGCGGCGTCCTGGCCGTTGAAGACGTCCCAGCCGATGTCGGCCCCGAGGCCGTGCGCGGCGCCGGCACCCTGGAGCGCCTTGAAGAACGGCACCATGTCGTCCCACGTCGCCGGCGCCTCGACACCCGCCTTCTTGGCGAGGTCGGCGCGGTAGACGAGCGCGTAGGTGTACGCGTACCAGGGCACCGTGTAGGCGACGTCCTTGACCACACCGGCGTCCCAGAGGCTCTTGAAGAAGCTGTTCGGGTCGACGAGGCGGTCCGGAACGGGCCGAAGGATCGACGGATCGAGGAACTGGGACTGCGACTCGGGGAAGAACTGGGCGACATCGGGTCCCTTGCCCGCCGCGATCGCCGACTGGAGCTTGGTGTAGTACTCGGCGTTCGGGATCAGCGTGAACTTCACGTCGAGATCGGGGTTCGCGGCCTCGAAGGGCTTGATGACCTTGTCGAGCACGTCGGCATCGCCCTGGGCGGCCCAGACACGAACGGTGCCCTTGGCCGGTGAACTGTCGACGGGCTTGGCGCTGGCTGTCGCAGCGGTGTCATCGCCGCGCCCACATCCCGCCAGGCCGAGGGTTCCGAGGAGGGTCATGCCGCCGGCCAGCCGTAGGGCGCCGCGTCTGGAGATGTTGGACACTCGCTGCTCCTGTCTCATGAAGGCACTGAGGACAGACGGGATTTCCGGGGAAAGTAGCCTTTTTGGTCCGGCGGACCTCCTATGGGGTCCTGTGCGGCTGACAGCGACGGTAGGAATGGTGTGTTTCGTCGGCGTGCCGGGAGCCGTCGTGTTTAATTTCGGAACTTGTAGCGAAATCGATTCGTCACCCTCTGTCGCGACCGCCGCCTCCCCGCCTGGTTGACTCTGGGGCGATATAGCCGATTGACACGGACGACGATGAACGCTTTGACCACACTGAGTCACAAGCTGCCGAGATCGACCGCCTGCCGTTTCCACAGCCGCGGCAAGGTGCCGGGGGCGCAGCTCGCGGGCGTGGCGCCTCGTACGCGGCGCGCTACCGTACGGCTTCGGCCTCGATGCCGCCGACCAGGTCGATGGCCCGACCGAGAGTGGTGAGGCGGGCATTGAGGGTCTCGTCGGCGGAGTGGAAGCGGACGGTGTCGACGCCGGCGTCGCGCCACACCCGCAGCCGCTCAAGCGGCGCGCTCGTGGAGGCGCGGGCGGTGGAGGCGGCGCCGAGGAGGAGCGCCGCGGCCCCGGGGTCGCCCGCGAGGGCGACCGCCCGGGGGGCGCCGGTGGTGAGGGCCGTTTCTTGACTTGTACCTCGTGCTGAAGCCCGAGGTTTCTGGCCTTCCGTTCCGTTGCTGTGCCGCTACGCGGCACGGGCTTGGGTCGGGAATCCGTGACTTCCTGTCCTCCAACGGCGCCAACTCCGTGATCGCCTACGGCAAGGGCGGAGAGATCGCCTCGAACCGGCGCGACGAGCAGGAGATGTTTGTCCTGTGCCTGAGAATCTTGCAATCGGCCCTGGTCTACGTGAACACCCTGATGCTCCAAGACATCCTCGGCGAACCGGAGTGGGTCGACCTCCTCACCCCCGCCGACCGGCGCGGCCTGACCCCGCTGTTCTGGTCCCACGTACGCCCCTACGGGGAGGTCAACCTCGATATGGCCGCCCGCCTCAACCTCACTGCGGTCACGGTGCCCGGCCCCCGCACGGCGGGCGATGAGGAGCCGGCCGACGAACGTATGGATGCGTGAGCCCGTCCAGTCCCGTCACCGTTCGGTCGGCGATGCGTGACTGGGCGGTAAGAGTTCGGCGCGTCGTATCACGGTGGCAGAGAGGCCGAGCGCTGCGGCGAGCAGGCAGGTCGCGCCGCATCCGATGAAGAACATGTCCGCTCCCCACAGGGCCACCGTGATACCGACGGCCGGGAAAAGTACGGGTGCGAGTCCCAGCGTGCACAGAGTGGTGACCGAGGTGACCCGGCCGAGGTATCGGGCGTCGGTCTCCGTCTGGATCAGGGCTCCGGTCACGGTCGTGGTGAACCCACTGGTCAGACCGATCAAGGCTCCGAACATGACGGCGATGGGCAGGGAGGGAGCGTGCCCCAAGGCGACCGCCCCCGTGGCAGTGACGATCAACGAGCCACAGATCGCGAGCCCGGCGCGCGGTATCCGGGTCGACACGGTGATCAGCAACGCCGAGGCCGCGGCTCCGACGCTGAATGCGCTCGCGATCCACCCCATGCCAGAAGCGCCCCAGCCGCGTTCGTCGGCCAGGAGCACTAGGCCGGTGGCGACCGGACCGCTGAAGCACATCTCGCTCAGCCCGATCACCGTGACCAGCGGGGCGAGCATTCGGTGGCGACGGACATATCGCAAACCGTCACCCAGCTCACGCCAGGCGGAGGCGTGCTGAGATGCCTCCGTTGAAGAAGTAGTCCGCACGGTGAGCAGCGTGACGAGTGAGAGGGCGAAGAGAACACCCGCGGCCGTGAACGCGCTCGCCGCTCCGCCGATCACAAGGACGGCTCCCGCCAGGAGGGGGCCCACGGCATTGCTCAGCCGGATCGACAGCCCGCGCATCCCCTGGACCCGGGCGAGCTGCTCAGGCGCCGTGATGCGCGGCGGGAGCGCACCCACCGCCGGCATGAACACCGCGTCGACCACGCCGAAGATCAACGCGACCGCAACCAGCAGCCACACGCCCGGAGGCGCCAGCGTGACCGTCGCAGCGGCGGCGAGGATCACCGCGCAACGGATCGCGTCGCTGACGACAGCAACCCGGCGCGGCCCGAACCGGTCAGCCACTACGCCTCCGCCGAGCATGAGCACCGCACGCGGGAGGGCCCCGGCTGCGACCACCAGGCCAACTTGCGACGGCCCTCCGACGCGAGTGGCGGCCCAGGACAGGGCGAGAAAGTACACGACATCGCCAGTGACCGAAGCTGTGTACGCGGCAAGCCAGCGCAGGACGTTGACGTCCCGGTAGGCAGGCCGCACGGAAGCGGCTATGTCGTCCGCGCTCACGCGTCACCGGCCGGCGGCACGGCCGTGCCAGGCACCGGAAACGCCTGCACTTGCAGCGCCACTGGAGAGGAGCCTGCGGGCGCCTCGCTCTCGCCATGCCGATATCGCGAGATCACCTCGAAGATCTCGGTCTTCATCCGGTCTACGTCGCCTGGAGTCAGATACAGAAGGAAGTCGCTGTAGGTGGTGACGTTGAGCCACTCCTGAGGAAGCAGGGCCACCTCGCGCGCAGCCCTGCGCAGGCGATCTGCAGCGGCAAGAGCGACTGCGTGCGTGTATGCGCGTCCGGCCTCGTGCTGCTCCGCAGGCGCGGCCGCAGGATCGTGGATCGACTGGCGATGGGCAGATTTCCACCACCGCTCGCGGCCGGTGCCGCGGTTCGGCTCGTCCACGATGAGTCCGCCCGATGCGAGGCGACGCAGGTGGTAGCTCGCTGCGCCGGGGTTGATGCTGAGCTCGTCGGCGATCCGGGTGGCGGTGGACGGACCGCGCTCACGCAGCAAGGTGAGCACGCTCAAGCGCAGCGGGTGAGCAAGTACGCGCAGGGCAGCGGTGTCGAGCTCGATGTCCCGTTCCCAGGACTCGGCGGATGCAGCGGAGGAAGCGACCATGCGCCGAGGGTAGACCTACAACAGTTGTTTCAAAAGAGATGTTGTGAAGCATGCCTTGGAGGGGTGCACCTCCACGCCGAGCCTCTCGCGTTCGAGAATCGACCGTTTTCTGAGGATCGGCCGAAGGTCACCGAAACGGGCTTCAGAGCCTTCAACAACTCCCTCAAAAACCCCGGCCCCTCAAGAACACCCGGACACCCCTTGATGAGCGAGACGGCGGGCAGAAGAAGCGGCGCCGAGTGCGCCGCGACAACGAAGCTTGATCATCGCCGCCGAGGGTTAATGATCAGCAGGCTCGTGCCGTGGTGGTGGCCGAGGAAGGCAGGGGGCATGGGTCCGCGCGAGATCACTCCTTATCAGCAATCAGGGGAGAGACCGGCCGCTCGAAGAAGGTCTCCAACACCACCGTGGCCTGCGTCCCGCTGACTCCGTCGATTGCGTAGATCCGGCGCAATACGTCCTGTAGCTGCTCGGTGGTCGCGGTCCTGACCTTCACCAGCACCGATGCACTGCCGGCGATGACGTGCGCCTCCACGATCTCGGGGAGCGCGGCGAAGGCCGCCGCCGAATCGCCCATCCAAGAGACTGAGTTGACCATCACGTAGGCAAGGACCGCGTTGCCCACCGCCGCCGGGTCCACCTCGACGGTGGTGCGCCGGATTACGCCGCGTTCCCGCAGCTTCCGCACGCGTTCATGAGCCGCTCCGGCGGAGAGGCCCACGGCCTGGCCCAGCGCGGCGTAGGGCTGGGTGGCGTCCTGCTGGAGCTGCGCCAGCAGGGTGCGATCGATGTGATCCACAACTCTCCATTCGGATTGATCTTGCGGTGACGATATCTCATCCCGCAATCTGCCCCATAGGCCGTAGCAGATTCGGCACCTGTCTGGATGAGAAGGACCCTCATGACCAGTGAGCGCCCGCCGTACGAGATGCTCGACGACCGGTTCCGTACAGGTCGCTGCATGAACGGTGATGATGGCCTGGAGGTCCTGCACACCGGCTGCCGCTGGGCCGAGGGACCGATATACCTGCCCGCCTGGCGGCAGGTGATCTGGAGCGACATCCCCAATGACCGGATGCTGCGCTGGGACGAGGAGACGGGTGCCGTCAGCGTCTTTCGCCGTTCCGCCGGGCACACCAACGGCAACACCCTTGACCGCCAGGGCCGGCTGATCACCTGCGAGCAGGGCAACCGCAGAGTGACGCGAACCGAACACGATGGCACGCTCACCGAGCTGGCCGACCGCTGGCAGGGCAAGCGCCTGAACAGCCCGAACGACGCGGCGGTGAAGTCCGACGGCTCCATCTGGTTCTCCGACCCGGACTTCGGCATCACCAGCGACTACGAGGGCTATCGCGCGCAGAGCGAGATCGGCTCCAACAACGTCTACCGCATCGACCCGGACAGCGGCGAAGTGCGCTTGGTCGCCGACTGCTTCGGCGCCCCGAACGGCCTGGTCTTCTCGGTCGACGAGCGGCAACTGTTCGTCTCCGACACCCGGGCAGGCTTCATCCGGGTCTTCGACGTACGCGATGGCGGCACGCTGTCAGACGGCGAGATCTTCGCCGAAGCCGGGGACCGTAAGGCAGCCCGCTTCGACAACCTCCGCTTCGACGATGCCGGCCGACTCTGGGCGGCCGCGATGGACGACGGAGTGCACTGCTACGACCCCGACGGCACTCTGATCGGGCGGCTCAACGTCCCCGAGACGGTCGCCAACATCACCTGGGGCGGCGCCAAGCGCAACCGTCTCTTCATCGCCGCGGAGACCAGCCTCTACTCGGTGGTCATGGGCGTCACGGGCACGCACCCGACCGGACCAGGGCGCAGGCCCTGGCCTTTCCTCCCGATCTCCCATCAAGATCAGGTTGGTATGGATGCCACGAAGTGAGTCAGTTTTGATCCGCCGTCAGAGGGTCACGGTTCAGGTAGGGTCGGGGGCTGGCGCGGCGGCGCATGACGCTCCGTTTCCAGCCCCCGCCACTTCAATCCGTGCATGCGGTTCTCCCGCACACGGCTTTC